>CAMVNA010000003.1 GCA_947168725.1 uncultured bacterium | reverse complement strand
ATGAGATGGAAAACTATGATGCAATTTTGAATGGTTACACAAAAGATTGGACAAAGGAATACACTCTCACGAGTGGAGATGTAACGAGCTTAAATCGTTGTCTCTGACAAGAATTGGCAAGTAATTTTAAGGAATTTACTGTAAATTGATGATACTGAGGACATTCATATTATAGTAACAACTTCTCCAAGGATGAGATTAAGGAATGAAATATTCTTACTCTTACATGAAGTTATAAATTTAATGATAGTAAATTAGCATTGAATGATGAAGATAAAGCTGTTTTAGCTGAAAAAGGTTGGACTATCGTTCCTACTGATAGAATTGAAGGTTTAAGTGAAATGATGGGTAAAAATATGTTCCTTTCTTATAATGAAGAATCTTCAGAAAATCTTGTAAATAGCCCATATTGAAGCCCTGAAGAATGGACATATATTTATAATAAAATCGCTTGAGAAAATTCTGAATTTGAAAGAAATCCTGCAAGTGCAATTCTTATCACGAATGATTTGCTTTTGCATTCTTATCATAAATTATTTGATAATACTTTGAAATTCTACGAACAAACTATTTCCAGAGATACAATCAAAGAATTAAGTCAGAATTTATTTGAAAAATTTGCTAATTTAGCAAAATCTGAATCTGACCCAGATTTGAAAGAAACTTACGAATTCTTAGCTGCTTATTGGTCAATCCCTGCTACGATTTTGGTAGAGAAAGAGAAATTGGAGATTGAGCCACATTTTGATGAAGCTAAATGAGAATGGATTGAATGAACAGTAAAAGATGATGAAGAACTTAGAAATCTGGTTAGAGAAAATGCTAAAAACTATATTTCAAAACTTAATTCTGCCGACCAAGAATTGATGAATAAGATTTTGGAGCAGATTTTCTCTGCTAAAGACATAATTCCTGACCCATTCTTGATGAGTTATAGTCCTGACTTTATCGCTATAAATGGAATAATGCAGGATTACACACAATTTGCTCCTCGCTCTCATTACACTGACAATGCTGAATTGAAAACTTATTTCATGGCTATGAAATGGCTCATGAGAGAAAAATTCTATTTCTGAGATGATAAATTAACTAATGCTGCTTTGGTTATGGTTAGTAATATTTCAGATGAAGATACAGCTAAACTTTGAGAATTATCAGCAAAGATTAAAAAGCTGATTGGTTGAGATGACGATTTGACTTTGGAATCTTTGACTGCTTGGATGAAAGAAAATAATTTCACATCTCCAGAATCTATTCTGAATATCTCAGAAGAAAAGAAATCTGAATTATTCAAACTCGTTCCACAGAAGATTCAATCTACTGATTATAGAACTACTGCAATAATGGAAAAAGATTCAGAGGATGCAAAAGATATGACTGCAGGATTTGTATTCTTTGGAGAGAAGTTTACAATTGATAGTTATTTATTTGATTTGATGACTGCAGGTAGTGCCGAAAAAGAATATGCCTATATGCCAAATATGCAAACAGCTCTTATCGTGCCTGATGTTTTAGAAAATAATTCTGATGCCGCTGAAATGGTTGACCTTTGGATGAATGTCAGAATTGTGAAAGAAGATATTTTGGAAGACTCAGAGTTTACTCAATATTCAAGCTATAACGAAGTTAAGCAAGCAGCTATTGAAAAACTAAGAAAAGAAGTAACTAATCCATGAATTATGAATACAATATATCACAAATGGATTGATATGATTGGATATCTAATCAATGAAGCTGAAGAAAATGCTCCATATTTCAAACTTGACCCAGTTTATAGACTCAAGAATCTAGTTACTTATATGGGTTCTTATACTGAACTCAAACACGATACATTACTTTATGTAAAACAGGCTTATGCTGAAATGTGATGAGGTGGTGGTGGAGACTGTAATATCGAAGTAGATCCTCCTTTATTACCAGTTCCAAAATGATATATTGAAGCAGATATTGATGTAGTAAATAAATTGATAGAATTAAATAATGAAACAAAATCTGATTTCTCTGAACTTGATGATTATATTCTAAATAATTTCGTAGAATTTGATAAATTCTTGACTCATATCAAATCTATCCTCGTTCAGCAAATGAATAATGAAGTAATCAGTGATGAAGATTTTGAATGGATGAGAACAGCTTATGATAAATTATCTCAAATCACATTCCCATTGGCTGATTGAGTAACTCAGAAAGAAATGAGAGCAGCTTTGATTGCTGATATCTTCACTTCTGAGGGATGAAATCCACTTTATGAAGCTGTAGGTAGACCAGCATTAATGCTTGTAATGATAGATGATGCAAACGGAAAGAGAATCGCACGAGGTCCAGTATTTACTCACTATGAATTCTACGATTCTGATGATGTAGTGGATGCTAGTTGAAGTAGATTAAATGACATTCAATGGCAAGCTGCTTATGATGGATTGACTTGAAGTCAATTAAAATCTGCTTTATCTACTTTGAGTAAAAATTTGAGTAAAGGATTGAAAGTTGGAGAATAAAAGAAAATTCTTTTAGCTTTAAATACAATAATCATGATTCGTTTTCTTAGGTATTATTCTTTGGAGATTTATACGGTAATCTCTATGATTGTGATGGCTTATGCATGAGTTATTAATACTAATACTATTCAGGCCTTTGCAGTCATTGCTATATTGCTTTGAATACTTCATGAACGAGAAGAAAGCTATTATCCATGATGATTTGCTACGAATGTTATCTGAAAAATTACAGGTTTTAAAGATAAATTAACACCTGAAATCGTTAGATATTCAAGAGTGGTAACTTCAATTTATTTAATGGTATTAACTTTTGTTCCATTCTTTTGTAGCAATCATGCTTGGTTGATAATTCCTGCATGATGTTTAGGAATTTTTGAATGAATTGTTCATATTGTATTTATATATGCTGCAAGACTTAAGAAACCATATTCTCCATGAATGATTACAGCTGAAATTGAGTTGATTTTATCTATTTGGATGTTCTATTATCTAATTTCTAATAATTTAGTTGAACCTATTCATTTCTTGTATGGATTCTTAATTATGATTTGATGATATATCTGGGTTCAATATAACGAAGTACACTTAGTTTGATTTAAATATCGTGAATTACCAAAAAGAATGAAAGAAAATATAAAAAGAATTAGAGCAGAAATAAAAGCTGAAAAGGAAAATAAAAAGAAATAGCTAGCAATATGTGTCACATTTTCAAATTTCTGTCGTTATATAATATATAATTTATATTTTAATTTTATCAAAAAATGAAAAAAATCTGACTTTTGACTACCCTTTTAATGGGATGATTATTACTTAGTGGATGTAGTTTCCATGTGAATGTTAACGATACCAGTTCTACTGATGAGAGCAACGAAACTGCTTCATACAACCTAAATAATGATGCTGGTCGCCTTTTGGCTTGTAATGATAGAGTTGGTTTCTATCTAAATACTGAAACATTCAATGCTGAATGGGATGTGGAACAAGAAGCTTGAGCATCATTCGTTTTGAATTGACATGTAACTCGTGAGGAAAATTGAGATGTGGCTGAAGATGATGTAGAATGTGTAATTGATATGGTAGATAAAAGTGTAAATGTAGAATTCTCAAATCATAAATTTAATGGAGAATTACAAGATGTAGCTGCAGAAGAAGTATCAGAAAAAGTATCAGAAGAAACAAATTCAGATATGCCTGTGGCAAAAATGAGAGTTTTGGAATGACAAACTGAGGAAGAAACTCAAGCAATGGTAGAGGAAGCTTGTTCTAATATGTGATGAAATTGGGTTGATGGTGGATGTGTATTAGAGGATGGTTCAATTGTTAATTTCTAAGTAAAAATTTGGAAACAACGAAAGGAGAAATTCAGTTTTCTCCTTTTTTTTATTCATTCAAAAAACACTTTTCAACATTTTTCAAAAAAAGTGTTAAAATATTTGACAAATCCATAGGGGGGGGTATAATAGGGTATGAAAAATTTTATTCTTTAATCAAAACAAAAATGAAAATCGGATGATTTAGTAAAGCTGGAAAGATTACTTGTAAAGTAATCCTTGGAATTATTATTTGAATTTTCTTTATTATCGGAGTGGCTATTACTTGGATTACTCATTTGCAATGGAATGATTACAATTATGCTCCAAATGTTTATGAAATGATTGAAAATTTTAAATATGACCACTGATTATGAATTTATAACGACAACAATGATGATAGTTTTGGAAGATTTATTGATTTAGAATCAGACTGGGAAGATAAAGTTATCGCTATTGATGATAACTTCACTCAATGGGAATGAGAATGAAGACAGTTCTTTATAAAATTCCCAACGAATTCAAAATTCTTTAATAGAGGTATTCATTGAGAAGCAATTTATGGAGATGAAGTAGATGAACATTGAAATCGTGTAGAAAGTTGAATTAAAATTCATGAAATAAAAATTGAAGTAAGTAGTGGTTCTTTTATTCAATCATTATGAACTCCATTAGCTAGAAATCCAGGTAAAAATCATTTCTGGCAGAAAAATTCATGAGTGATTGATGGACCAGAGAGATTTTCAAAAACAACTCCTTGGGCTAAGGAATGAGAAACTATGTGTATAATTCTTACACCTCAGAATCCTATTACACAAACTGAGATTTCTTTACATGATGAATGATGTGAATTCTGGTCTCTACCTGTACCAGTATCTCATAATTATGAAGAAATATATTTGCCAGTAATAATAGCAGGTAATGAATGAAAAGATAATTCAAATATAAAAGTATCACATATTACGGTAGATTTGCCTTATTATAATAATTAGTTTTTCTTATCCAAAATTAGCTCTCCGTTTGGAGAGCTTTTTTTTAATTTCATATTGTGATTTGTTCAGATTTTTTTAATGTAATTTGTGTTAAGGATTATTTAACTAAAAAATTATAATTATGAAAGACTGAAAAAATCCGAATCCAAACACAATCCATCCAATTGAATGATATGATAAAGAAATATATGTAAAACCAACAATAACAAATAAAAATATTATTGTTGGAGATTTTACTTATATCGCTGATTCAGAATTTGAAAGTCATGTTACACATTTTTATGAACGGAATAATGATAAACTAATTATTGGAAAATTTTGCCAAATTTGAGCATGAGTTGAATTTGTAATGAATTGAGCGAACCATCAAATGAATGCTATTTCTACATTTCCATTCTATACTTTAGAATGATGGGAACAAACTCCACCAAAAGCAGAAGATTTACCATTGAAATGAGATACAGTAATTTGAAATGATGTTTGGATTGGTCAAAATGTAACAATTCTCCCTTGAGTTCATATTTGAGATTGAGCAATAATTTGAGCAAATAGTGTTGTTTCAAAAGATATAGAACCATATACGATTGTAGCATGAAATCCCATCAAAATTATCAGAAAAAGATTTGATGATGAATTGATTGAATTGTTGGAAAAATTTAAGTGGTGGGATAAATCAATTGATGAAATCAATAGTTTAATTCCGATTCTAACTTCAAATGATTTAGAAAAAGTGAAAATAGAAATTAAAAAACTTTTAAAATAGCATATTGAATATTATGAACAAAGGAAACAAAGATTCAGAAATAATTTTGATAACATGAGCATGACATACAGGCAAAACCATTCTCGCTCAAAAGTTACTTGAAAAATATAAATATCCATATCTATCCATAGACCATCTAAAAATGGGGTTAATCCGTAGTGGAAACACTAATTTGACTCCAATGAGCGATAATACAGAATTAACTGAATATTTACGACCTATTGTTCGTGAAATAATCAAAACGGCCATTGAAAATAATCAAAATCTAATTATTGAATGATGCTATATACCATATAATTGGACTAAAAGCTTTGAAAAAAAGTATTTACAAAAAATTAAATATTATTGTCTGGTAATGAGTGAAAAATATATAAAAAACCATTTTGAAGATATAAAGAAATATTGAAATGTTATAGAAAATCGTTTAGATGATGACTGCATAATTGAAGAAATTTTGGAAGATAATTCAAATGTGTTAGAACAAGTTAAATTGCATAATCTGAATTATATTCTTATTGATGATAATTATGAAGTAAATATTTAAAATATAAAACTCTGTCATGCACGAATACATTAATCTAACAGCAGAAAATATTGATAACGAACATATCTGCTGTGCTATATGAGATCCAAAGCATCAATGTTGAGTAGATAAAAAGAAAGAGCGAATTAAAAGTAAATTAAAAGACTGACATGTTTTCAGAAAACTAAATGATAGATGAAAAATGTTTATTGAATATGAACCTATTGAAACTGCACGAGTTCCAGTTATTGGTCAGAATTATGAATATATTTACTGTCTATGGGTTGCTGGAAGTTTTAAAGGAAAATGAATTTGAAAAGAATTATTGGAATATGCGATAAACGATGCGAAAGAGAAGAAAATGAGTGGAGTTTGTACTTTGGTTTCCAAAAAGAAAAAGCCGTTCCTTGGTGAAAAGAAATTCTTTGAACATTTTGGATTTAAAGTGGTGGATAGTATAGCTGATTACGAATTGTTAGCATTAGAATTTGATAAGTCTAAAACTCCAAAATTCAACGATAGTGCAAGAAAAATGAAGATAGATAGTCAGTCCTTTACTATCTATTATACTAATGAATGTCCCTATGTGGAATATGAAGTTCAAGAATTATCTGATTATGCAAAGGAAAAGAAAATAAATCTGAATTTTATCAAAATTGATAGTTTAGAAAAAGCTAAGAATGCTCCATGCATTTTCAATAATTGGGCAAATTTCTACAAATGAGAATTCATTTCCAATACGATATTAAATGCTAATGCTTTAGAAAAGCTGTTGAACTAATTTATTAATTAAATGTTAAAATTATGGAACAAACTATTTGTCAGAGTTGCGGAATGCCTATTGAAAAACCTGAACAATTTGGAACAAATGCTGATTGAAGTATAAACCACGATTACTGCATTTATTGCTATAAAGATGGAAAATTTATTGATGATGTAAGTATGGAAGAATATATTGATATGTGTAGTCAGTATTGAGCTCAAGCATGAATGACTAATGAAGAAATGAGAGAATATTGCACAAAATTATTTCCGACTCTGAAAAGATGGAATAAATAATTATGTCGTCATTCTGAATGAAGCGTAGCGTAATGAAGAATACATAAAATAGATTCCTTGCCATCGCTCAAAATGACAAAAAAAAGACTGCCCTACCAAGACAGTCTTTTTCTATAAGGTTCTACCACACGCCTATTAGTTTAATCATTAATTTTTTAAAAGCAAATTTTAAGATACATTTTGACAAATGTCAATAAATTGTCTTTTTTGTCAGTTACTATAATATCTTCTACAAATTAGAATTAACATATCGAATGTTGACATTTAATATTTTTATGATAATCTCTTGAAATTTATGTCTATTTTACATATAATACAGTTGTCTCAATAGGGGCAAAGTCGCAAAGATAGTTTTTTCATGGGAAAGATGAGGTTTTAAATCAAAGAATTGAGTATTGTAATGAACATTGAGGAACCCATTCACTTATTCACTCTCCTACTGCTGTATATGGAGAATGCGCATTCCCTAGCTGAATAACTTGTGAAGATATGGCGCTAGAAAGTGGTGAATGTAATTATGAACCAAATTTAGAAGATATTGATACAGAAGAAAAACGTTTGGCTGGATGTGAAGAAAATGCACAAGGATGGATGACTGATTTTGTAAAAGATGCTGAAAATGTAAGTATTGAATGGGGAGAAGAATCTGAAAGTGGAGCAAGTTTCGTTAGAAATTGAGTGGTTAAATATACAAAAGATTGAATTGATTACACAATGATTGCTGAATGTGTAGCTGACTTCGTAGATGGAAGCCTTGGTGTAAGTTATGGAGATGAAGTAGTTGATGAATAATTATTTTATCATGTCTTGGTTTGTTTATTACGATGATGCTTATAGGATGTACAAAAAATGATAATCAAAAATACGACTATTTGATACTCGTTAATAAACAAAACAAACTCCCTGCAGACTGGGAGACTAATGTTGAATTGGTTGAAGTTCAAAATGCATATGATGAAACTATAAAAGTAGAAAAAGAAGCTTTAGAAAAATATTATGAATTAAGAGATGCTTTGCTTAAGGAATGAGTTGATATTGAGCTAGATAGTGCTTATCGTTCAGTACAGAGACAAGAAGAATTATGGAAAGAATTTGAAGAAGAATATGGAATTGATTACACAAAAAAATATGTAGCTGTTCCATGATATTCAGAGCATCATACTGCTTTAGCTATCGATATTTGTATAATAAAAGATTGAGTATTGATTTATGAAAATAATGACATGATTGCTGAAAAGGAAATCTTTGCAAAAATACATGAAAAATTAGCAGATTATGGATTTATTCTTAGATATCTTGAATGAAAAGAAGATATTACTTGATATAGATATGAGCCACGGCATTTAAGATATATAGGCGATGCAAAAATTGCTAAAGAAATTATGGATAATTGATTAACACTTGAAGAATATTATAGTCTGAAATAATTATAAAATTAATTCAACCTTGGATTTAATAATGAAAATCCGATTTAAACGATGAACTTTAATTAAAAAATAGTTGATGATTAACAGGATTTTATAATCCTGTTTTTCTTTTATTTTAATGTCAAATTACTATAAGTTGAATGTATTTATATGGTATAATATTATTATGACTGGATTTGTTATCCGTATTATAGCAATGGCAACCATGCTTGCTGATCATATTGGGTGGAATTTTATTGATAATCCAATGCTTTTAACATGGATCTGAAGAATAGCATTCCCCTGTTATGCATTCTTGTTAGCGGAAGGTTTTTTTTTCGTTTTCAAAAATAGGAGAAGATTTCTAAAACATATCTCCACATTAATACTACTGGCTGTTATATCAGAACCTTGTTATGATTTATTAGAATTTTGATCTAATATTGGTAGTAGTTTTATGGAGGCTCAAAGTGTTATGATTACTCTCCTACTATGATTTTTAGGAATGTCTTTTACTGAACTTCTTGTCCCTTCAAAGAAAGAGAATAATGATAAAATATGATGGAAAGCTGTATTATTACTCACATGCGCATATCTTTTGATAGGATTTACAAACTATAAAATGGGAGCAAATTTCAATTTTGTATGACCGTTACTTATTATTGCTTATTATTGGTATCTAAGATATTCTAGAAATGAAGAAAAAACTGAAAACAAATGGAATTGGATTAAACGTTTTTTAGTATTAGTAGGAATATTTCTAATCTATCTTCCTATATATTTTTGGGTTAGAAGTGGATTTTGAGGTGGATCTGCCTGGTTAGAACAGCTGGTAAACTATCTACCATGGATTTGATGACATGCTCTGGCAGCCTTGATCTTAAGTTTTTCAAATGGTAAATTATGATACCATAAGGAATGGTTTAAGTACTTATACACGTTATTTTATCCTATTCATGCGCTAATAATATGAATTATAATTAGCCTTTAAGAGACCAAGTAATGTTAAAATTTTAATAGCAAAAAAGAACGATAAATCTCGTTCTTTTTTTCGTTTTTATATTAGCATAGACTTACCTTTTTCTAATTACACTTTTTATTATAGAACTTGCTCATGTATTGAACTTGTCAGTTTTACTTAAACATTTTAAAAAATCCTCCCAACTTAGTTCAGGACAAATTTGTACAACTATCATATATGTTGTTTCTAAAAGACTCTGTTCTTTTTCTTCCAATGAGAAAAACCGTTTCTGAGTTGAATTTTTTATTTTCCATTCCATTATCTCTTTTCATTTTTCAGTTACTTTTTTCCCTTTTGACTTTATTTTCTTATTTTCTTCCTTCACTTTTGCTAATGCTTCTTTTCCCAATTTATTCTTTTTTGGCATAATTTTATTATGATATAAATAAAACTACTATTCTTATACTATTGTATTGGTATAATGCAAATGCTTTTATATTTTGTATTGTGATTTTATCTAAATTCTTTAATCTGATGCTAGTTAGGAAACTTGTATGAACATTTGATATTTAATTTATTATTCTCCAAAATTTCTAAAACGGCAAACAAAATCTGAATTATACTACTATGCATTTTTACATGTTTATGCGTAATTTTGTGATTAAAATGAAATAAAAAATCTGAATGGAATTTTGCAATTATCCCACATTTTATGCTAGATAGTGAAAAGGTAGATAAGTTTTATGATTTTCTCAAAAATGAATATTATAAATGATGAGAACCTGAAAAAATAATTCTAATCTCTCCAAATCATTTTCACTCACAGACAAAAGAAATGCTAACTATATGTATATCTGCCGATGTAAGTTATAATCCAAATACGAGAAAATTAAGTTCAGAATTAAGTGATTTATGAGTTAAATGTGATGGAAATGAAGAAATATTTGAACTGTGGTGAGATAATTTAGAAACAAATGAACATGGAATTTGAGAGCATTTTCAATGGATAGATAAATATTTTCCGGATACTGATATAATTCCCGTTATCTCTCCATGTTTTCAGATGTCTGCCGTAAAAGACATTCTACCAAAGATAGTAGGTTTGAACTGAAATATTTTGATTATAGCTTCAGTGGATTTTGCTCATTATCAAGGTGAACAACAAACATTGCAACACGACCAAAAATCCATAGAAACATTAAGGAACATGGTATTGAATGAGGCCGAATTTATTGATTGAATTGATGCGGACTGCCCTGTTTGTTTATATCTGGTACAATCTTTAGCAAGTCAAAATTGACAGAAACCTGAGTTGCGGTACCGTGATAGCTCATCTACTATTCTGAATCAAGATATGTGAGAAGAAAATACATCCAGAATTTTTATGTGGTATAAATAAAATATATGCCAAAAAAATCAGAGATCAAAACTCCCAGACCTCGCAGAAAGAAAGCGAGTCCTAAAAGTGGTTTTAAAAGAAACAGTCTGGTTTTTTGTGCGTTTGTAATGTTGATTTGTTGTTTTTTAGTGCGATTTGTTCAAAATTTTGCTAAATGAATGAAAGACTTATTTTTAGCCTATGCGAACCTACAACATTCACAACAAAATAATAATTTTGAGTGACAAAATATCATATTATCTGGAGAATCTCTAAGAAATGTTGAGCTTCCTGTTTTTTCAAATCCAAGCTATATTGTAGCATGATGAGATGTAATGCTAAGTAGGTATATTTGATATCTTGCTAAAAAACAGTGATATGATCGCATATTCAAACAATGAAACTATAACCCATTAAATGAGTTTGAAAATTGTAAATCTGACAATTGCATGCTCTTTCTAAATTTGGAAAGCTTATTCTGTGAACCTGACAATGATATTCCAAAGTGATGATTTGATTTTCGCTCTAATCCAAAAAATATTGAAACATTGCTAAGGTATCGCCAGGATAAACCATTACTTTTATCATTAACTAATAATCATTTTTCTAACTGAGGATATCAATGATTAACAATTACAAAGAATTTACTAAAAGAACACAATATAGGTTATGTTTGAGCAGGAATGACACAAGAAGAAAGTAGGAACATTTTTTCATGGGAGAATAATGGTATCAAATTTTGTATTTGAGCTTACTCATATGATGGGAAATCTGCGAAAATTCGTGGATGAATGGTCTTTTGGAACTGAATAAATGAGGATGAAATTAAATCTGATTTGCAAAAAATGAAAGACATGAACTGTGATGTAAAAATTATTTCACTTCACCGATGAACAGAATATATTTTTTCTCCAAATAATTGGCAAAAAATTCTGGCTCATAATTTAATAGATTCATGAGCTGATTTGATTCTTTGAGGTCATTCACATGTTCCGTGAGAATTTGAAATGTATAGTGGAAAGTATATTTTTTATTCACTGTGAAATTTTCTTTTTGATCAATCTTGGTGAAAACGTGAAAGATGAGGATGATATAGTTATTTCTATGATTCAGACTTAGAAAGAAATAATGTTCCTACCTATATTTCTATGTTAATTTGACTAAAATTTGAAAGAAATATGATGAGATGAATTGATATTAAACTGGATCAAATTGAGTTTAGTTCTACAACTGATGGATTATTTTCTGTAGTATGAAAAGAGACGAGAAATAATTTACTGGAGAAAATAAATTTGACAAATCAAAATTTTTAATTTTTTATAAAGTGGATTTTCTTGGTCGAGAATTACTATTTCATGTTTTTTAGTAAATACAAAATTTACCATAAAATCCCTCAGATTTTTTGACAAAAAGAGTATTTTCGTGTATACTTGAATAAAGGGATTTTTATTCTTGCAAAAACAAAAAATGTGATTTAATATTTCGGAATATCAAAATCAAGTAATCAAGGAGATAGAGGATAAGCTATCAAATGTAAATAAACTATATTTAGAAGTAGTTGGAAACTGCATAGATCAATCAGATTTTTCTCGTATAATTCCTGAATTCCCTGCTGATATGTGGAAGAGAATTTTTGCTAATTTCAAATATGATTTAGAAGTATTTTTCTGCGTAAAAGCTGAAGACATTTTGGATGAAGATAAACAGTGGGAATGATGAAGAGAATTTAAAGATTTTTTAACGATTTATTTGAAAAAAATTGAAAATCAATATGGAACTAAACCTCATATAGTAATTAATGGAATTGATGTAGAAAATATGTATGACTTAGTTTTCTGATTTGAAACGTACTTTCAGAAACAAGGGTATAGAGTTTGGGAAAAATATAAAAATAGAGCTTATGAAACAAGCATGTCTCGCCTATTAAGTGAGGACTGATTTGGAAATGATGACCATATTCCAACGAGTAAAAAGCTGATTTTAGTCTGTGGGTTGACTCCAGAATCTGGAAAATTAACTACGGCTGCTGCTCAAATTTATCAAGATAAAGAAATCTGAATTGAATCAAATTATGCTAAACTTGATCCAATCCCTGATTATAATGAAGATAAGAATTCTGCAAGAAACATCGCAGCTCAAGCTTTGGATCTTTGTACTTTGCATCAATATGGATTAGATGATATTATTGAAAATCGTAATGTGTTAGAAAAATCTGAAGAAAAGTTGAAATTTTTGAGAAAATTTTATGAATCTCTAAATATTGCCACTCTAGAAAAGATTGATGATTTTACTGTTGGTAAGATAAATATTAAGGAAAGTATTGAAGATTCAGTTTCTAGGTTCTTACAAGAGAGAATTGAGAAAGCGGATTCCCCTATTTTGCAGGGAAAATTAGTTGAATTGAAGGATGGATTAAAGTAAATTTTATACCAATAATTATTATGTAATGGATGCAAATAAAGAACAGGTAGTTAAAAAGTTTATAGAAAAAAAGGAAGAATCTGATTGAAGATCTGTTTTACGTGGTGTTGTGATAGATCTCGCATGATTGAAAGAAGAAACTGAAGGTAATTTTTTTTCTGAATGGCTAAAAAATGATGAGCATTTGTTGAAATATGCTGAATTATTTAACAAAAAAGATAATTTAAGTCATCGGGAGTCTTTAGAATTTAAAGTTTTAAGACGAAAATTATTCATCACCTGTCCATATCTTGTTGATTTTGAAGATTTCTTAGAAGAACTTAAGCGTTGAGCTGATACATCAAAATCTAAGGATTCTAAACAAAACGATAAGGAAACAGATGCAGAGACAACAGAATGATCCAATGAATCTAAAGAAATTGCTTCCCACACATTTTGTTGAGTAAAGATAGATAATATAAAATCTGAACCATTTGAAAGGAGTGGTAAGAATGGGATAACTCGATGTTCAAAGACAGCACGTAATAATTGAAAGAACTTTAATGTTAATTTACCTCGTGGTAATGCTTATGATGCATGAAAAACACCATGAAAAGATTCTGTTAAAACAATTCCCGAGGATAAAACTAATGAGAAACCTCTGAATTCTTGGAGTTGAATTGACGCTTCTTCTTTTGCATCTCTTGGTAAATGAAATTTTGCTGATATATATACTAATTCCAAATCAAACTATGGTCATAGAGCCTCCGCATTTAAAGATGATAGCTGAGAGTGGTATGTATTGGATCCTTATACTAGGGTAAACTGAAAGTTGGACAACTCTCCTAAAAAACTAAAAGACTATTTAAGTGTAAGAAAAATTGTAAAAGCTAACGTCTATGAATCAAAATGATATAAATCTATACAAGCTTCTAATAATACAGAATCTAATAAATGAAATGTTGAATTTATAGATGATAAAGTTGAAGCTGCTGTAGAATGGGCATTATCTACTGCTGGAGATGATTCTTTTTGATATGAATGGTGATGAACCGGAAAAAAGAATGGTAAGTGATGATACGATTGTCAAAGTTTCGTTCGTGCTGCATTTATACATGCATGATTTGATGTAAAACCATCATGATGATGTGGTTCAATGAGAAAAGACTTTGAAAAAATATGATTTGAATGGATATCGCCACGAAGTGAAAATGATTTACAAGAATGAGATATTTTGGTTGATCCAAAAAAGCATACAGAGCTTTATGCATGAAATGGTAAAATCGTATGAGCCCATTCAAATAAAGATAAAAAAACTTGAGATAGTAGCTGAGAAGAAATCTCTTCAAGAGATATTAAAAAATCTCTCAGTTACTGGAAACCGACTGGAATCCTAAGATATAAATGAAATTCGGCTTAGCGAACATCTTTTTTCTATAATTTTTTATGCACTAAAAACTATAACAATTTTTTGTGGCATAGTCTTTTGAATTTATGTATATGAATTGTTTCATTTTACATGTTGGATATTCGCCCAAAATTTTGGTCAGTAATTATTTGGTGATCAATTATACGTTCATCATACTTTTTTGGCATCTCATAAGTTTTTCACTTTAAAGAAATATGCAGGATCTCCTTTTTTCTTTTCAAAGCAATATCATAAAAATAGCTTACATGCATTTTTGGCATCATAACAATCTCATTCGGTCAATCAGAGTTTTTTTCTTGCATTTAATCATGGTCATTCTCCCATTAGTATATGAAAATATGAAAACGAATATGCTTTATATTTTGGTTCCCAACGATGCAGTTCTACATTTCAAATATTATCTGAAAATGTTTTATAATCTGGTGCCGTTTCACATCTAGCGTATGCTGTCATTATATCTATAATATCTTTCTCACTTACATTTTTCAGTAATTCTTTTGTTTTTTCTCAGTAAACTTTATTTGTTTGCATTTCATTCAATGCATCTTTTGCAGCTTTTTTGAAATTAGTTTGTGATATTTCTCTATCTTCTTTTTTTAGTGGTATTGGTAAACGAAATCAAGGAGTCAATGAGCTTGATGGTGTATTGAATGAATATATATTTCTTCATTCATTGGGAATATTATATTCTTCCTGTGATAAATAAGAAAATTCTGGAATTTTTTGTAATTTATTTTTTATTACACTTAAACTCTCTCATTTTTTTACTACATAAAAAGTAAGTTTGTTATCACGTAGCAACGTAACTCACTGATCTTTATATGTTTCATCTAATTTAACTCATGTATTTTTTTTTGATTTTTTTTCTATTTTTTCTGTCGTTTGGCTATTATCTCATTCCAAAATTGTAATTTGATTATTCTCTGGATTTATGATTATATCATTTTCAGCATTTGCTAGTACCTCTTGTTTGTGCTGATTATTTTCTACAATATATTTTCATCATTCATATCATCAATATCATGTAGCTCCGAGGGCTATCATCAATTTTGTAATATTATTCCTGGCAAATCTTCAAATTCTTCATGATTTTTTTCACTTTTTTAGTTGTTTTTTTTCTATTTGTTCTCAAATAGCTTTATCTCAAGCATCAAGCAAGTGATAACCTGCTTTAGCTGTATATAAAACAGTTTTTGCTCATCATTTTATGGCTTTTCATACTCATGAAATGGCCTTTCCACTAAAATTTCACGCTTTTTTTATATGTCATGTTGCTTTTTCAGATTGTTTTTTTGACTTATCTCTGCGTTGTTTTCTTTTAACTCCTGATATTCACTCTTCTTTCGCTCTGTGTTCATTTATTTTTGAAGCTCACTCTTCTCATGCAGACAAAAGAGTATATCATAATGCTCATGCTGTTCATCACACTATATCCGCAGCTCAACTTAATATTTCTTTTCATCATTCAAGTATTTCTTTTCACGATTCTTTGGCTTTATTTAAAGCTTCTTGTTTTTTTGTCATTTGAAAAATGTTGTATATAAAATATATACCGATTATAGTCAGAATTGTAGAATTTTGCAAATTTTTGTATAGTTTTTTAAATAATTATTTGATTTTAATCCGAATTACAGTATTGTATTTATCGTTATTTTATGATTTATAAATAAAAAGATGAATAAAATACGAGACAAAATTCTGATATATCTAAAAGGTATGCTTATGTGAGCATGCGATGTAATTCCATGAGTGAGTGGGTGAACTATTGCGGTAATCACTGGGATATATGAGAGATTGATTCAGGCTATCAAGAATATAATTCCAAATCTGAAACTATTTTTCACGTGAAAATTGAAGAAATTTTGGGAAAATATCGATGGAAATTTTCTACTGTGTTTGATTTTTTGAATTGGAACTAGTATTTTGCTGTTTGCAAACATCATAACAAATGCGATGGAAAATTATCCAATATTAATCTGGTCATTTTTCGTTGGATTGATCCTAATTTCTGCTGTATTCCTTTGAAAACAAGTTAAACGAGATTGGAAAACAATTCTATGCTTGATTATATTCTGAATTTTAGCTTATTTCATTACAGCACCGACTAATACTCCACTATCAATTACTTCAACTTGGTGGTGGACTTTCATCTGCGGATCTATAGCAATTTGTGCAATGATTTTGCCTGGAATTTCTGGTAGTTTCATGCTCGTATTGCTATGAATGTATGAGACTATGATGTTGGCTATCAAAAATTTGGATATAGTTACGATCTGAATATTTGCTATTTGAGCTGTGATAGGAATTGTCTTGTTTTCAAATGTGCTTTCTTGGTTGTTCAAACATTATAAAATGATAACTCTAGCTTCTTTGACTGGTTTTATGCTGGGTTCTTTGAATAAAATCTGGCCATGGAAAGAAACTTTGGATGCTGATTTATGAATATGAAGAAATATTTTACCAAATCAATATGAGGTCATTACATGAGAAAGCAATCAGATTTTGCAAGCGATAATTTGTTTTTTGGTGTGAATTGGAATTGTATTATTAATTGAATATTTGGGAAAGAAATTTAATAAGAAATAAAATTATTTGAAAACTAAAAATGAAAAATTAAAATTTAAATTAGATTTATAAATTAGACCATTTTATGATTATCTGAAACGAGCAAGCAGTACAAACATTAAAAAAATACATTAATAATGTAATAGAAACCTGAAAATGAACTCAGTTTTTTTTGCTTGCTTGACCAAATTGAATTTGAAAGATTTCGCATGCAAAAGCAATAATTGAAGAAATATTGTGAGAATATATGTATAGTGATTGCTTATTCGTTCAAGATTTTGAACCATTTACTGGGAAATTTCATACCATCCCAGTTGAAGTTAAAGATGATAAGAGATATATTCAGTTCCCTGATGAAACTCAGCATGAAAATTACGGAGTAAGAGAAATGAATGAATGGCTTTTGAATTCAAGTTTTTCGTGAAAAAGATTTCTCTTGATCGAAAACATTCAAAGAATGTCCAATAGTGCGATAAATGCATTTCTCAAATCTGCAGAAGAACCTCTTGCTGGTAGATATATAATCGCAACAGTACCTCATATTTCCATGGTTTTGGATACGATTCGTTCACGTTGTATCACTATTCCATTCTCTACTTTGAATAACGATGAAATGCAAAAATTCGCTGATGAAAACCAGATTTTCACTGATAATAAACAACTTCAGACTGTAATGATTGCTATGGCGATGTGAAAACCATGATTTCTAAAAAATATCGCAGAAAAAGTCGAGCAAAACGAAGATTTGGGAGAAAATTTAAAAAATCTGACTACATGATTACTCTCTGATAGCAAACCAAAGTGAGAATTATATCAAGCATTAAAAGCTATTTCAGAACTGTGATTATTAAATGATTTCTTAGAATGATGGATTGCATATTGTAGTGAAAAATGAGACTATGAACAAGCCGAACGCCGAATTCAAATGAGAAAATATTTAAAATCAAATGTAAATCAGGACTCTGTATTACTATATGGATTAATGAAATAAAAATTTACGTGATATATTTATATCAAAAAATTTGACATTTTTTGATTTTTTGTGTATAATTTGTTTGTAATTTTATTGTATCTTTTATTGAACAATGAGTATTGATAGAGGATTTATACATTTGAATAAAATAAAGAAAGATTGAGGTAAAATGGAAAACTCAACCAATAAATGAAAAGATAAACCATCTAAAATGGCAAGATTTAATAAAACTTCTATAATAAAACTATTAATCCCGGCACTTTTAATGTCTTGATGAGGAATAAGTGCAATTAAAAATGCAAAATCAGCATCTCTTTCTAAATCTAAAAATAAAAAAATTGAACTTGTTTCCGATGAAAATAATATATTAATGGATGAACAACCTACTGATGCATGATTTGATATTGGTTTAGCTGCTATAATGCCAAGTAAGGCATCATATAAACCAGCAATAGAACATGATCTTAACAACTCCATGCTTATTTTTGATAACGGAGAGTACACAAAAAATGATATTTCAGGTATATCGTTAGATGAAGAGCTTGGGGTTGCTCCATGAACACATGTAGCTCAAACCATTAAAGAGGATTTATATTTAAGTATGTTTAGAAGATTAAGTGATGAAGATTATCAAGATATGTTTAAATGATTTAATACTATGAGACAATGAACATTAGGTGATTGTTACCTTATTGCTGCTATTAAAAATCTGGCAAGGTCTAAATATTTCGATACTTTAATGAAGGCATCTATTGAAAGAACTGGTGATGATTCTTTCAATTTATATATGCCATTATGAGAACCGAACTGAGTAAAAGTAAAGATAACTAGTGAAGATTTTAAAGCGGCTCATCTTCGTGGTGCAATATGATATCAAATACTAGAAGTTTGATTTTCAAAATATTTATTATTTAAAGAATGAATAATTCCTAGTACAAACATTATAATTACGGATAAGCTCATCAAAAAAATAGAAGCTTGAAGTGTATGAGATGCTATGCTTACCTTGTTATGACCCAAAAGTTTTTCAAATATACGTTTAACATGAGATCCAAAAAATAAATTAACAATTTTAAAATATTTAGAATCTTATGATCCTAAAAATCTATGGTCAATATCAATATCATCTAAGTTTAAAGAATGAAAAACTGATAAAAAATTTTATGAAGTTTGATGAGAACCTATTTATTATGGACATGCATACAGTATTTGCGGTATAGAAAAAGATTGAGATTTAATAAAATATGTAATTTTGGATAATCCACACAATGATTCAAAAAAACCATGATGAAGAAAAGTGAAACTGAAAATATCAGATTTTTTTGACTGTTTTAGCTTTATTAACATTTCTCATCCTACTGATAATTTTCTCAATTTTAGCACATTCCCAGATGAAGTTAAAGTTGTTGATGCAATTGACCGCAAAACTTCTTAGTTTTCTTTTCTTTGATACATAATTTTTGGATTTAGATTTACTAATAAGAAACAATAACCACAATCTAATGTAAATCAGGATTCAGTACTTTTGTATGGATTGATAAAATAACTATTTTCTACATTGGCTATTGTGGTATAATTTTCAATCAATCATAACACTTAAATTTGTAATTTTTATTAATTCACAATCATTTACCAAATTTTCAAGTCACATAGCTGAAAAATCAAATGTTTTTAGATTTGGTGGAAGTTTTTCTCAATCAAGTGTTTTTAATGGAAAATCATGCATTTGTAATGAAGATAATCATGATAGATTTTCCAATCAAGTAATATCTAAATGCCAATCTCGGGCGACACTTCACACACTCTCCCAGCTTCACTCTTGAGTTTGTATAAACTCATATTTTCAATATATATTTAAACTATTAAGATTTTTTAAATATTTCAGTTCTGAAAGGTCTAATTCTTTTACAGAATTCTTGGGAAGTTCAATCGCTAACTTGGTAATTTTATTTAAATCTTTGTTGTAATATAAATTATTTCATGTCTTCAAAATTCAGTTATCTGAAAGGGCTTTTTGTATTATTGGCGTTTTTATTTCAGCTGTAGATAAATCTTCATACTTTGAATAATTTGTAGTTTCATGAGTTTCAGCAATAGCATCTTCTTCGCTAAGAATATTGTTTTTATAAATGAAAAAACTCAAACATAAAATCAATGTTACGAGGATCATTCATAAATAATAATCTTTTTTCTTCATTATAATTATGAAATAATATATTTAAGCCTGTTCTTTTCTCTGATACATAATTTCTGGATTGAGATTTACTGGATATAACTTAGCATCAAATATTGATTTGAAATCAGATTTTCAATTTTTTGATGTATCTATCGCTTGGATTTCTGCATTTCCGAGGATATTCTGCAAATGAGCAAATCCATTAATCAATAATGGAGCAGAAACCAATCCAAGCTGTTTAATTACCCAAAGCAAGAAAGATAAATCGTCGAGAGCCTCCTGCTGAGTAGCTTCTTCTTTATATTTTTTCCAAGGCTCAGCCTTTGAAATATATTCGTTAGCAGCCTGCACCAAACGATACCAATCTTCCACAAAAGCTTTTGTATTTGCATTTTCTAGGTAAGCTTTTTCTATCTTTTCATTATCCCACTTCCCTTCTATAATTGAAAGTAAAGAAAAGTATGAAAGTCATTCTTTGAATGCATTCCATCTATTTTGGTCAAATTTTCACTCAGTGATTCAGTATTTTTTTCATAGATTTGAAACTCTATTCACGAGATTACCCCATCATCCAATCAGCATTTTTTCCCATGTTCAGTTGAATCTCTCCCAAGAGAAATCTCAATCAGAACCCAATGGTACATCATTTAATAGATAGAATACCAAAGCATCTCTATCATAATCACGAGAAACTTCAATTGGATCTACCACATTTCCAAGTGATTTACTCATTTTTTGTCCATCAACTGTCAAATATCATGTCACAAATTCTTTATCTGGTAAACGGTTATCTGTCGCTTCAAGCATTGCTGGCCAATAAGTAGCGTGAAATTTTACAATATCTTTTCCCAAAACATGAAGAATGTATGTATCATTATCCCAAAATTTTCCATTTTCTCAATTTCTATAACAAACTGTGATATAATTAAACAATGCATCAAACCATACATAAGTAACCTGTTCTGGATCCCAAGGTAATGGAATTCCAATTCATGTGTGTTTATTTTCTCTAGATATAGAAAAGTTCTCTAAACCAGATTTTACAAAAGCTTTCACTTCGTTGAACCTCGTTTCAGGCTCTACGAATGTAGGATTTTCAGCCCATAATTTTTCAAATAAATCAGAATATTTTTTGAGATTGAAGAATAAATTAGTTTCTGATACTTTTTCTGGTTTAGTTAAATGATCAGGACAAAGTCAATCGGCATTTAAATCTCTTTCATTTTTGAAAGCCTCGCATCATGTGCAGTATAGTCATTCATATGATCAAACGTATATATCTTTTTTTGCTTCATCTGACTCAGATTCAGACTGATCGTGGACTTTATTCAACATTTTTTGTACAAACTGAGCATGATCTTCTGATGTAGTTCTAATAAAGTCAGTATAAGAAATCTGTAATTCTTTTCGAATTTCAACTGATCATGCAGCAATTTCATCTAAAAAAGTTTTTACATCCTTTCATTCAGATTCTGCTTTTTCTACCATTTTCTGTCCATTTTCGTCTACTCATGTACAAAACTTCACTTCATATCACATCAATCTATATCGTCTAGCATATAAGTCTGCTATAAATGAACTATTCGCATGTCAAATATGAGGTAATCCGTTTGCGTAATAAATTGGTGTAGTTACATAGAATTTCTTTTGATGCATCAGTTGAAAAGTGAGAAATAAATCTGAATGTAGAATAATGTTTATAATTGTAAATTCAAGAAAAGCTTATTGCAATTTATAATAGAAAATTTATTCTGATTATATTTTTAGATTCATCAATCTGTGAATGAAAAAAAAGTCTTGATTCTCATCTAAGAAAGTACAAAAACCTAGAAAAAATAAAAAAGTCGAAAAAACCATTCAACCTGAAAATAATGATATTTTTGATAATCAAGAAATTAAGCAAAATTTGAAGTCATTCTATGATAAAGAAGCCAAAAAATATGCAGAGACTCGCAAGAAATTTTGGCATGAAGAGAAAGCCATTCTCGATACTATTACTCCCCTATTCGAAGAGTGAAAAAAAATTCGTGTTTTGGAATTCTGATGCGGAAGTGGAAGATTTGCTACATTATTAAATCAAAATTTTGCTGGAAAGTTTGATTATGTAGGAATCGATTTATCAGAAGAACTACTCTCCTATGCCAGCGAAGATAATCCGAATTTAACTTTTTTTCAATGAGATATAACTAAATTAGTTAAGAATTTTGAGCAAGAATCTTTTGATTTGATAGTTTGAACCTCTAGTTTTCAGCATATTCCGACAAATAAAGAACGCTCATTTTTGATGAAAAATTTTTATCGTCTATTGGATTATGATGGGATGCTATTGATGACTAATCGATCTTTATCTGATTGGTTTATCAAAAAACATTGGAAAATCGTAATGAAAGCTAAAATACTATCCTGGTTTAAGATGAATAAGTGAATTGCTCGTGATTTAATGGTACCTTGGACTGATGCAGATTGAATAGTTTATGAGAGATTTTACCACTTTTTCTCTTTGGATGAGTTGAAAGATTTAGCTAACTTTTCGTGATTAACTTTGAATGTAAATACGTTTATTGATTGAGATGGAAATTTTACTGATACTGAAAAAATATCTCATTCTTCAATGCTTGTAGCCACAAAAACACCGATTATAAATTAATATAACATTTTCTTCCCCAATATTTGACAAATATATTTTTTTGATTATAATTTGTTTTGTGAATTATTTTAATCTTTATAAAACAAAAAAATATGAAAAGATTTTTTAACTTTTTGTGAGGAGTGACTCTAATAGCTCTATCTACAATTTCATGCACATTCGCATATACACAGGAACAACAGGAAGCATATCAATGGGCTTATAAGAATAAAATTACTACACAGTCTAATATTCAATCAGCCAAATTAAATTGAATAGTCACTAGACAGGCACTATCAAAAATGCTAGTAAATTACCTAGAAAACGTAGCTGGAGTTAAATGAACTCAAATTAATTTTTGTTCATTCACAGATGAAAATAAGATTACAAATGATTTAAAGTATTATACTAAAAAAATTTGTGCTTATAAGATAATGTGAAGTAATAACTCAATATTCAGACCAACTCAACCAGTTAGTAGAGCACAATTATGAACTGCACTATCTAGAGTACTTTGGTGAGAAGAATATAATTCAGAGGGTAAATGATATTATATTTATCATCTGAATGCATTAAAACATAATTGAATTATGGATAATATAAAGAATTCAAAAGTTTCTGCAACAAGATGAGAGGTTTTAATTGCTCTCAAGAAAATGTCTGAAAAGTTTGGATCTAATATTTACTTAAACTGAAATTCAATTCCTGCATATGATACAACTAAAAATAAATCTAATAACAAAACAACTGCGAATAAAACTGGTAGTAATATGTCATGAGACAAAACCAAAAATGACGAAAACGAATACATTTCTAATTTATATTCAAACTCAAATGTAATATACACGTGAAAAGATGGAACTAAGTATTACTATGATGACAAATTTCTTACTCTTTTGAAAAATACAGCTGAAAAAAAATGAGAATCTGATTTAGCTAAATATTTGGAAATAGAAGCTGAATATTATAAAAATGGACTAGATCAATTATCAAATATGGATGATGAAGAAATGCTTAAAATGATGTGAATTGATACTAATGACATCGATCCTGATAATATGACTGAAAAAGAGAAAAAACAGTTAATCAAAAAATTCAGAACTTGATTTGGTAAAATCATTGAAGAGAATAAAGACAAAAACAGTAAAGTATTGGAAAAATTAAAAAAAGTTACTAAAAACATTAGCAATGATAAATTTTGATTGAAAAAGAAATATCAAGAAACAAAAGCTTTTATGGAATCCAGCAATTCATTCTTAGATTTTTACGCTGAAACTATGTTTAGTCTGATTGAAACTGCTCTTAGTGATAATGAAACTAATAATTCAGAAGAATGAACAGCTAAAGCTTTATGATTAATAGCTGCAGCTTTAGCATATCAATCGAAGGCTGAAGCGTACCAGATTTATGTAGAAAATTGGGCTACTGATACTATTAAACTATTTGGTTGAACATTATTGAATTAATTATTTAACATAATAAGAAGTCTTCCATGGTGAATGGAGGACTTTTTTGATTTATTAATTTCTTGCATTTTGGAATTATAACTTTACATTCAAGTCAGATTTTTATACTCTTTATAGATAATAATGCTGATTACTATATGATGAAAAGCTGGAAGTGGGAAAGGAACCGTTTCGAAACTTTTGGCGAAAGAACTTGGATACGAAATTATATCAGTCTGAGATATGAAAAGGAAATTGGCTGCCGAAATGTGAATAAACATAATAGAATTCAATAAAATGTGAGATAATCCTGAAAATGCTAAAGAATTTGATTTAAAATATGAAGAATATCAGCAAAGTCTAAAGCTATCAGATAATATTATTTTGGATTCTCGTCTGTGATTTTATGCACAACCAAAAGCATTCAAAATTTTATTGGACGTGGATGAGGAAATTGCATGAGAGAGAATTTTTAAAGCGAAAAGAGAAACGGATAAAAATACAACCAAAAAACATGCAATTGACGAAGTTAAGGAAAGGAACTCAAATGATGAAGCCCGTTATCAAAAGTTATACAATGTAGATTTATGGAATCCTAATAATTATAATCTAGTAATTGATACAAGTGAACGTACACCTGAGGAAGTTTTACAGATAATATTGGATGAATTTAAAGCATACAAATGGAAGAAATGAATCGCAGAGACTGAAGAAGAAAAAAAAGCTCTTAGAAAATCAAAAGCTAAAACTAAATTGCTTAAAGATATCGCCTTATTACTTGCTCTGATTTTGATAACTTGTTGGTGGTTATTTACGATTTTGAACGAACGTAAAAAAGCTGAAATAAGAGAGGATAATGAACTAAATGAAAATAATGAAATTGCGGATGTTATCGAAGAATTGGAGTAATTTATAATATTCAATATTTTGGATGTGAATTATATCAATTACCAAAAGAGATAAATTATGGGACAAGCTGATGAATTATTCAAAGAATTGTAATCGAGAAGCTGGTCCAATTTTAGCTCAAAAGATGGAGAATGATGATTTTTTTGATTGGGAAAGAATTTTTGTAGCTACTGAAAATGTTAAAATTATTTGATTCTGTACATTCACAAAAGAGGATTGAATCCCCGATTGCAAATATTCTCCTTTTGTATGATTTATTTTTGTAGATGAGAACTATCGCTGAAAAAGAGTAAGCGAGAAAATGATAAATACAGCAGAAGAATATGCAAAAACTTTGAATTTTGAAAAACTATATATTGTATCAGACCATAAATGATTATACGAAAAATATTGATTTGAGAAAGTTGATGAAAAATCTGATGAAATGTGACGTATTGAGAGTATATTTTGTAGGAGTATTAGGTAAAAATGAGAAAAATATAAATATTAGATTAACGGTGTGAACTAGACAAGCCATTTTATTAATTTTCTTTAAAATCACTTGATTTTTTGAAAAATGTTATTATTTATAATGATGTATTTATTTCTTAATTATATTACCATGGCTATGGAAGAATTAAGAACGTTGGTTGAAGACCTTAAAAAAGAGTGAATTTCTATTGAGATCAAAGAAGAAACTAACGAAGAAGTTAGTAAGGTACTTGCAACTAAATGTACATGTTGTGGAAGTAGATGTGGTGCTTGTGCGTGATGCAAGTGACCAGAATCTTCTGAGGAAAAGTATGAAAGAGAAGCTGCTTAGTCAGCTTCCTTTTTTATATTTTATATAATTATTTATGCTACGAAATAATCAACATCCTCAATATTTTCTACCTGAAGCTATAGGAGGTTATTGTTCTATAACTTGTTGTATGTGAATATTAAACTACTTTTGGTGAACTTCTTTTAATGGTCAAAATACGTGGCAAATGATGAATCTTTTCAAAGAATGACAATATTCTTGAGAAGAGATGCTAGATTTACCAGAAATCGCTTATAAACTAGATCAATTATGATTTAATATAGATTATTATCTTTCTTATGATAAAACATTACATATCAATTATATAAACAATCCAGAAAAGGTTATATTTGATTGGTATCCAGAGAAATATCATAAGTTTATTAAAAAATGAGAAAACTGATTATATTGGGATGCTTGAACTGCAGTTTGTAGCTTAGTTGATACAACATTTGATAAAAAAATATTAGAAAGTAACACTATCAACTCTACATACAATGTTGATATGATTGAAACTATAAAAAAAGAACAATGAGATTGAGTTTTGTTTCTTATCGGATTAGACTATTATATTCTTCATAACGAAGAACCTATAGAATGAATCCCTTGATGACATGTAATATTAGTATCCAAGGTTGAAAATAATAATGTTGTAGTTTTTGATCCAGGTCCACCATTAATGCAATATCGAGAAGTTCATGTAGAAAGATTTATGGAATCAGTAAATGATTTTTGAGTCAATTATTCTTTTATGAAAATAACTGATAAACATGGAGAACATTCGTATCAATCAGATGATAAGATGGTATCATAACGGTAATGATTTGGATATTTATGTTGAGTCAAAAAAAATTACAATTCCTTTCCAAGATTCTCTTAATAAACTATTTACTGACTTTTTTGAAAAATTTTCGTCGATTTCTATTGATGAAATTATTTCTGATTATAAGATATCTAAAAAATTAATACTTCTTTTTATTAAATTGAATATTTTTATATCCATAGATAATTGCGACTGACCAGAAGCTAAATTATTTCATGATATAGCAAAGAATCCTTCTAAGACCCTTCTTATGGAACAGATGGATGAAAAATATGTTGCAAAAATTTATGAAAATATATCATGATACTTCTATGATTCATTATGAGATTTTTCACATAAGATATATAGATTTAAATCTATAAATTTGGATAATAAGATATCATTAAAATATACTAATTCTTCCAGAAGGGAAACTAAATCAAATGCCATTAAAGATAAAAAAACTGAAATATTATCTCTCACAAAATATATTTTCTCATTCAATTGAGAGAGTCATCTTTACTGAAGTGCTTGATGATTTTACAATATATACCCTATCTTAATATTCAACGATGACTCTTCTTTTTGTTTTGATAAATATAAAAAATGTTTTTACACTTGAATAAATAAATGAATCTTTAAAAAGATATCTGAATGTTTTATTCCCTCTGACTTTAACGATTTTTCTAGATATCAGTCATATATTATCTTTCTATCTTGTTATAAATGAGTCTTGTCCAAATATGGTAATAGATGATATAAATATATACAGATGGAGGCTTGAGCTATTGCAACACTATTTAGACAATGATGTGCAAATTTATGAATTGGTCAAGTTGAGATACAATGATACTTTGATGATAAAATGTTTGATATTATATCAAACTTAGGAATACATAAAGATAAAACTTTACTTATACATTCCATGTGTTTAAACTAATGTTTATTTGCAATAAGAAAGATAAAGAGATAAAATTTTTTGATGGGAAATCTCTTAAAGAAATAATGTGAGATTTTGATTCTATTTTTTCAGTTATTAAAAAAAAATATAACAAAATTGATAACTTCTACATATGATATTATTGAAACAGTAACCCCAGTTACAAAAAAAATTTATTAGTTTTCGTCCCTAGATTTTGAAAATTATTCGAATTTGATTCAAATTTTGCCAAAGAAATTTGAATTAAAACACTTTTATCGTACTTAAACACATATACATGAACAGATCTAAACCACTGAAATAATATTATCAACTGTGAAATCTATGGATCTTTAATTAAGAAAAGACATATAAAAATATGTAATTATCAAAATTTTATAAAATCAACATTTATGTGTTCAATAGCTAAAGATAATTTAGAATATATTTCATATTCTCATGCACCATTGTTTCGATGAAAATATCGAAGAAAAAGCTACGTTGAAAATACATGAGTTTGAGTTGATATCAATAAAAATATAGCAATACAAAAGTCTTTATCTGAAAACATAGAAAGAGCTTCAGCTTCTGAATTCTTATACGAAGATAAAAATTTCAAGTATAAAAAACTTATTTCGTTAACCAAATATAACCAAAAGATTATAAATCTTTATAGAAATGCATGTAGCATTCCTGATATTATTCGTTGAGTAACATTAAAATGATTAACAACCAATAAAACAATATTTCTACCAGATTTCTTAGTATTCTATCCAACCAAAAAAAAACATCAGTATAATACATGTTCGTCAGGTATGGCGACACATCTAACACTAGAAAAAGCTATTTTGTGATGAATCTTTGAATTAATTGAAAGAGATTCTTTTGTATATTCTCGACTTTCTTGTTCAAAAAAAATATATCGTATTAATGAATCATTTATAAAAGATATTTGAATATCATTAAAGTCTGATTATCATTTTTCATTTTTTCTACTAGATTCTATTGTCCCTGTTTGCACAGTTCTAGCAATAATGGATAAATGAGGAAAAAAATGTATATCATTATGAACTGATTTTTTATTAGAGAATGCAATTAAAAAAGCGTACCAAGAGGGAATTAATTCAAAACCATTTTTTAAAAATAAAAATAAATCTGATGATAATTCTGAAATAATGCAACATATTTATTACTATTTAAATCCTGAAAATTGAAACAAGCTAGAGTGGTTAAATAGTTCTCCTACACTGGAACTAAATTGTATAAATCAAGAGATATTGAATTATCAATCACTAATACTATGGTGCAAAAACCATAATATAAATTTCTTTTTTTATGAATTTATGAATTCCTTGAATAACATATTTGGAAGAAAAACTGTAAGAGTTTTTTCTCCAGATCTTCTGCCTATATATTTTTGAAAGAGAATTCCAGATTTTATTCTTAAAAATGAAAGAATTGAAAAATTAACGTATATCAATACAGATTTACATCCACTAGGTTAATATTAACGTCATATCTTTTGAACAGAATAGTAAACCACTCCCATAATTACCATCAATCACGCAGCAACTAACAATCACTGAGAATATGAAATATAACCCAATAAAACTCATGCTAAAGGTCATCATACTATGCAGGCCAAGTTTTCTACCATAGATTTTACTGAAAGAACTGTGGATCTTTTGGATTTCTCAGCAATTTTATTGGTTATGGTTTCATCTATCGGTAAGATAAAATCATCTATGAAATTATATACTATGAAAATTCAAACAATCAGAATGACTGATGTAGAAATACTTGATATTACGAGCAGAATCGCCATTCATATACAAACTCCCAAAATATAAAACATAGAGTTTTTTTGTTTTTTCAGAATTTTCTCAGCGATTAAAGGTACTATAATTCCACATACTCCGATGATTCAGTAAATAAATCCTAAATTATCTACATTTATTCACAGTTCTTGGATATATGGTGTCCAAATAAGTCCTGTCAATTCATCAATAATGTAGAATAATGCTATTCAAAAGAATAATAAGCAAATGACTTTATTCTTTGCTATATATTTAAATGTGGATTTTACATGAAGCCAAAAATCTTTTTTCAACCAATCTTCTCACTCTTCTTCATATCATTCTTTTCAATTTTCTGCAAAACAAAGTATAATTCATGCGATAATAGTTCATGCTCCATAAACAAACCAAAGCCAATCATATCAAAGATATTTTGCAACTAAACTCGCTAATATTCATGCAAGAATGAATCAAAAATTACGAATACTTCTATTTCGAGAAAAGTATGAATCAATTAGCTTTTTATCGTTTTTTTCTATCACATCAGATACCCAAGCCTGATCTGAGCCTGAAAATAAAGTTTCTGTCAATGCATTGATACAAAATATAATACATATTCACAAGAATGAATGAAAAAATGGGATACAAAATACAGTTATTCATGATAAAATAAATCATAAAATAACACTAATTTTCTTTCAGTATAAATCTGCAATAGTTCACGTTGGAATCTCTGAAACTAGAGATACTATACTTCTAAAGCTACCAATTAACGCAATTTGTCGAAGATTTAATCCGATATTCAAAAAATAAATGACATAAAAAGGAAGTATTAGTTTAAATAAACTAGAAATAATATTCTGAAGGTAAAATGGTCGTAAAAATTTTAATCCTGTCTTTTTAGACATTTAATGATTTCCTCACAAATAAAGTATATTTTCAATTTTCTAAATCTATCAGATTTTCAAATTCAGGTATAGAGATACTGAATTCTCATTTTTTATTATCCACCAGTTTTACTCCATCTTCATCGATTGAATATAGAATCACGAAATGACTTCACTCCCCTTTCTTGATTGGAATTATACAATAATTATTTTTCAGATTTTCTTCTAAGTACTCAATATCAATTTCATGATTAGAATATTTTCATCATACCTTTTGAAATTCATTTAACCGATGTCTGTATTCTTCCAATAAGGGAAGCTCATCATTTTTTAGGTTAATGAAAATATCTTCACGTTCGTGGATTATCTCAATATTTGGGAAATATTTTAGTAAAAGAATTCAGATTTTTGGCAGTAATGAGACTCATGGAAAAACTTCAGAAAATATAAAATCTGATTGCTCAAATTTTTGGTTTACCTGTGATAATATTCGCGATATACAATAATTTCCACAGTCCATATAACAATATTTAATCTAAATAAAATCCTCCGCAAAGGAGGATCATTATATTATTCCATTTTGACTGATAATTTCTGTAATGGCTGTTTAATAGCTACTTTATTTTTAGCACGAACAAATAATGCTAATTTGATAATCTTACGAACTTGTGCAATTTCTTCCATCAAATCTGGTGAAATATATAATTCTGAAGCTTTTGGCCGATATGTAAGATGAATTGAATCAACCTTTTCTGGGGAGAACTCAGCTAACTTCTGCCACAATTTTTCAGTAATGAATGGTATGAATGGAGCTAACATTTGTAAGTAAGTTTTGAGAACTGTATAGAGTGTAGAATATGCTGCATTTTTGTCTGCATCCATTCAGTTGGCCCAGAATCTTCTTCTAGAGCGACGTAACCACCAATTAGTAAGTTTATCTAAGAAATCTAATGTTGACTTGATAGCATCATCTAAAGCATATCTTTGAAGAAGTTCGTCTTCTTTGATTAAAGTTTGATGTAATTCAGACAATAACCACGCATCCAAATCGTTTGTAATTTGGTATGTAACTAATGGAAGTACAACTCATTTTTCTAATGATTTATCTGATTTTCATGAAATAGCATTCCATATTGATTTAATCTGCTCATCTGATGCAAGGATTAATACACGTTTAGCCTCAAATCATTTAACTAAGTTAAAGTAATCTGATAAATCTGCTGTTTTGATTTCGATATCTTTAGCTTTTGGAGTATATTTATTGATTAATGATTTAATTACTTCTCATTTAGATTCATCTGAAACTAGAATTATATCTGGATTCGTACGAACTAAATTTTCAATTAGAGCTTTATCTTCAGAAATCTCTGTATCCTCACGTAAAGCAAATATTTGATTTCAATCAGATTTCCATTGATCAATTTTAGCATAAGTTTCAAAGAAATTATATACGTTCTGAAGTGGAAGTATGTAATCCTTGAATGACTGCTCTACTCATTTTTCGCTAAATCTCATAGGTTCAGCACGAACTACAGGAGCACTCAATACATAGATTCTATAAGCATCTCATCACCACTGCTCTATCAATCCACGAGGATCTGGGAAATTTTTCAGACTTTTTGACATTTTCTTTCCATCTTCTGCGAGAACTAATCCATTTACTATGATATTATTTGCAGCATTATTTCATTTAATTGCATGATTTAGAATGTGCAATGAACGGAACCATCATCTTGTTTGATCTAATCATTCTGCGATAAAGTCTGCAGTATAGTTAATGTTCTCCTTTTCTTTTTGCCCAATATAATGATCCTGCCCAAATGGCATTGCTCATGACTCAAACCAACAATCCATAACTTCAGGGATTCTCTTGTAAGTCTTCCCATCTTTTACTCCTCGATAAGTATCTACGTATGGTTTATGCAAATCAACTTCTGTATTCCTAGCATTATCCCAGTAATGAACATTGATTGATCAATTTCTTGGATAATATTTTGCTTTATCTCTGGCATAAACAAGAGGTCTAAATGCTGCTCTCATACACCGAATTGGATCTCCATGTGAAACAACTATTATAGTTTTAGTTGCAAATTTATCTGCTAATTTATGAATTAATATTCTGGCTCTATTTATCATTAAATCTACAGATTCATCACCTGGATACAGAGGCTGGCTTGTCGGAATTTTTACATGCAAACCTGCTTCTGTGTTTTTTCACTGTAGTGAAAGCTGTAAGAATTCACACGCACGAAAATCTCACCAAACTCCATATCATAAGTCATATAATGTTTCATTTTCTGGATTCTGAAGATACTCAATAATCTGATTAGAATCTCGCAATTCTCTGAATTTTTCTTGAAAATTTTCATAGTTTTTTCTAATTTCACTCACCTGCTCTGCTGAGTACCAATCATTCATTATAGGTAAAGCTGTTTCTCGAACTCTTTCCATAGGAGAGATTAATAAAATTTTATCTGGATCTGTTTTTAAATATGTTAGTTCATTTCTTGCTTGTTCTACTTGCTGTTTTCATTCATCCGTTAAATGAGCTAAATCTCAACGTGAATCCTGCTTACGACTGACGTTACAATCAGTTCTTCCATGGCGAATAAACATGAATTTAGTCAGATTCTTTGATCATGAACGAGTTAATTGGTACATCTCGTCCAATGTTGAAAGAGAGAATGTATCCAATGTATCGTCTACGTTCGCCCAAATTGGTAATGGACTTCATCGATATCTATTTCTAGCAACATTCCAGTCTGGGGCTTGTTTTAATCAATTTACAAATCTATTTGAAACATTTTCTGGAACAAATCTAATCTTTTCTGCATCTTCAAGTGTCTGAACATTCATCTGTTGTTCTTTAATAAACCAAGATGACATTGCTTTGGAGATGAGAGGTGTATGACATCTCCAACAGTGGGGATATGAGTGTGTTATTGATTCAGATTTAATTAATTTTCTTTCAGCTTTTAAACGGTCTATAATATCTTTATTAACTTTCAAAACACTCTGTCACTCATAGTCTGGAACTTGATGATCAAATTCTCCATATTCATTTACTGCAATAAACAACCAGTCTAATGCTTTGTCAGCTCAGAATAAATCTGCCACTACATCAAAGTCCTCCTGTCAGAATGTTGGAGCGATATGTACAATTCCAGTTCCATCTTCTGTACTTACATAGTCTCCAGGTATCATCTGGAAATACCTATCTTTATATTCAGCAGGCAGTTTGGAATTATTGATATATTCAAATAATGGAATATAGAATGTTCATACTAATTTTGAACCTTTAACTTTATTTACCAAAATGTAGTCTTCTGGGTTTTTGTAGAATTTTTTGAGCAATGCATCTGCCAAAATATAGTATTCATGACTTTCTTTGTCATAAACCATGCTGTAATGAATTTCTGGTCATACTGCCAAGAAACTATTTGATGGCAATGTCCAAGGAGTAGTAGTCCAAGCTAATGCATAAACTGGAGCATCTGCCTGAATTTTGGACCATAGTTCATTATGAGCCACATACAAATCATAGAATTGACTAATAATTTCTTGTGGGTCATCCATCACAGTTCAATCAATAACCACCTCCATTCAAATTTCATTTTCACTTTCTCTTATTTCAGCCCACTGAAGCTGAGTAATTTTATCAGGTTCCATAATTTTTGGCTCCCCTTCTATCTCAGCCTCAACATAAATCAGATTCCAGATATTTCAGTTAAGTAATTCCTTAAATTCTCACAAAATTTTACAACTCTTAGTCTCTACATCCAATTCTTCCTTAATTTCTTTAGCTACAGTTTTTTCTATACTATCTCATTTTTCCACCTTTCATCCAGGGAAAACATATTTCTGAGCTTTTACTCAGTATTCTAGTAAATATTTCCCATCTCTTTTGATTACACAGCAAACCACATTTACTGCTTCATCACTTTGAGTGATTTCGTAGTTAAATCTATTTGTATATGCTTTATTTGTAAGTTTAAATCTAACTGTAATTGCTGTATCTGTTTTGTCTTCATATCCATCTGTTACTTCGTTATTTGCCAATGGAGTAGCACAACTTGGACAATATCGTTGAACTTTGAATCACTTATAGACTAGATTTTGTCTGTAGATATTTGAGAAACAATACATTACACTTTCCATAAATTCTAGGTCCATAGTACGATATGGATGTTCAATATCAGCCCAACGTCCAGAATGATCTACAAACCATTTCCAAACTTCGTTAGTATTATCTACGTATTTTCTACATTCTTCAGCAAAAGTTTCTACTCAGATTTTATTTTCTATATCTCTTTTACCATCAATTCAAAGTTTCTTTTCTACTGCCTTCTCTACTGGCAAACCGTGACAATCCCATCACCATTTTCTCTCCACACGAAAACCTCTCATAGTCATATAACGAGGGAAAACGTCCTTGATGGCTCATGCTAATAAATGTCCGTAGTGAGGATCTCATGAAGCAAATGGAGGTCAATCAAAGAAACGAAATTGCATTTGATCTGATCTTTCATCGATTGATCTCTGAAATGCGTTATTATCTTTCCAATATTGAAGTATTGAATCCATCATTTCCAACGTTGTCATAATGTGTCTTATAAATTATAAAAATTGTCTTTTTCTCCAAGACTTCATTGTAGAAACTTTTGCATCAATTGCAAGCAAAAAGCGAAATATCTAAGTTTGATTTTTTGAATAAAATTCCTATACAATTTTATATTTTTAGTTAAATAAATCTGAAAAAATGAAAGGATGGCCATCTTGGTTTCTATTATGATTCGCTGTTTTGTTGATAATATTCTGATTTTTTACAGCATTTAATCCTTGAAAATTTTGGTGAATCATAAATATTCTACTATGAATAGCTCTGATTTTTTCCGGTGTATCGTCCATTACAAATGCGATAAAAAATACACAAACTCCATACGTATCATTTTTGTTTGCTATTGGTATATTGGTTGTAATTCTTTGATTTATGCTTGTATGAGCACGTGAGGCTAATTTTGTAGGAAAATTAATGATATGGATGTTTGCTCTATGGGCGTTCATGAGATGAGGTATGCTGGTATTTTTTTGAATACAAAACAAAAATACGATTTCTTTTTGGTGGTGAATATCTGCTCTAGGGTGTATATTAGTTTTATTAGCAATAATGACAGCCGTTTCTGCTACAGCAATGGCAAACTTAGTTTGAATTTTTATTGGAATCTCCATCCTATTTGATGGATTCTCTTTGTTATTTTTTGCTTTAAAATGAAACAGTTCAGCTCAAATGCAAGTAATAACGCAGACTTCTCAAGATGAAATCGCTCAGTGAGATGTTGTAATAACTGAAACTGTTATTACTAACGATTCAGATTCTCAATCTCAAAATTAATTCTGTGCTGAATTTTGTACGTTATTTTTTGAAAAATAAAAAATTTTGATTATAATTTATCTTGGAATTTTTATTTTCTATTTATCTTATACATGAAAACTTCCGAAACTTCAAAAAATTCTGAAAAATTTTATAAAGGGTCATCTAGAATAAAAAGTGTTATTACTTCTTTAGCTCTTCTTTTGGGAGCAGCTTCATGTGACAATATTCCAAATGATCAAATTATTTTAAATCCAGATTCTCAATCAGTAAAACTTAATATTGAATATCAATACTTTCAATGATCTGCTTGAACTGAAATAGTAGATTATGATATAATAGTACATAAAGACTGAGATTTCTATAAATGAGAGATAAATCAAAAAAATTGAATTTTTAGAACAAAAACTACTCTTCAGTCTGATAATGTTGATAATTTATTCAGAGACATCTCAAGAGAGGTAGATAACGAACAAATTTCAGGTGAAACAAAATTAAGAAAAGATGCAAAAATTGATTTTGCTAAAAAAGCATATAAAGATAGTGTATTAAACAGGGAGACTCCAGCTAAAAATGGAGAAATTAAAGCTGAAAATGGGGAAATTAAAATTAAATACGAACCTAAATAGGTCCTACATTCCCCTTGCATTTCCAAAAAAAAATACTATAAAAGTAGCATCAATTGATTTTAGGTGCTACTTTTTATTGAATGGAAGGAAACGAAAATAAGGAACAACCAATAATTAAGCGAGATTATTTACCTGATGGAATTGTTGCATTAGAGAATGCTCAATGAATCGCTATCGCACAAAATCAAAATGCTATTAATTTTGATCATATTTTTTGGTGAAGTTATGGGGTTATCAGGGAAGATAAGTGCTTTCCTACTTTTGCATCAATTGTTGGATTCAATAATGCCAAAAAATTGGATGAATATTATATGCAATGGATTCAAAATATAGTGAAAAATAGGAAAGATATTCCGAATGAACACCGTATGAGGATGCAGAAAGTAGTTTTGGATGAAATCGTAAAAAACCTAAATCTCCGACATTATTCACGTCCAGACTTTTGTTTTCTATTTTGTACATCTTTTTTGAATTTGTCCAATCAAAATCAAATAATTTGATTACTGATTGATGATAGTATAAACGTGAAAGCATGTATGGAGAACTGCGAAAAACTCGTAAACAATCCTATCGCTCGTCGCAGTGGCGTATTTGCTTTTTTACAGATTTTGAGTAAAATTTTCAAAGATATATCTTTAGATCCTAGTAAGGTTCAAACTATGATAAACATTAATGACAACTTGAATGAATTGGAAGCTTTCTTGAAAGCAAATAATGCATTAAGTCCTGAAAATAGCGTGGAAAGCGAAATTTGACAGGATTACGACCAAAATATTGATGCAAACTGAACAGCTACAAAGAAAAAAGAAGAGAAAAAGCTGAATATCGAATATTTTGGAACTGATTTAACCAGAGAATGTAAAAATGGATTTATTGATCCAATTATTTGACGTGAACAGGAAATCAATCAAGTGATTTATACACTTTTGCGTAAAACTAAAAATAATCCCCTACTTATCGGAGAACCTGGAGTAGGTAAAACTGCAATTGTAGAAGGATTAGCTCAAAGAATTAATGAATGAAAAGTTCCTGATAAACTTAGAGGAAAACGCCTTTTCCTTCTGGATATGGGAACTTTGGTTGCAGGAACTAAATATCGTGGAGAATTTGAAGCCAGAATGAAATCAATTTTGGACGAAGCAATCGATCCTGCAAATAATATCATAATGTTTATCGATGAGGTTCATACAATTATCGGAGCAGGTGGACAAGATCATAATGATGCTGCTCAAATGCTCAAACCTATGCTATCTAGAGGAAAATTAAAATTAATCTGAGCTACAACTTTTGATGAATACCAAAAAGTAATCGAAAAAGATGCAGCCTTGAAAAGAAGATTCCAAGAAGTAGTAGTAAATGAACCAGATAATGAGAATACGCAATTAATTATTGAATGACTTAAAAAAACTTATGAAGATTTCCATGGAGTACAGATTTCTCCTGATGCCATTTCTGCTGCTATTAATTTAAGTAAGAGATATATTTTAAATAAGCATTTACCTGATAAAGCATTAGATATTTTAGATGAAGCATGTGCTAGAAAATCTACGATGCAAGAAAAATTAGAGGTAAATGATGATTATCAAAAAGCTGAAAAGGAAATTGAATCAATCCAGAAAAAAATCACGAAAGCAATTGAAAATCAGGATTATTTTACTGCTGCAGATTTGAAAGAAAAAGAAGAAAATCTAAAGCAGAAATTACAATCAATCAGAAATAAAAGCACAATTCCTACTCATTTGAGAAGTATGATTGATGCAAAAGATATCGGAAATGTATTAGCAGAAAAAACTTGAATTCCTGTAAATATCGTGAATGAGGATGAAATCAGCAAATTAAAGAGATTAAAATCCACTTTAAAAGAAAGTATCATTGGACAGGATGAAGCTGTAGATGCTGTAGTTAAAACATTAACCAGATCCAGACTTTCTATGATTAATAAAAAGAAGCCTATCGGAAGTTTCCTATTCCTTGGACCTTCTGGAGTAGGTAAAACATATTTAGCAAAACTTATCGCAAAAGATTATTTTGGAGATGAGAGTGCCATGATTAGATTTGATATGTCTGAATTTATGGAAAAATTCTCTGTAAGTAAATTAATCTGATCTCCTGCTGGATATGTAGGATTTGAAGAATGAGGAGGTTTGACTGAAGCTGTTAGAAGAAAACCTTATTCTGTAATTTTATTCGATGAAATTGAAAAGGCTTCACCTGATGTATTGAATATCTTATTACAGATATTGGATGAATGACAACTAAAAGATAGCAAATGAAGATTAATAGACTTCAAATCTACTATTATAATTATGACTTCAAATATCGGAAGCGAAGAATTTAGTAAGAAACAAGTAAGTATCGGATTTGCTACTGGAACTGAAAAAGAAATGAGTGCTAAAGACTTTGATTTGATTAAAGAAAGAGTCATTGATCAGCTTAAAAATTCTATGTCTCCGGAATTATTAAATAGAATTGACCACAAAGTTGTATTTAAACCTTTGAGTAAAGATGATTTGAAATCTATATTCAATATGCAATTAGCTACATTCTTGGATGCATGGAAATGAAAAGAATGAATTAAATTGCCTAAATTCACAGCTAAACAAGTGAAAGATATCATTGAAAAGATTTACGATCCACAATATGGAGCAAGACCTGTAGAAAGATATATTCAGAATGATATTGAGTGAGAATTGATTAATTCAGTATTAGAAGCTAATTAGTGATCATAAAAAGAAGCTCTCCGTTTGGAGAGCTTTTTAATAATCCAAATATTTCTGATATTTTCTTAACATCAGATATTTCATATAATTTTCCATGAATTTATAATCTATTTCTTCATTTTCCGTAACGGGCAACATAATTTTTTGTCTTTTCATTCTATATTCGTTAAATTTATATCAATAATTATATTTTGGTTTTTGTTGTAATAACACAGTTTTTGAAAATAAATATCAAAATTTCGTATCATCATATTCCTTAAAATGTAATCTTTTTACGGAATCAGAGAATAAACAATTATATTGGTGATAAAAACTAATAACCATTCAATTTCAATCATAATTTACTCACAAAACATTTTTATCAAAAGATTTATTCATATTATCAATATAATTTGTTATTCAATTATTAGAATCTACTGCTCAAATAAAGGGAATTTTTCATGGTATCATATTTTTTGCTTCTAATCTTTTTCATCAATTTATATAAAAAATATCTTGAATAAAGAACTCCTTCCATTTTTTATTTAAGATCTCTCTCTCTCTCTGAAATCTCAGTTCTTATCTAATGTTTTAATAACACTCTCCACATATTTACGATATTTTTCACGTTTACTCTTTTCTCTTTCCTTTATAAAATCTTCCATAAACTTATAATCTGGATTTCATAAATCATCAGCTGGAAGAAGAATTTTTGCATTACTCAATCTATAGCTATTGAATAAATTTCAATATGATGCTTTATATTTAGCCGTTATTTCAATAGCCTTACAAAGAAATAAATAAGAATATTGATTTAATTCTTTATTATACAATAAATTTATTGAAGCTCAACTAAATCCTCTTCATATAAAATCATATTTATGATAAAATGATATTCATTTTATTGGATCAACTGAAATACAATTTCATTCACTTATTTCTGACTTTTCTCATTTTACAAATCAAATCAATCAATTATTATTGGATGATGTTGATATATATGGACAAAGTCAATTATTATAATTCTCTATAGGTCTTCACTTTACTTTTTTAATTTCAAAAATATCTTTTATCATAAAAACTTCCCATTTTCTATCTCATAAATTATATTTCATTATTTTTGTTGTTATCAAATAAATAATTTCTTCATTGCATAATCATTGAAAATTCAAATGTTAAATAATCAGATATGGTTTTGTCAAAATCTTCTTCTGTTGGAATTTCATCGTTAAAATAATAGAAAGAATGTAATCGTTCATCTTCTGGCTCGATAGTAGTTTTTACACAAAATTTACTTGGAGCTTCTATTCTATCATACCACACATCTAATAAATATTGTTTTTTATCTTTTGCTTGTTCTGTTTCTACTAATCAAACATGTGGAGCAACTTTAAATCAATCATCTTCAAAATTAATAAACTTACATATTTTATTTTTAGGATGCGGTTGATGTGCTGTAAACACAGCTATACAAGGCATAACTCAAACTCCATAAAAAGTATCTTTATTTAATGTTATTACTCCCTCAAGAGTGTGTTTTTTATAAATAGAATTTTTTATATTTTGTTCTTCTTTTGTTTTTCATGTCATTGAAGATTGTGGAATAATCACAATACCTCTAGCTCATGGAGTTAATGAATCAAGTAAACGTTCAGTAAAATTTATCTCGTAGAGCATAGGGTTTTTCTTTGAACCTTGAGAATAAGATGGGTTCATCATTCAAACAGTTGCTCATTTTAATTGAAGTTTTGATAATTCTGGTTTGAAAAAATCTTCATTAATTAAATTACTTTTTCCATCTCAACGTAAAATCATATTCGTAGTTGCCACCGTGAACATATCTGGTCTAAGTTCTATTCAATGAACTTGTTTTTGCTTTATACTTCTTCTTTCACTTTCATCATCTGTTAAACTCAACATATTATGCATTGCTGCTATCAAAAATCATCATGTTCAACAACACGGATCAAAAACTACATCATTTTTCTCTAAATTAACCAAATCACAAAATAATTGAGTAATATGTTTTGGTGTAAGAACTATTCATAAGCTCTGTCAATCTCATCAAGAATAGCTCATAAATTCTCAATAAAATCTTCAAATATAATCTTCTGCTGACTTAGCATATTTAATTGATTTATATATTCTTGTATCTAAGAATTCTGTAAAATGTTTGAGTGGAGTTTTTCAAAGTTCTTTATTTATCTCACTCAAAATTGGAGTATCTTTAATAAATGAAAATTGAGATAATATTTTATCTCTTTTCACTTCTGGAGCAACATTTACCCTTTGTAAATTATCAGAGATTGCATCATAAATTTTCTGTCAATCTGTTTTAGTTTTATCTCAACTTAACATATCAATTGAAAAGTTTTTAGCCTCTTTTTCTCTTAATGCTAACAGAATTCATGAAACTACTAAAGGTTTTTCTGCATCTCTCATATTTCAATAGTTTCTCAAATCTTCATGAAGTTCCTTTGCATCTGCTAATAATTCTTCCAAATCTTTTTCAATATCCGTTTTTTCTCACAAGATTTCACTTACATAATATTCTTCAATATTTTTTTCGCTGAAATTCAAAAAAGTTTCTACATCTGGCAATTCTCTATAATATTCAGTTTCATCAACATAAATTGGAGATATTATATGTCTTTTTTCATCTCATGATATTCAAAATGCTAGAATTTTCCTAAAATTTGTATTTTTAGCTAAGTGTTTTGCATAAAATAATGCTCAATTTACCGCATAATTACACACATCTTCTGTTTTCTGACTAATCAAATCATTTTCCTTTTTAATATGTTTATTCAAATCTGATTTATCTTCTATAACCAACAAAAAATCATGGACAACCGCCGTATATTCTGGAAATCAAACATTTCATGTTCATTTTTTTGATGCCGTTTTTAGAGCCTCGTTTATTTCTTTTACATCACTTCATTGCTCTGTATAATGTATATTAGCATCTTTCAAAAGATTCCTGACAAATTCATCTGTTTTGACTTCCTTTTTTGCCATTTATAAAAAAACAGGTTGTAAAGCATAACCTGAATATCGTAATTAAAAAGGCACTTTACGACACCTTCAGGTTGCTTACGCCTATACTACAAAATATCCTTTAAGAAGACAAATTGCGAAAGATATCGCAAAATGCCTTCTTTCTCTTAAAAGATACACAATAGTATAAACGTAAGCTCTTACTTTATAAAATTATTTACATAAAAAGCAAATTGAAAATTTGCCAAATAAAAAAACGTGAAATTTTACAAAATCAGAGTTTTTTTCATGTTTAATTTTCTATTTTCCCTCTTTTTAAAGAGGGGGGACCGCTTGCGGTGGGAGATTTTAAAATCCTCAGTCGCTACGCGCCAGCTCCTTTAAAAAGGAGCAAATTTACTCTTAATGCAAATCTTTATTCTGCTCTAAAACTTCTTTCCATGATAACTCCCCTTTCAGCTTTGTACTCAAACTTCATAAAACGATTCCATATATCGTAAAGAATAAATAATTTACCATACTATCCTCAAATACATGCAAGAATAATCACATTACGAATAGAGCGAAAAATCACATTTGTAATTTATACAATACTTGAAGTTGATATTCCTCCTCGTTAGTCAGTTTTCATTTAGTTAATCTATTCACATTATACTGAATCAAAAGCAAACACATTAGCATAAATGCTCGGAATAAGAATCAAACAGTTCCTATATCAAGCATTATTTGTAAGAAATAATTTTCTGGTAGATATTTTCATTCATAGTGAACTGCTGGTCCTGAACTTCAAAGTCCGTGTCAAAGTGGCTCAGAAATTACTTCTGGAATTGTGGATAATTTACTTGTGATATGCCCGACTGTGGATTCTCGTTTGAGAACCGATAATAAAGCTAAAGCAACCAAAAGTCAGATTCCTCATCGGAGCAACCATCTCTTTTTTGATTTTAATTGTTTCCAATATAGAGCTACAAAAACTACCACCATTCAAACCAAAACTGCACGAGAAAGTGTAGCTACCATTCATGCCATCCAAATTGTTAGAGCAAGGATTGATAGAACTGTATCTTCTTTTTTCTTGATTTTACTCGTGAAAAATCGCCAAACAAGCGGAAGAAATGCTACCAAAAAATATCAATAATTATTTGGTCACGAGAAGAATCATTGTCGACGTAAAGTTCATTCAAATCATGTAAGATAATATATTGGTGGATTTTCTCCGTATGAATAATCGTCTAATCCTCCGTATCACAATGAATAGAAAAAGTCTGGTCGCAATAATTTAGCTCATTGCCACAAGAATCCTGCTCAAACAATTCAAACTAAAACTCGTGGAAGGATTTGAATTAATTTAGATTTTTGCCATTTCTCTGAAATTACATATCCAAAGAAACTCGCAGAGATTAGGATAAATGTCCATCGAAATCAGTATTTAATTCAGATGAACATATTACTCCACGATACATCTTTTAACCATGATAGAAGTACTGAAACGATAATTAAGATTACAAATGCTATCCAAGTTTTTTTCCAATATTTCCAGTATGGTCTAAATTTTTTATATCACAAAATCAGAACTACGAATAGGAATAACAACCATATTCATTCACGTATTAATGCTGGGTATGACGATTCACATAAATGGATTCAATATACCAAAAATGTAGCTATGACTTGATAAAATATGTTTAATATCCAGAATATTGAAAATGTAGTCAGCATTATATTTTTGTGAAATATTAAATTATTTTATTTTAGACCAAGTTTCACTGAGATATAAATTCCATGCCTTTGTTGGTTCCATCATCTTTCTCTGTTCTTCTTCCGTTGGACGATATGGGATATGGGTTAGATCTACATTAAATCACGTTTCTACTACATCTCCAGATGATTTGAAAAGTATAATCTCCTCCCCTCTAAAAATCATTGAATTATCATGTGCTAAGAAAAGATACCCATAATCTGATGCCAAATATTTTTTCTGAAAATTTTCAGCATAATCCATTTCGTTTTGAACAGCAGCTGTTCTTGCGTCTACGGTTTCAATTGAATCCACCACTGCTAAATAGTTCACATATGTTCTAACAGCAAAAATCATAACTACAAAAAAAATTACTCATAATGCGTATTTTACTTTGGTTCAGTATGTATTTAATATCGATTTGAGTTGAAACATGTCGAATGGTCTGATTTTTTAAAGTTGTGATATAATTCGTTTAATAATTTCTGGCATCTTCTCTTTTGTTATAGGCTCTTTATATGTAAGCAAAACTTTTTTCACGCTTTCTGCTTCGTATCATAATCAACGCATAGATTTTACAATATCTTTGAATAACTTTTGATCCACATCTAGTGAAGCTAGCTCATTAGCTTTCAAGGAATCCTTAAGTTCAAGTAAGATTTTTTTTGCTCATTTTGGTCCAATTCACGGGATAGATTGAAAGAATTTTACATCCATGTTTTTGACTGCGTTTGAAATTTCTTCTTGTGGAGTTTGTGCTAGCTGAAACGCTGTTTTACTTCAAATTCCGTTTACTTTCAAGAATTGCTCGAATAATTGTTTCTGCTCCAGTGTATCGAATGCAAAATATTGGACTGTTCTTTTATTTTCGTCATAGAATGGAAAAAGATAGAATTCTCATTCAGACTTTCTTCAAGCATAAAAGATCTGAATTCCGACAAAATCATGAATCAATAATGTAATTCAGCCTTTCTTTTCCACTTTTCACTGAAAATATTGGAACATATTCTATCTCAGAAATAAATATTTATTCATTCTATAATTCCCATCTTTTTTTGCAAGTGATGGTTTTTAGAAAAATAAAAATGGCTACAAAGCAATACCTTATAGCCATTTTCAAGATGCAGTTTTTACGACATAGCAATATCGTAGAGAACAAGGTTTGATTCTCTGATAACAGAGGCTACGCTGTCTGCTCCGTGAAAGCAGTTTGTTGCTCTTCCCTCAGCGTATGCCTCAGGTCCACCAAATAACTTCTGTGTATAAGTATTCCTGAGAGTTCCTTCTATAGCATTTGCTGGATTTGTTGCTCCAAGTTCATCTCTCCACAGCTGGTAGCAAGGGATAATCCCTTTCTTTTTCAGAATGAGAACAACAACAGGACCTGCTGTCATTTGATCAACAAGACGGTCATAGAACCCCTTTCCTTTGTGTTCGGAGTAGAAATTTTCGGCAAGTTCCTTTGAGAATTGGTACTCATGTTGGAATAAAATGCCGAATCCCCTACTCTTAATGTCACGAATAATTTCATTTTTCGCAGAGACAGCGTCCGGCTTAATCATTGCGTAAGTAAGGTCCTCAAAGTCTTGGACTGAGAATCCTTTAAATTTTTTCAAAAAATCTTTTGTTTCCATTAATTTTATGTTTTATATAAATGTATAATACATAGTATTTAGATTATACAAAAACATCTAAAAAAGTCAATAAAATATCTTGAAGGATATATATGTTATGCTTGATTTTTGCGAAAATACTGATAGTTTTATGATGGTTTTAAAATTTAAATAATTAAATATGGCTACAAAAATAACTGCGGAAGATCGCGATTTAATAATCAAAATTGCAAAACTTTTTTTAGATAGTCCTTATCAATTTGGATGAAATGGAGACTTGCCATGAGATCCCACTGATTGCAGTAGATTTGTACAAGTTATCTTACAAAACGTCTGAATTACCGTAGAAAGAAATTCCGCAATGCAATGAGAACAATTTTCATCCACATGAAATATGCACACAGATTTGTCAAAAGCTGAAGTCTGAGATTTGCTTTTCTACAAAAATACTTATGAATCAAAAAATGAGATTACTCATGTAGCTTTCTATATGTGAAATAATGAGATGATAGGAGCCTCATGAAAAAAAGTTCAAATAAGTAAAATTGATAAATATTGGAAAGAACATTTCAAATGAGTGTGAAAATTAAGTTTATTTACCAAAGATTATAGTAAAACGAAAGCTAATAAAAATTATGATAGACTTAGTAATAAAGAAGAAATTAACAAAATCAGGACTCTGAAAGCAGTAAATGCTGTAATTGCTGTACTTACTTCCACTTGGGGAGATCTACCATCAAAGTATCAGGATATAAGTGCTGATTATGCCAAAAAATTAAGAAATAGTTACCCTGATGCTAGAAAATTAGAACCAGAACAAGCCAAAAAAGTTTATCAAAGTGTAGTAGATATGCTTAGTTATTCATGGAAATTTGCTTGATATGCAGAACAGAAAAAATATGAAGAGTTGGCAAATTATCTTAGGAAAAAATTTTGATTACAATAAATATTCATGCAATATATCAATCTTAACAACTGAATTCAGGTTCCAATACTCTGATTTTGAGTTTATAAAATTTTTCCTAATGAAACTAAAGATACAGTTTTGAATGCGATCAAAACTTGATATAGACATATAGACACTGCTCAATACTACGAAAATGAAAGATGAGTTTGACAAGCAATAAAGGCATCATGAATAGATAGAAGAGAGTTTTTTGTAACTACGAAATTGATAACTAAATGATATGAAAATACTTTGAGGTGAATAGACATATCATTACAAAAATTCTGATATGATTACTTCGATTTGGTATTGATTCATCGACCAAAATGAGATAATGTAAGTATCTATAAAGCACTAGAAACGGCTTATAAACGATGAAAATGTAGAGCTATTTGACTATCAAATTTTAATGAAGAACAGTTTTTGGAGATTTATGACAACTGCGAAATAAAACCTGTTGTAAATCAGGTTGAAACTCACGTTATGTGGCAACAATGGAAAATGCATGATTTCTTGGAAAATTATGATTGTATTCATGAATCATGGAGTCCTTTGTGAGCGTGAAAATTTGAATTATTTGAAAATAAAGTTTTGGTAAAGATTGCTAAAAAATATAATAAAACCGTTGCTCAAGTTATGCTCAGATTTTTTATTCAAAATAATGTGGTAGTTATTCCAAAAACATCACACATGGAAAGGATGAAAGAAAATTTTGAGATTTTTGATTTTGCTTTGGACGAGGAAGATATAATAGAAATAAAGAATCTAGATCAAAAGATTTCTTACACAAATCGACCTGAAGCTATGCTGAGAGAGCAGAATTATTAAATTATTTTTCGTATCTTAAAAGATTTTCATGTTGCTGTGTTTTTTTTGTAACAAATATTGTAATAGGTAAAATAATTATTTCATATGCTACCTTTAATATTATTTGCGTAATTATCATGATGAGTAAAGTATTATTTGGCATTGTACCTATAAAAGCGAGTGGAATAAATATTCAAGTATCTACTGTCTCTCATGCTAAACTAGACAATATAGCCCTCCATCCAAATCATTTATTATCATTTGGATGTTTTAATTTCATTTTTTGAAACAATTTATCATTTACAAAATCTCAAATCACGTATGCTAATAAACTCGCACAAAGAACTCTCCATGTATTTCATAAAACCGTAGAATAAGCTTCAGCATTTGTAAAGTATTCCGGCGCTTTCATATTTATAACTGCTATAAATAGTAATGACATTACCAAATTACAAGCGAATCACATATAACAAGTAATTCTACTTCGTCTATATCAATAAACTTCACTAAAAACATCTGATAAAATGTAAGTTATTGGAAAAATAATAATTGCTCCTGTCATTGTGATTCAAAATGGTAATGCAATTTGTCTTCATGTAATTACATTGCTAACTAATAATGCTACTACAAATATTACAGTTAGGATAAGTTTTAGAGAACTGTGTAATTCTACATTTTTTCATTTTGTTGGTCAATTATTTTTCATTTTATATAAGATTATTAAAGTTTGATAAACATATTTTTTAGCATTAAAAAAACAAGAAATGTATTACTAATTTCACTGTAATGTCTTTACTAGAAACAATTGACTTTTATGGACAAATATTTATTATTTTTATTAGTTATAAATAACAAATATAAACATCTAAATTCATTTTTTATGAGAAAAATTCTTTGTTTTTGTGCACGTAACATTAACAATAATGCTACACGTTTGCTCGTGGTCCTGTGTGTAGATTTTGAGGGAAAATGCACTGTTAATAGTGGAGAAGTTAAAATTGTATGTTCAAGTATAATTGTTCTTGAGCATGACCCTGTTGCATTTGGACTTAGTTCTAATGGCAAAAACTGGACTATTAAGTGTCATCCAAACTGTATAATGACCCAAGTAAAACCAACAAGGTTTTCCCCAGTTGATTGAAATGTTCTCTCTCGCTGTAGACTAGACAAACAAATCCTTAAAGCGTCTTTGTTTCAGAGACGCTTTTTTATTATCTGCATAACGATAATTATCTATATTATTGCCTTGAAAAACAAAATTATTTATTTATATCAGAATTGTTATTTTTTATTTATTATAAATATTTGGGAATATGAAAACTAAAACTCTTGGACTCATTGCTTTATTAGCAATATGATGTTTAACTCTAGCTGGTTGTAATAAATCTGGGACAGAAACTGCAAATCCAGCATCTACTTACTGTGAAGAAAATGGTGGAACGCTATTATTACAAGAATGAGAATGACTTTGTATATTTGATGATGGAACTTATTGTGAAGAATGGTCTTTTTATAGAGATGAATGTAAGAAATGAGAAATCATTTACAATACCGTTGATGAAGAAGACTACGTTCTACCTGAATGAGCAAAAACATCTTTAACTACTGAAGAGCTAGATGAACTTGCTGAAACACATTTCCCTAAATCATATACTTATACAACTTATAATATGGAGACAGGAGAAACTTGAAGTTGAGAATCTACTTATCCTGAAGGCCTATCTCACACATTATTAATTCCTGAACATGCAACTATGGCTTCAAGAGAAGTTGTTAGTTCTGGAATCGAAGATGGAATGATTTATACTCTTACAAAAGTTGTATTACAGGATGGTACAGAGTTACAAGTATTATATATTGTAAATCCTGAAACATTAGATTTCGTTGCTGCGAGCGTTGAAAATGGAAATGAGACTATAAATTATCAATTCGCTTACTAAAATTTGATTTTCAAAAAAATGTAGGTCTCCAAATGGAGGCCTTTTTTTATTTTCACTTGTAAAAATAAGATTTTTGGTTAATGATAATGTGTTTTATCTATTTACATGCTCTCATGAAAAAATTATTTTTAATCTGAATTTTATCTATTATTTGCCTTAATCTTTTCGGTTGTGGTTCTAAAACTGATGAAGATTCTGTTGTTCTACCACCGACTAATGATGAGTTACTGGATTTAGCTGCTCAAGCTTTACCTTGTGATGAATGAACAACATTTGCTAATTTCGCTTTGTTATGAACATGAGTAAGTAAACAATGAAATTTGATGTATTATTGAGTAGATGAAGTTATGTGATTTGAACCTGAAAATGATTGAACTTTGAGAAATACATGTTATAGAATAGCACCTATAGCTATGGAAATTCATCAATCCGATAAATGATTCTCTTTGGTAAATGTACAAGACGCTGAAATGCTTGATGCTGATTTTTTGATAGAAGATTATGACCCAGAAAGAGATTGAACCGAATTAGATGATGCTGTAAAAGCTATTTTCTCTAATAAAGCCTTTGCCGTTTGGCAAGAAAGAGATTATTGGGAACATTTTACTGATTATAACGATGTAAATAGAAAAAGTTTTGATGAAAAAGCTATGGAATATTTCAATGAAAAATAGTAATATCATGATAGATTCAGATTTTCAAGATAGGATTAAACAATTTCAAGATTTGATAGATCAATCTAATCATATCGTATTTTTCTGATGAGCGGGAGTTTCCACTGAAAGCTGAGTACCAGATTTTAGGAGTAAAGATTGATTATATAATCAGCATGATGTTCAGTTTGAAAAATATCAACCTGAATATTTATTAAGCCATTCTTGTCTATATAATGAACCGAAAGTATTTTTTGAATATTACAGGCAAAAAATGGACTGCAGATGAGTGAAACCAAATATTACTCATAAAAAATTAGCTCAGCTTGAAAAAGTTTGAAAACTTTCTGCAGTAATCACTCAAAATATTGATTGACTGCATCAAAAAGCATGAAGTAAAAACGTTTTAGAAATTCATTGAACAACTCAAATAGTTTACTGTGATGAATGTGGAAAAGAATTTGATCCAGATATCTTGTTCACATTCAAATGAGATATTCCTTACTGTGACTGTGGATGAATGCTTAGACCAGATGTAACTTTTTATGAAGAACAACTACCACAAAAAGCTTGGATGGATGCCGTTATAGCTCTCAGAAATTCTGACCTTTTCATCATTTGATGAACTTCCTTGACTGTCTATCCTGCAAATACTTTGATACAATATTATGGCTGAAATAAGATAGTTATCATAAATAGGGATACTACATCTCAGGATAGATTTGCAGATATATTATTTCATGAAAATTTATGAAAAGTTTTTGGAGAGCTTAAGTTTTAACATTTTAGCAATGGATTATAATGAAATTTAAAAGTCAGGTTTTTCTTTTGAGTTTAGTTTGTTTAACTTTGTGAGGTTGCTCTCCTACTTTACCCGTAGTCATTGATGAAGAAATAAACTACTCTCAAGAAGTTAAATTATCGGAAAATGAATATACCAAATTATCATACCTTTTGGAATGAATGATTGACTTAGAAAATGATTCACCAGATACTTGGAATAAGCCACTCAGTACTGATGAACAAAAATGAACTTTCATTTTCAATATTTTAAATAACAACTACATGGATAAATACGAAAATCCAGAAGAAGCCTCAGAAAATCCATACTACCCTATTTTACAAGATTCATTTATTCCAAATGATTGAGATATCCATGATTGAGTTTTTCCTGTAGATGAAGAAGTAAAAGTTGCGTATAAAAAGTCTGATATCGATCAGATTTTGAATGATATTGTTTGAGATACTTTAAAAGATTGAACAAAAATCACACAAGACTGAATGATTTTGAGTGGAGATAAATATTTGCTTTTCACATATCTTTATTACGGTTCAGATTTAATTTGAAATAAATGAAGAGCGACAAGATTTGAAATAGATAGTATAAATCAAGCCTCTGAAAAAGATATTGAAGTAAAAGCTAGATATCTAGATGACGCATTGGAAGATTGAGAAAATTATGAAGAAAATGAGTGTAATCTGACTTATCATATTTCAAAAAATCCATGAAGTTTCTATAGATACACAGTAAATGAATATATATACACATGATGTAAATTAGATCCAAATTATATCGCTCCAGATTTTCCAAGTCAGATGGTTTATGGGATAAATGATTGAATTTATTCAGATTTTATAACTTTAAAAAGAGATTTCGAAACAAGAGAGAAAAAGATAGATTTAAACTGAGATTGAATTGAAGAATATTTTGCCATATGACCTGATAGTCCTAATTGAACAAAAATTTTATGATTAAACTGAAATGAATGATACAATTTCATTTATGATTTCGAGAATAACATTGTAGATGATTACAATGAATTATTGGACTGACTTTTTGTGGAAATGTATTTTGAAGATTTCAATGAGTGAGATTGAATGAGAGAAATTTTAGTTGCCATATGAGATAAAAAAACTTGGGTTGAAGCTATTGAATATAGATTACCTGTGATTCCATGAGAAAAATCTTTCGAAGAAATCTGACATTTTTATGGAAAAAGTTATCTAGAATATAACAATGAAACTCAGACTCTTCATGCACCGTATTCAAATAATTGAGTATGTAAAACTTATGATTTAAGCAGTGATAGAATTTATGAATTAAATTAAAAAATGATCAATTTACCAAATAACAAACTAATCTTAAATTGACATAAAATCTTCAATATGGACCAGCTTTTTGAAATTTTCTCAAAAAAATTTAAATCTGAAATAAAATCTGAATCTGATATTGAGGAAATACTAAAAAATTATAAAAATTTGAATATCGCCATTTGACATTCTGACACTTTTTTAAAAAATGAAATTAAAGATAAACATGATGAAATAATTAAATTATTACAAAAATTTGGTACAGTTAAGCAAACTTGAAGAATAAAAAATAATGGTTCCAACATGGATTTCTAGTCATATTGTTGACATTTTATAAAAAGTATTAAAAAATTTGCTTTTTAAAAAAAAATCTTTAACATTATGTGCGTGTGGTAGAACCTTATAGAAGAAATGGCTATTTGGTAGATAGCCATTTTTTGTTTATTTAAACAGATTTTATGTTGATTTTTTTTGTTGTAATCATAACTTATATTATTGGTATTTATCCGATAATTTTTGTAGATGAAAAATAAAAATTTAATTTTGATTATAGTGATTGCTCTGATAGCTATTATTTGAATTGGTTTGGCTATCTTTATTCCAAAAATGAATGAAAATAAAAATAATGATTCCGATTCAAATTCAAATGCAGCTGAGCTAATTTTGTTTTATTGAAAAACTTGTCCTCACTGTAAAGCTGAAGAATGATATTTGGATACTTTAAAAGAAACTTACAATTTCAAAGTTGTATGATATGAAGTGTATTATAGTAAGGAGAACAGAGAAATGATGAAAGATTATGGAGAACAATTCTGAACAGAATTTAATAGTGTTCCTGTCGTGATTATGTGAGATGATTACATTATATGAGCCAACTATGATAAAACTGTGAACCTATTAGAAAAGTATGCCACTAAAAAAGGTGACGATGAATGTCTACCAGATGAAATTGAAGATGAACAAAATACTAACTTAGTCATAGAATGTAGTGATGAAGAAGTTCTGGAAGAAAAATATAGTTGTGATTGAGATGATGAAAACTGATGTGATCTACAGTGAAATATTGATGAAACAGATGAAAATCAAACTACTAAAATATTTTGAAAAGAAATTTCATTAAAGAAAGCTGGTCCTATTCTATTTGGAATCGCTCTTTGATTCGCCGATTGAATTAATCCTTGTATGTTTGGAGTTTTAATCTTCTTGCTAACTTACTTGGTTTCAGTTGGATCTAGAAAGAAAGTATTATATTCAGGATTAATATTTGTAGTAACCACATTCGTACTATATTCTGCGATAATGTACTGAATGCATAAATTACTATTCTCTACAGACTTTTTCTTGGAATACATATCGATAGTAAAATATGTAATTTGATGATTAGCTATCATACTATGACTAATTGAGATTAAAGATTTCTTCCGATATGGAAAATGAGTTTCACTTGCTATTCCTAAATGGGCTAAACCAACTCTAGAATATGTTACTAAAAAATGAACTTACATGAGTGCATTTGTATTAGCAGTTCTTTCAACATTTGTAGAATTACCTTGTACTATCTGAATTCCTTTAGCTTATGTATGAGCTGTAGGAGATAAAGTTAACATTTTCGCAGCTTTATGACTTTATAATTTCTTCTTCATCCTACCTTTATTAATCATAATATTTGGAATATATTACTGAATATCTGCATTTAAAACTAAAGATTGAGATTTAGCTATCAATAAAGTTAGCAACAAAAAGATTATGAGATTGGTCGCTGGAATTATATTAATTACTCTATGAGTTTTGTTCTTAACTAAAGTTTTATAATAAATTAAACTAATGAGTTTTCTCAAATCATTCTTAGATAAAATATTAGGATCAAATACTTTGTACTATCCTGGTTGTTTAACCAAAGCTCTTTTGCCTGAAATTCAAAAAAATTACGAGGATATTTTACATGAGCTTTGAATAGATTTTATTAAATTATCTGACAAAGAATATTGCTGTGGGAGCCCTGTTTTGAGAGCTGGGATGAAAGATGCTTATGAAAAGATTAAAGAGAAAAATATTCAGATTTTTAAAGAACATGCTGTTGGTTTAATAATTACCAACTGCCCTGCCTGCTATAATGTGCTAAAATATCAATACAAACTAGAAGAGGAACATTGAATCAAAGTAGAACATATCACTCAGACTATCAAAAGAAATGAAAAAAAGCTAAAAAATAAAGATGTTTTGAAAGAGATAACTTATCATGATCCTTGCCATTTAGGAAGGCTTTCTGGAATATATGAAGAACCTAGAGAAATACTGAATAAATGCGGTTATAAAGTGAATGAATTAAGTCACAATAGAGAAAATTCAATGTGCTGTGGATGAGGAGGCTGACTCGTAAATAATAATCCAGAATTATCTGAAAAGATTTGTAATCAAGTATTGTCTGAAATACCAGAGTGAGCAAGCATGACTAGTCCTTGTCCAATGTGTTATTTTCAATTCAGAAAACATGCCAAAAATGTAGAAGTGAAAGAATTTTCTGAGATAATTTTAGATGCTAAAAAAGAGAAATAATGGCAGAAAGAGTTGTTAGAGATCCAAATGCTATATGTTCTCATTGCTGATTATGTAGAAATGTTTGTCCTGCATATAAAATTTTGAAAGATGAAATAGCTTCTCCAAGAGCTAAAAATATTTCTATTGATGCATTTGTGGATAATAAAGTGAAGATTGATTGAAAATATTTTTTTGAGTATTGTAACGGATGTGAAGCTTGTATGGCTGTGTGTCCAATTAAATGCTGATTTGATGCAATTAAAGCCAGAGAAGAAGTAGTAAAAAGCTGATTCGTTTCCAAGGAGAACCAAGAAATGGTTGAGAATATAGAAAAATATAGAAATCCTTTCTGAAAAGTTGAGGAATGAACTAAAGCTCCTGACAAATTATATTGTTGTTAAAATTTTATTTTTTCATTTCAATTCATGAAAAAACTTTGATTATTATCTTTATTTTTAGTAGGATTATTTCTTTATTGATGTTGAGAATCAACTGAGAATATCAACACAGATAAAGTTGAAAGTGAAGACAAAGTAACCGGAAATACAATGTCTGAATCTGAAATTTTTGAAAATGATTTAAAATGCCAAACATATGCAGATTCATATGAAGAATGGAGTAAACAAATAGCTTCTCCTGCTAAGCCTATATGAGTAACTGTATTTTATAGTCCTGTTGAAAATACTTGTATGGGATATTTCTCTACTCTTCTCTCAAATTGACTATTACCTTATGATCAAAATTATGAAAGTTATAAAGAATATTATATAACTAGTGCATTTGACAGATCTCATGACTGGTCTCTTTATTCATATAATACAGATAATAAATGATATCCTTTAGATTCAACCAAAAAAACTCGGTGCGACTGGACTTCTGCATTTGGCATGCAAAGCAATAATAAATGATTTTTATTCGATAATGACTGTGATAATATTGAGCAATTACGATGGGATGAAATTAATTATTTAAAATGAAATTAATTTATATTATCAAATAAACTATGCAATCATACAACGATCCACTTCATAACTTAATCTACAATACTGATGCTTCACATTTTGAGAATAATGAAAAAACTGAAGTATTTTTACCTAAAAATAGAAATGAAGTAATTGAAATCGTAGAAAATGCCGTGAAAGAAAATAAAAAAATAGTTTGTAGAGCATGAGGAACTAACCTAGTTGGAAACTGTTTACCTAGTAAGAACACTATCGTAATTGATTTATCAGCTTTGAATAAAATTTTGGAGCAAAATGCTTCAAGCATAACGGTTGAACCATGATTAACTACTGATGAATTGAATGAAATATTAGATAAATACGACTTATATTTCCCTGTTCAATTATGATCACATGCATCTGCCCAAATCGGTGGAATGATTGCGACTAATTGAGCATGAATGAGAGCTATCAAATATTGAAAAATGGAAAAATGGGTGGAAGAAATGGAAATTTTGACTGTAGATGAAAATAAAGAAATTAAAATTCAGACTTTTAATGCTGATGATGCTAAAGATTTTTTCTGAGCTGAATGAAGTTTAGGAATTATTTTGAATGCTAAACTAAAACTTATAAAGAAACCTGAATCAACGAGTCTGACTTTTAAAGATTTTGATAATTTAGATAATGCTTTGATGTTTATAGAAAGTGTAAAAAGTAAAAAAAATTCTGAACTTTCTGCATTAGAAATTATTAATCCACAAGTATCTCAAGCTGTTTGACTAGAAAATAAATATTATGTAATCGTAGAATATGAAAATTCAACTGATGGAGAAATTACGGACAAAAATGAGATTAAAGAAATCTGGGCAAAAAGAGATGCTTGCTACCCTGCTACTGTGAATTTATGATATCCACAGATTGAAGATCCAGAACTTCATGAAAATATAAACGAATTATTCAAATGGTGTGAAAATAATAATATTCCTGTTTATGGACACATCTGAATCGGAGTTTTGCATCCACATTTCAATTCTGAGCAGAAAGAATTAATGGATGATATGTATACATTAGTTCAAGAATTATGATGAAATGTATCATGAGAACATTGAATCTGAAAGAAAAAGCAAAAATATCTATCTGAACAAGAAAAAAATCAGATTAAATCTGTTAAAGAAAAATGGGATTCTAATGATGTATTTTGATTTTAATAAAGAATAATGAACAGAGATAAACAAATAATTAAAGTCAGCTATATCTGAATTATTACGAATATAGTTTTGGTAATTTTTAAAGCAATAGTCTGATTTTTATCAAATTCTATTGCCATTATTTTGGATGCAGTAAACAATTTGAGTGATGTAATTTCATCAGTTGTTACGATTATCTGAACTAAACTCTCAGCAAAAAAGCCCGACAAAGAACATCCATACTGACATGGAAGAATTGAATATTTTGCATCTGTAGTTATTGCTGTAATCATTCTAATCGCATGACTTACTGCATTCAAAGAGTCTATTGAAAAGATTATTCACCCTGAAGAAACTAATTATACGATTGTAACTCTATCAGTCGTGCTTGTCGGTGTATTTGTGAAAATATTCCTATGAAGATATGTAAAAAATCAATGAAAAAAGCTGAATTCTGGAAGTTTGATAGCTAGTGGAACTGATGCAATTAGTGATAGTGTTCTTTCGTTATCTACATTTATCGCCGCATTAATCAGCATTTTCTTTAATATTTGATTAGAGGGATATTTGTGAGTTATTATTTCCATTTTCATTATCAAAGCAGCATATGAAATATTGAAAGATACAATTAACGAAATGATAGGAATCAGAGCTGACTCAGAATTAACTCAAAAATTAAGGTCAAGAATTCAGAATTTTGATGAAGTTTTATGAGTTTATGACTTAGCTTTACATAGTTATGGACCAAATAAAGTCATCTGAACCGCTCACATTCAAGTGAGAGACGACATGACTGCCAAAGAGATTCATAGATTGACAAGAGAGATTATCGTGGATGTGTATAATAAACTATGAATAGTTATGACAATCTGAATCTATGCTAGTAATGATGGCTGAGAATATGGTAAAATTAAAAATGAATTGATGAATATCATCAAAAAACATGATAAAATTCTGCAGGTTCATGGATTTTATGTAGATGAAACTACTAAAACCGTTTCATTTGATATTATATTCGATTTTGATGAAGAAGAACCTGAAAAAATATTAAAGGAAATTAAAAAAGAAATGAAAAAGAAATATCCTGATTATGACTATGCTGCAATAATCGATACTGATATTAGTGATTAATATAGCTTATATGTAATGATTACTTCAATATCACTTGTTGAGTTTTATTGAGTGGTTTTTTTGTAATCAATGAAAAAAGGGAGCTCTTGTGATTCAAGTAGCTCCCTAAACCCTGACATCCAGGGGGGTGTGGCAGAAGATCGCCACGGAATGCAGTGTGCATACTGCTCCTGTAGCTGAATTGCTACGTTTGGAGACTATCGATGTGGCAGGCAGATTTGAAGGGCCACGATAGCACTACTGCGTGTGACATAACCATAAGTGGGCTTATGAGCCATTTGGGAACTATCCCGAATTGCGTGGTATTGGTGTCACAGTGGAGGAGGACATAGTTGTGGCTTCAGCCTTTCTCTGCTTGAGGCAAGTAATTGCCAGGCGATGTCGCACCTCATTCTTTCATCATTTGCGCCACTTTCGCGTCATGCTTAGTTTCAACACAAACTGATGCAGTGGTCTTTTTATATGAATCTGCTATTCAAAGTCAAGAGATTTTTTAAAATCGAGAAACGGTAGGTTATAACTACACTATAATCGACTGTTTTATATCTAATTTATATTGATTTTTTAATTAATTATAAATTAATTGTTTTTGGATGTAATGTAATAATTGAAATAACATAAATGAGCATTTTTGAATTATATCACAACCTTCCATAAACTAAAATTTTTTATTTCTAGTACTTTTTTGATAAAAAATTTGCATTTTTTTTAATACTGCTTATAATATTAGTGATTTATTTTTTATAAAAAACATGAGTGAAACTTATAATCCAGAAAAATGAACAAATATACGAAAAACTATATTTGAGATGTTTCGTAGGATAATAGAGAATACTAAAAAACCTTTAGACAAATTAGAAGTAGATACTACAATATCCTCGGATTTATCATGACTAAAAAAGGAATCAGAATGAAGTGAGTCAAAATTAAATGAAGTAGGAAGACTAGATAGTCTAAAAGCAACATCAAATAAAGATAATAGTAGTAGTAAAGAAAATAGCACATCAGATTCAAAACAAGAGAACAAAAAATTGAAAGATAACAAAGAAGCATCGACAGAACATTTAAATGCAGAAAAACTAAAATCATTTTTCGAAAAAAATGCCACAAATTTATCCTTGGATAAAGTCGATGGTAAAGATTTTTTTGAGGTTTCTTATACTGATAAAAATAGTGGCAGTAAAGTTAAAGGTATAATACCTGTTAAGTGGGATTGAGATAGTAATATTTATATGCCTGGGGATAGAAGTGGAATTGAAGAAACTATGAAACAGAAAAAATTTAAAGAAAATATTACAGATAAAAATTCTAAAAAAGCTCGATTTATTTTTGAAGGAGATGCTGATAAAATAAATTGAAATCAAAAATCCGCTAGATATAATAGAGTGATTAAAAATTTTGAAAGTATGATTTCTCCAATGAAATTAACCGGTAGTAATCCTAAAATAACTATCATATGACATAGTAGAGCTGGAGCTACTGTGAATAAATTAATATGAAGTTCTTGATCTATCAATAATTTTATTATTTTAGATTGAACTTATTGAGTTTATAGAAACGTGATGCAATCAAAAATACCTGGTAAAATTTTCTATACAAATGGTGGAGGAACTGTAAAATATATAAGTAATTATAAAAATAAACCTAACATAGAAGTAATTTGAGATTATGCAAAGCTAGGTCACGAAGAAGTTGTTCCTAAAGCATTATTTGATACTCCAAGTACCAAACAAGATCTTTTTGGGTAATTTTTCTCACTAAAAATAATTGTAAATTTACCTTGTATTTACTAAAAAATTAGAAGGTGTTAAGGCCTTCTGATTTTTGGTTTATGCTTATATTTAAAAGATATTTTCTGACAAAACAAATCCTGCAACTGGAGGTGCGGAGAGTTGAACTCCGGTCTAAAAGGCATGCATACAAACTTCTACCACTATAGACTTCTTTTTATCCAAATTTTTTGAGTTAGATTAACAGGATAGGTAAAGAAAAGAGTCAAACTTATTACCTTTTTGTTAATCCAACTATAAGTTTCCTGCTATAGGTCGACCTTCATTCTAGCAGGAGTCAAGATGAAGGTTAATGAATTAGCAGTAAGCGTAAGCTTTTACTAATCCAGCTCTTGCAAGAAGAGACTTTCCGCTATCATTAGCATTATTTTTTTGATCCATGATTAGCCTCTAGGAATCATCGAGGAGTGGCTATCTATACACACGGAATCCTTCCATCAAATCCAAAATTCACCCCCATGTGTATTTTAATTATAGTTATTCACCTCAAAAATTCAACAAAAGTCTGTTTTTTTAAGAGAATCTTGAAGAAAATAAGGAAAAAAGTAAAATTCATTTTATGAAAACTATTTTACTCTAATAAATATATTTCCGATGGAAGACTTAACTATTCTAGTAATCAATCCCTGATCTACGTCTACAAAAATTTCTGTATTCAATGGTAAAGAAGAAGTTTTTAAAGAAAATATTCAACATTCTTCTGAAGAGTTAAAAGAATTTAAATCTGTAACTGAACAATTTCCGTTTCGTAGAGACATCATTATCAAAAAATTGAGCGATTCATGATATGAAATTGCAGAGTTTGATGCAATTGTATGAAGATGAGGTCTTTTAAAACCTATTCCATCTGGAGTTTATGAAGTAAATAGATCTATGATAGATGATTTACTCTCTCCAAAAACTAAACAGCATGCAAGCAATCTTTGAGCTTTAATTGCAAATGATCTTGCAAAAAAATCTGAACACGCAAAGGCGTTTATTGCAGATCCTGTTGTTGTTGATGAATTAAGTGATATTGCTCGTGTTTCATGACATCCAAAGTTTAAAAGAGTTTCTATTTTCCATGCTTTAAATCAGAAAGCCATTTGACGTCAATTTGCAGAAGAACAATGAAAAAAATATGAAGATTTAAATCTGATTATTGTACATATGTGATGAGGTGTATCTATTTGAGCACATAAAAAATGAAAGGTTGTAGATGTGAATCAAGCCCTTTGATGAGAATGACCATTTTCTCCTGAAAGAAGCTGAACCTTACCAGTAGATGATGTAATTCGTATGTGCTATAGCTGAGAATACACGGAACAAGAAATGATGAAATTAGTAAATGGACATTGATGAATGGTCTGATTTTTGTGAACTAATAATGCATATGAAGCTGAGCTTAAGGCTCTTGCTTGAGATGAAAAACATAAATTTATAATTGAAGCTTTCTGTTATCAAGTTGCTAAATATATATGATCTATGATGACAGTTCTTGAATGAGATGTGGATGCTATATTATTGACTGGATGAATTGCAAAAAGTAAGCGAATATGTGAACAAATTACAAAACGTGTAGAAAAAATTGCTCCTGTGTATTACTATCCAGGAGAAGATGAAATGAGAGCATTAGCAAATAATGGATTAAATGCTCTATTGTGAAATTTCCCTATAAATGAATACTAGTAACTAAAATACCTATCATCTAACGGAGCAAAATTCAACATATTTGTTAGCAATATTTTTTAATTCTTGAAGCTCTACTCACGTAAAAGGCTCCCCTACAAAATTTGGATCCAATGTTTCTTCTGGTAAATAGTTTTGTAGATATCGAGCTTTTATTCACTGTAAATACATTCACATTTCTTCCAAATCTTCCTTTTCGTGGAATCATTTAATTAATGTAGAACGATATTCATAATCTACTACTCAAGTTTTTAAGTAATCAAGTAATGCTTTATAATTTTCTAGGAAATCTCAAAATTCTGAAACTCAAGTTCGTTTTTCATAATTAGAAAGTGGTCATTTTAAATCCACTGCCACATAGTCCAGGATTCAGTCTTCTACCATCTTCTTTACTATCTCAAAATCACGACCGTTCGTATCTAATTTCACACAGAATCACATCTTTTTAACTTTCTCAGCAAAATCATACAAATCTGGTTGAACTGTAGGTTCTCATCCACAAATACTTACTCAGTCTATTAAACCCACTCTCTGTTTCAGGAAGTTGAAAATTGCTTCTTCCGGAATTTGTTGACTACGATAACGAGCTATCAACTCAGGGAGAACTGCTTGTGGATTATAACAAAATGGACAGCGAAACTGGCATCCTGCTGTAAAAACTATACTTGCTACTTTTCATGGATAATCAACTAATGTGGTCTGCTGTATCCCCGTAATCTGCATTTCAATTTAATTTTTTATTTCATAAAATTCGTCATTATGCTACAAAGTTCTGATGCATGATGTCATCCATTAAATTCGTAGAATACCTTTACACAAAAACGCATCTCTTTAGGATCTGAGTTGGTATAATCAGTTGTCACATTCAAGGGATCAGTCGTATCCTTTTTGTAAACTCCAAATATACGCAATAATCTATAAAATTCTATTCCTGATCATCATAGCAAATCTTCCAAATTTCATGTAGCTATCGTCCCTCCAGAATAATATGAATATATTCATGGAAATAAAATTTTACTTTTTTCTCTTGTATTTCTATTGTTCTCGTCAAAAAAGACGTCCATATCGTCATAAAAAAATTCATTTCATGTTAAATACTCTGCATATACATATGAATCATTACTTGCTCACGTTATTCACTCTTTGATAATGTATATTCATCACGTTAGCAAACTTGTACCTGTTCAGGCATCCAATCGATGTTTATCTTTTTCTCCAGAATATTTTCTCCAATTAGTATCTCTAATATTATAAACCATTTCTACTCACTCTCTAGCAAAATTTGTGGCTCTAATTAAGACTCTTGTATTGTTCATAAATAAAAAAGCTCTATTTATTCAGAGAATAATTCAAACAACCATAATTGCAAATATTGTACAAACTATGATTGTTTCGGCTAATGTAAATGCATTCTTTTTTATTTTTAACCTATACATAATCCTGGAAAATGTTAATAAAATTTGATTATTATTTTAGGGATGTTTATCTAATTAAAAATAGAACAGATTTCGATTTTTTATATAAATTTTATCGATACATAAAACTAATATTGCATATCATTTAACAAAAATTATAGTACAAAATGGAAATAATAAATCAATATTTTATTTCTATAGAAGTATTATGGATTGGATTTGATATATAATTGTTGCTTGATATATTGCCATAACTTTTTGGGCCGTTCTAATGTGAATAGACAAAATGGCAAAAATAATCATCTGAAATTATCTAGCATGAATCACATGCTACGCTTTTTGAAATCTGATCCAACAATGAGTTAATCGGCTCATGCAGACACCTGATTCTGTTTTCATCTGAATTTCATATGCAAAATATGCAAGCTTTTTATCTTCGTGACAATTAACTTTTGTCTTGTTGTTATTTATATGATTGATTTGGTTAATTTATATCGGTTGAAGAATTCAGGTTTCTTTCGGTTCTAATAGCTCTACTGAAAAATTATATTTTATAATACTCGTTCCTATTACTGTTTTAAGCTTTATTATAGGTCCTTATATAGCACTTAGAGCTAATTGAATTCAAGTTCTATGAGATTTGGAAAGAAGTCTTTCGAGTACATTCTGATTTTTGACTAGCTTTATAAATCATATTCCTTTCTGGATGTTTATAAATTGAATTATATTTATTATAATCTCTAGTAAAGTAAAATTTAAAATATCATTGTCCGCCAAGGCCACTAAACTGCCAGAATGAGCTTAAAAATCCTTTGAAAAATTTGCGTAATTTTTAAAAATAAATATAATTGGTGTGGGGAGCTTTAATTCCTACATAAAATGTCGATGAAAATTATGTTTCCGCAACATATAAAAAAATGATTCTTTGCATGAGTGGCTTTTTCTATTATGTGATTTTCTATTAGTTTTGTACAATTAATTGTGTTAGCTATTGGAACTGTTTTTGCTTTATGAGCCTTCTCCGCATTTAGTAATTCTGGCGCAAAATGAGTTTGAGTCATTCTTGCTATAATTATTTTTTTAATTTTTATGGTGATTGCATTTTTTAATGTTTCAGAATTAAATTTGCCAGCTTTTATTGCTAAAAAAATTAAGGATAATTTTTTGGATGTACCAAAAAAATTCCAATCGAATTATACAAAAATAGATCCAACTGAAATCGTTATAGCTAAATCTAAACAAGAGAAATGAAAGCAAAGAATTGAAATTAAGGAATGACTAGATATTTCAAAAGTATCAGAACTTGAAAAATGAGGAATATTAGGATAAATGTTTTATAATTATATAATTATTTTCTCTTGACTACCTGATATAAATTTCTACTATGAAATTAGTTTTACTTTTTCATAAACATAAACAATGCCAAAATCTTCTTTCGACAAAAACATGAAAAAAGTTTCTGCTGAATTTGATAGAGTTGCTGATGATGTAAAAGACACCGCTGAGGACATCTGAAATCGATGGACTAGATCTACAACTGAAGAAAAAATTACTATGGTTGTAGGTATTATTTTATTGATTCGAGCTCTTTATGCTTTAAGACTTTTCTTGGGATGAATTGTCTTGCTTATTCTTTGATTATTATTTGTTTCGTGATTCTTTGATCGTCCACTAAAAGATTTGATTCATTATTGTAAAAAAGAGTTTTGAGGAAAGCCAAATGTAACTCCTAAAAAAACTACGGAGAAAAAGGTGAAGAAAACTTCTAAATAACTAAAAGATTTTCTCATTAAATCCTGAATGAATTGAGCAATTCAGGATTTTTTATAAATCTCCTATTGTGAATAAATGTATTAAAACTTTGTTATAGATTGCCTTTTTCTTTGCTGATGTAGTATTTTTACTTACAAAATTCCTAAATATCGAAATCAATTTAGTTTGATATTTTGATTTCCCATACTTCGCATAAATAGCATCAATTACTTTGTTTGTTTTCTCAACTTGTTTTCGATCTGAATCGGACATCTCATAATCTGGTTCATAAGGAGTATATGTTTCACTTGGTGTTCATTCTAATGCTAAATACGCATCTCTATCTACAACTACAAAAGCGTCTGTAATTAATTTTCTAGATCACTGTGATAATACTTTACCAGAATAGACCATGGCTGAACTAGCTCCAGCATCAAGGAATAATGCATTATAGCATCAGAATTGTTCCTTTAAGTATTTTGCCATATCCCATACACCTATGGTTCAAATATATCACATATATATCGTTTTTCCATCCTTGGTAGAACAGATGAAATTTCTGTTTCCTTTTCATGTCAATTTACTGTCAATATAAGCTGAAGCTCATGCTGTTACATCATCTCATTCTATCAATAGTACAGGAAAATTTGAGATTCAAAAATATAAATCTCGTATACGGTCAGAGTTTATATTACTAACTAATCATACATCTCCATCGCTGATTTTGTTTTGAACAAATAATGGACTTCCATCTATTGTAAATCCAAATATTCATCTAATACTTGTGTCTGGCCAAAATTTACTATAACTAGCACCATCTCATTTAAATATTCTTTCATAATAACTAAATGTTGTATCACAATTTGAATAATCTTTTGGACAGAAAAATGCTCAATTTATAGAAGATATTCATCAAACTTTTTTTGTAAGAGACTGTATTGTCTCTCATCATTCCTTTGCCACAGATGAAACTACAAAGTGCTCTCAATCTAGCACAACTTTGATTACTCTGATTGGATGTCATCCACGATTTTCTATCAAAATTTCCTGATATGCAGATGAGAAATTTCATAACATTAAACATAAAAAAAATGCACTGAATAACGCATATATAATACAGCTTAATCTGATTTTTCGAGAGAATAGTTTCATTACAATTATTTAATACATAAATATAACTTCATTGTAGGATTTTATCATAATAATTTCAAGAGAAAATTATCGATAAAAATTTGCATTTTTTAATGTTTGTGATTATAATTATGCAGAGATTGTATTTTATTTCTCGCTAAAAAAATTTATGAATAAATTGAGAATAAAAAAGAAAAAAGAAAAAAATTTAATCTGAATGAGATTTAGGCATTATATAGATTTTGTAATTCTGATTTGTTGCTGCATTATTGCATTCAATATCCATCCAACAAATACAGTAAAAGATGAAGCCACTACAATAAATAAAAGCACAATGATTTATGTTTTCCATGATTATGAATGAAATGAATATGTAATGAATGATCATGTCCATTGAGCTCCTAGTACTTGGGATTACCTTTTTGATGATGAGATACCTGATAATTTAAAATGAGAAGAAAAAGAATTTACTGATTCTGTTTCTCTAGGCGATTTTGTCAACTCTCAAGAATGAGAGTCGCTTAATGAAGAAATTGTAAACCAAAATACTGGACAGATAAAAGATAATCAGATTTCTATCAGCGAAATTATATCTGACTTATGAGTCGAACAAAACTCTAAGGATTCCGGAACTTTAATAATCTCTGTATGAAAGACTGAAAATATCGATACTGAAAATCTATATACAGTAAGAGAAATTTTATCCGGCAATAATTCATCTTTGGTTATTGAAAGAATTGATACTCACATTGACGAAACTGATATTAAAGCAAATGATGAAAGAAGTGAGCATCTTGAAAATAATAAAATTGATACTATTAGTGTTGATACTACCATTACATGAAATCATGAGGAAGAAGTAAATAGCATTGAAGATGATGGCCTACTCATCGCCAAATCATTCACTTCTATTGAAAAAAATCGAATTTTACCGGTATTAACTCCTCGAAATGACTTATTCTTTGATTATAACAATAAGACCGTTACATATAGTAATAATTTCGGCACAAGCTGAAATAACTATTTAAACAACAAAAATTCTAACTCTTCTGGAATTACGGTTATTAATACTTATGCAAGTTGTATGACTCCTTGGTGATATAAAATTAAACATGGTGATAGTGTATTAGCCTATAAACAAATAGATAATGCCCCAGATATTTGTAATATAGAGAGAAGATTTTGTTGGAAATGAAAGCTGTCTTGAACTTATACACAACAGTGATGTTCAATTAGGAAAAATTATACTTATGAACAACGAAACTCACTTAATACAACTGAAACTACTGATAACGGATTTAAATGAAGTACTAGGCAAAATTCTGATGGATCTGTCACTGTAAAAAACAATGAAATCTGATGAGATTTTGTTTTTGAGAGGCCTAATAACATATACACAGATTATAGAGAAACTGATAACATCAGGGCTGAAGGTCAATGAATAGAACAGACGAGTAGGCCATATCCCGATTGTACAGCTCCACGATGAGAAAAAGTAAAACATTGACAATTTATACAAGCATTTAAACATGCAAATTGATTTAGTGATGCTCCATGCGAAGCTCAAATTCGCCTATGCTCAATGTGAGAATTGATGTGAACTTATACAGAATCTACATGTAAAACGCGAGATACTTCATTTATTGACCGAGTAAATGGATCTCCTTCTCGAAGTACTTATTCAAAAGAAAAAATTGAATGGATAAAAAAACAGATAAAAAACGAACAAGATTATTACGAAAATACTCGTAAAAATGCACCAAGATCAACTAATAGTGATGCTTTGGATAAGATTTTGTATATTTTGGACAAAAATAATAACTAGTAGAAATATTTTTCATAAGATTTAATCAATTCTGGCAATTTTGTAATCTCATCATCATCTGCCCTCTTATTTCGATGTTTCTTCCCACATTTTGAACAAATAAAAAGGATTTTATAATCTGAGTTTTTTAATTGATATTCTGTTGGATACATTATTCATTTACACGTAGATGATCTATCTCATGGAGTGTCTCAATCTACATGTAAAGATGCAAAGCAATAAGGACAATGATTCCTACATGTTTTAGATGCTAATGGAATCTCTTTTTTGCAATTAATACATGTGAATGATTCATTTATTTTTTTCATAATAGGATTCGTGAGTCAAAAAAAGAACCAAATAGCCGTAATCGAATAGATCTCTCCCCCTAGGTCGTTAAAGTGGGTAGCTCGCATCTTTCTAGGAAAGATGATACCGGCTCCCTGGAGCAGAGTGGGAAATTTGATACAATACCCGATCTCGCACTACTTAGTCCACATTCAATATATATAAACTTTTTATAATTTCAAGAAAATAAAAAACTGAAAAACTATTTAATAAAAATCCTTTCATTTATTTAAATATCTGTTTAAAATTTTGCAAAATTTGGATATAATCTAACAAATACTTTACCTATCAAATCTTTGTCCCTTACTATATAGTTTGCTCATTCATAACACTCTATTCAGAAACAACATAATGAATCTGTTGTTCTTCATCTATTATCTCACATCACAAAATATCATCACTCAACTTTAAATTCTGATTTCCCGCATGTTGCATTAGTTTTCAATCAATCTGGCAAATAAGGTTCTGGCAATTTTTCACAATTATTTCATTTAGAATCTTGTATTGCGGATCATGATGGTATATTATCTGAACAAATATATACGTCTCCATCTTGGAACAATACTGTCTCTCCTGGCAGTCATATAATTCTTTTAATATACGGAGAAGTCTTTCATGGAGCAACAAATACTATTACATCACCTCTTTCAAAAGTACTAAAACGTTGAGTAAATTTTTCAACTATGATTCGATCTTTTTGATAAAAACTTGGGACCATACTAGATCAAATTACAGAATATGGTGTCGCTATATATAACCTGACAAACAAAACAATTCAAAATACTAAAATTAAAAACACTAACAAATCAAAAACTTCAGCCCAAAATTTTGCGTGTTTTTTTCGAAAAGATGACATATTTGTTATATTTTATAATTAAATTATAAATTGATTAAGCAAAAAACTTCGCTTATTTTTGTAAGTATATGAGAATTATCTAAAAAAACAAGTTGAAAAAATAAAAAAACTGAGTGCAACAAAAAATCTAAATTCTTATTTTACACTCAGCCTTTATATAATATTTATACTTTAGAATGGCATTTCCTCATCCATTCCTGCTGGCTCTGGTTCACTGTTTTCTACTCAAAAACTATCTTCTTCAGATCACTCTCCTTTTGAATCAAGAAAAATGAAGCTATCAACTATTATTTCTGTAGAGAACTTATCTGCACCTTCGCTGTCTTGCCATTTCCTAGTTCTAAGTCTACCTTCTACATAAATTCTTTTACCTTTCACTAAGTACTTTCCTAATACTTCAGCTCACTTTCCATAAGCAACACATCTGTGGTACTCTGCATCCTCCATTGTGTTTCACTCTTTGTTAGTGTACTTTCTGTTGGTTGCTACAGTAAAATTTACAACAGGAGTTCATGTTGTTTCAATTGTCTTAACTTGTAGGTTATTAGTTGCTCTTCAAATAAGCATAACCTTGTTCAAATCCATTCCCATTATTATAAGAAATCAGAATATAAAATGCCATTACTATGGCTTCATTTTTGTATGTAACAATATCAAATAAAAAATCAAATCTTTTTTCAAGAACTTATTTATTTAATAAATATTTATTTCTTATATTTAATATTTATCATTCATCCTCATCATTTTCAGATGAACTGTTTAATCTAGCCTTTATCGAAAAGAATGCTATAACTCATCACATAACTAATAGTCATCATAGTAAAATTATTAATATTATTTTTAATCGTAAAGGAAATCATTTCTTTTCTGATTTTTCAGGAGCATCTGATTGTTGAGATTTATCATAATTATCCACAATTTGAGAGCTAGTTTCACATTTTTTTGTATATATTAAAACGTCAAAATAGTCAAACACATTACAAAACCGTTGATTAATAAGCCCTTCATCATCATTTATCCATTTATTTTTCTTACCGTCCTTAATTATGAGTTCCCGTATTGATTCCAATTCTTTTGCCATGTCTTCTTTTGATCAACTTACATTTTCTTCAAATTTTCCGAATTTTTTTTCTACAGTGGATTTTAGCGTTCATTGAGAATCTGGTATTATTGCAAGAATTTCTTTCTTATACTTTTCATATTCACTTATTCATACAAAAACAATCGTGTCTTCATTAGACAAGCGTGAAAGAATTGATTCTAGTAGTTCTTTCTGATATTGATCCATTTTTATTCATCATTCATTTATCTGATCATTGATAGTCATAACTAGTGAAGTAACTTCAGATCTATTAGTAAGATTTTTACGTAATTTATCCAATGATTTTTTAAGATTTGTATTTTCTAACGATATATCTTCAATCCCATTAAACAATTGCGTAATATCATCATAAATTTCTTTCTTTTCTTCATCGAGTTCCATAATAATCCCTTCAAATGTGACATAAAAATTTTTAAAAGTTAATTTACCATTATTTGTAAAATATATTCTTCACACAGTACTTTCATAATTAGGATCATATTCTATCTTAGCTAATTTATTACACTCCAAGTCGACATCATTATCTGACTTTCCGTCATGATCAGTATCAAATTCAATATCTTTATCTACATAACAAGTTCCTCCATTTTCATTGTTTATATACATAACAACGATATTATTCATCGCTTTGTTTAAAAATATTTCTGGATTTGTGTTGTTAAATGTTGTTTCTGGAATTGTGATTATATTTACTCAAGGTGCAATTCTTCAATTCTCTGAGTTAGCTGAAGTTTTTACTATAAATCAGGTAGTCACCTCAATTCAATACCTGTTTTTTAGGTATATAGATACATTATGTGCTCAGTATTCATCATATTTCTGTATAAAACAATCATGTTCTGTAATTGGAGTGCTAGTACCTCATGTCATCTCTTCTGGCTTTATTGGAGAAATATGGGTTCTTCTAAATTTTACGTTTCATGCTTCACATTCTGACTTTTCGAAACATATCTCTCTTCTTTGCATTATTCACACACTTAAATCTCTGAAAATCACGACATTTCAGATAGCATTATACAAAAGAGCTGGTCTTATACCATTTTTTACAAAAATAGTTGCTCATCTTGCTTGTCATAATTTTCATCTGTATTCTACTCCGGCTCTAGGCGTGAATCAATCTTCATATGCTTCTGTAAATGTATGAGTAACAGAATCTTTTTTTGTAACTAAATCCCGTATTCCATCTCATGTAAAATCATAATAAAATGTTCTGTCTGTTTTAAAATCATCATTTTCCGTTGATATTTTTGATACTATACTATATGTTATTTCATCTCAAACTTGGATATTATTATGATCAACTCTTAATGTTACTATTGGGACATTAGTATCTTCACATACTGCTGGTATGTATAAAGATGGGTTGCTTGCCAAATACTCGTTACTATCTACCATTCACTCATCATTATCATATACCATAACTCCAAATTTGTACTCTCCTGCTCTTTTAGGTATAACAAAATAAACGTATGGAACCTCATACCATGATTCTTTATATTCTAGTATTCTACTTGGATCATCTGTGTTATAATAATAAAATCTTAATCTAGAAACATTTCAATCTGAATCACTTATATCCTCCGCTGCTACTCTTACAGTGATATTACTTGTTCCTGAACACCCGAATATTGGCTGAGTTGAATTAGTATCAGATGCGAATGGATTTGAATTATAATTATCCGATGCTTGTGGGTAACTAACTGTTACATTCCCAATTGTAGGTAGTGCATTTTTCACATAAAACCATATTCTGGTTTTATCTTGCTTTCATACATTAGAATCTTTTACAGTAAGGTCCACATAATGACACCCCGTTTCATTAAAACTTGTTGTGAGTTGACTGGTGATTTGTGCTTTTTCTACTCATGCTACTGATTCCTTTTCAAAAACATATTCCAATCAATTTGATGTTCATTTTGTATTCACGGAAGTCGATGGATTGATAGTAACTTTAGAATATCTATCAACTGGATATGCCATCTCGTCGTTAGAAACTCATGATTCATTTTTGACTGTACATAACTCTGTTGATTGAATCTGAAATCATTCATTATTTGTAACTTGATATGCTACAATTGGATGATTAATTTCTCATATAAAAGCTTTTTCTAATACAGTATTGGTATCTTCATCTTGATCTGTGACTGTTAATCTAACTGCATAAATTCATTTTTTGCTGTATTTATGCTCTGTTTCTGTTGCAATCTTGCTTTCTAAAGGGACAGTTCCATCTCAAAAATCTCGTGAATAATTCCATACTTCCCTATTAACACTTGATTTGAACTGTAGCATTTGTTGCCATGTAATAGGTCATGGTATTAGTTTAAGCTCTGGTCTAAGCGTTGAATTTACATCTATGTCCTTAGAAATTGTTGCAGATTTTCAATATTGATCTGTTACAGTAAGATTTATTGTATGTTTCCCTTTTTCGTCAAATCTGACAACTATTCTTTGATTGTTATTTTTCGTAGAAAGTATCTCAACATTATCATTTGATGTGGAGAAACTTCGTGAATATTCTAGTGAATCTACTCAATTATCTACGTCTATATCGGATGTATTGCTTGCATCCAGTGTAAATTCAGATGGATTTGTTCGTTTACTAGTTGGAGTAACCGTAAATTGAGGAGTCGGAGTTGTTGATTCGAGATTTAGGTATTTTGTCTCAACGTTTTGATTTCAAGCTACATCTGTAACTGTAAGTCTAACTAGATAATTCCCTGGCTTTAATTTCCTATTTTCGTTTAATCTCATTTCCTTTCCTTGTACCATCATTACTTTATTTCCGTTGTTAGAATCTCAATTTCAATCAAAAACTTCCCAAATATAAGTATTTAACCTACTTGTTAGTGAATAAGATGCACTTCCGTCAAAGTTAAAGATAGTGGAAGTTGTTCAACTCTCTGGAGTTTGTCTTATTACAGTAACTGGATCTGACATATATAGATCAAAACTTTCTGATACCGTATTATTTTCATTATCTACGGTTGTAAGAGTTACTTTAAATAATCAATTTCCATTAAGTGGAACATTTATATAACTTGGCGTTCCGTCTATATTTTTGGAATCATATGAAAATCCAGCAGAAGAATTTGTAATTGTCCATCTATGTTTTAGAATTTTTCTTCATCATCTTGGTTGTGTCAATGATCAATCAAAAACAACTCATTTTTCTCATTCGGAAATTCAGATTTTTAATGGAGTTGTTGATACCATTCTCCTTGTATTTGCATAGACTACTATATCTGCTGCTTTTGGTGTTACATTAATGGTTAAATTTCTTTCTCAATCCAAAATTCATTTATCTACATTTGAGCTACGTACCACAAGATGTACTATAAATTTTCCTGCTTCTTTAAATGTATAACTTAAAACCTGTTTTTCTCAAATGGGAGTATCTACTCATTTTTCGTCTCTATAATACCGGTAGAAATTATTCTCAGGGATTGTCTCTTGAGATGGATCAGAACTATTTCTAGCATCAAATGTCACAGTCAATGGAGCCATTCATCCTGCTGGATTTGAAGTTACTGATGGCTGCACTGTATATGAAGAGTTTATTCTATTAATAGCTTGTGTAAGGGAATTATAACATGAATTTCACATTAAAGCTTCCATGTTTATGTATGAATAATTATTAGCTAAACTTTTTGCTAATATGGAACATTTTTCATAAACTGTTGAATAATCCTTTGTTAAATACGGGAAAACTCTGTCAAAATGCCTTGATAGTTCAGCGAATTCTGAACTTGAAAAATCTTGACCAATACTATATTTTGCTTTAGCTTTTGTAAACCAATCCAAAATACCCTCCCAATCATCATTAAATTTATAGTTTGCATAGTAATAATCCGGTACTTTATTATGTGTAGAATTTCTGGAGGATATTACTTGAGCCAAAACTAAAGATGCAAAACCTGCAATAACTACTATAGTTAATGAGATTAGTGGTCTTACAAATTTTTTCATGAATATAATAAATACATAATAAATATAATTCACCTCTAATTATATTCAAAATATTTCAAAAAGTCAAAAAATCTGCTAGAAAAACATGTTTCCATTATCTTTTTCTCTTGCCTTTTAATGATATTTTTAAATTATATAATTAATTAAAAATTCCTTGCATAAAAAGCCACAAATCCTATATTGAAATCAGATTTATTAAGTTGTCAGAAAATGTGAAAAAACGAGAAAAAGTTTTATGTAGTTCGAAAATGAAAAAAAATCTGAATTTTTGATTCACGAGATGAGTGCAAAGAAAACGTGAATTGATTTTCAGATGCTAAATATAAAAGTTTTGAAAACAAAAAAGATGCTGAAATTGCGTTTCAAGAGTGATGGAAAAACTATTATGAAGTCAAAGGTGTAACAAAAAGAGAAAAAGTGAAAAATGAAGATATTCCGTTTTTTGCTAAAAGTATAGCTGTTGATGCGGCTTGTTCTGGGAATCCATGAGAAATGGAATATAGATGAATCGATTTGCAAACATGAGATGAAATTTTCCATGAAAAATTCGCTATTTGAACGAACAATGTTTGAGAATTTCTCGCCATTGTTCATTGATTAAAATATTTACAGAATAAAAAAGATAAAGTGATTTATAGTGATTCTAGAATTGCAATATCTCGAGTAAATCAGTGAAAATGTAAAACACAGTTGAAAATAAAAGATTGAAATTTTGATTTTGGAGAACTTTTTAAAGCAGTTGAAAATGCAGAAATTTGGCTGAAAGAGAACTGAATTAAAAACAAAATTTTAAAACGAAATACGGAAGAGTGGTGAGAAATCCCTGCTGATTTTTGAAGAAAATAATTATTTATATTGTATTTTAAAATGCCTAAATTAACCTATCGCACAATAGAAACCGATTTTCAACATGAAATTCCAAAAATTAAATGATCTAGATTTTTAACATATATTTTCCCATGTGAAGATAAAGAAAATGCCGAAACTTTATTAGAGTGAATCAAAAAAGAGCATTTTTCTGCGACTCACCACTGTTCTGCTTGGAGACTATGAATCCAAGTTCATGAAGACTTGTTTGGAAATATTTTGATAGATCCGAAAACTACGAAAGCTAATGACGATTGAGAACCAACAAATACCGCATGAAAACCAATTTTAAATGTGTTAGAGTGAGAAAAACTTTTGAATGTTTTGGCTATTGTTGTCAGATATTTTGGTTGAACTTTATTATGAGTTGGATGATTAATTCAAGCTTATACACGAGCTACAAAGGATGCAATTTTAAATTGTAATATTATAGAAAAAGAAATTTTGAAGAATTTTGAACTAGTTCATGAATATAGTCAGACTTCTTTAGTTGCTCATTTAATGGAAAAATATGACGTAAAATTAATTGGAGAAATATGCGATGAAAAAACAAAAAAAAATCTGACTATAAATCAATGATTACTTTCTGATTTTGAGAAGGAGCTTTTTGAATCTAGCAATGGTAGTTTAAAAATTGGATAACAAAGATAATTTTAAATCTTAAAAAAGGAGTCTTTCGACTCCTTATTTTATATAACCAAATCTATACTATAAACTTGCCATTTGAGCTTGTAATGCTTCTATTTGAGCTTGTAATTCTTTTTTCTGTTGTTCTCTTTGCTGTATCAATTGTTGTTCCAATGAGTTTTCAGCTGGAACCATGTCCCCGTTTAATCATCACATTCTCCTTTCAAGTGAAGCAAATGCATCCTTGATTTCACTTTGCATTAATGTTTGTTTTGTCACTAAATCGTTTATAGCATCTTGAATTCATTGTAAATCTCAAGTTTCCACTGAAGTCACTAAACTACATTCTGCTTCTTGAGCTTTTTCGCACCAATCAACAGTTTCCATAGCAGTTGCAATAACTGGGTCACAAACCTTAGTCTGAAGATTCTCTGGCATGACCGAAGCCAACCATTCATTATCTAAAACCTGAGTTCCTAAATTTCCAAAACCTAGACAAAGAACACCAGCGATAGCTACAACAATCCAGAACAAAGTTGTCCAAAGAAAAGTTTTCATGTTTGTTTTTGTAAGAAATAAAATCTTTTATTCTTTCTCTAATAGACTGGAAACCTGTTTCATCTGAGCTCAAAGAACTAGTTGAAAATCTTCTGGCATTGGAGCACAAACTTTTATCAGTTTTTCATTTCTATCAGAAAAACTATATCTGTAACAGTGTAGTAATTGTCTTTGAATATGCAAGAGTTTGTTACATTTTCTATTTACAGCAGGATTTCAATAAATCAAGTCCCCCACTACTGGATATCATTCACTAGCAACATGAATGCGAATTTGGTGCATTCTACCTGTATAAAGTTTTACACGAAGTAAGGAAAGCTGACCTAAATCATGATGAAAAAAAGTTTTCACTGTGTATATTTCAGTCTTGGATTCTTGTCATCAGAATTTTGCTATATTCATTTGCGCACGATCAAAATGTGCATTATAACTTTTTTCGAGTGGTTTATTTATGATTAAATGTTCAGGAGTTTTTCAAACTACAATTGTAAGGTATTCTTTGTTTATTTCACGATCACGAATAATCTGATTGAAATATTGTAAAGCTTCATACGTTTTGGCTGCTATAAGCACTCACGAAGTATCTTTATCTAATCTATATCCAAATGCCGGCTTAAAAGTTAAGCTTTCATATTCTTTGGTATAGCAAGCAAGATAATCATTCATCGACAAATCTTTTCGATGTTTATTACTCTCATGAGCAACCACTCATGCAGGTTTATTAAAAGCCACCCATTCAGCATCTTCGTACAAAATTCGTGAAAGAATCTCCTCTTTAGTCAGTTTTTTCATCTGTTTTTGCTTGAAAGAGATTCACTGAACTTGTTCTTTTTTCCCAAATAAATCAGCAGGAAAAGAAATTTGATCTCAAACTTGGAGACGATACTCTTCTTTGGATTTTCTGGAATTTATAGTAATCTCTCACTTACGAATAGCAGAATAAATATCGGTCAATTTTACAGTTGGGTAATTTTTGCAATATTTACGTAAAAAACGATCAAAACGTTGGTTTGAACTATTTTCATCAATTGTAATTATTGTTTGATTTTCTAGCATTAATTTTCTACTATTAAATACCTAATAAATTAAAAAAACGTCCCCTAAATTCAAGGACGATTTAGCAATATTTATTATTGAACATATTAAGAATATAAAAAATTTGTATCTATCCAATATTTTTTAGGGTTATTTGGATCTATATATACTTCCACTTTGTCCCCAATAAATAGCTTATGTCATTTAAACTCCATATATGAAACCATTCCGCTTTCTATATTTTCTTTCACTTGTTGTGTAGCTGCATAGGCTCACCTAAGGAGAGTCTCTTTTATTCAACTAGTTTCTTGCAATCCAATTTCTATTGTTTGTAACCTTTCATTCAAGGCTTTAATTGTGTTTTCCTTATTCTGAGGACTATAATGAATTTTCATTAGCTCGAGAGTTTCTCTTATATCTCAGCATCGTCACGTAACTATAGCATTAAATTCTTCACTATCATATTTTTCTGATCAATCAGAAGCTGTAAAATAGTAAATAGATGATGTATGTTGTCCATTTTTATTTACCTCTCAACACAATTTAAATGAGATAACTTTTGCATCTATTTTTCTCATTCATTCTTTATTCCTTTTTATATTTTGTCTTTTAAATAAATTAATCCATCATTTTATACACACAATAAGTACCGACAATCAAGTTCCAAGAAACACAAAAACGAACAATACAAACATTAACAGCGGAAATCAAATTATCAGAATTGGCAATGGTCATTCTAATTCTCAAGATTGAAATCCATCGTAAACTATTGGCCATATCACGGTTCCATAATAAATTCCTTTATAAAGAGCCGTTACTCAAACTATAGCAAAAACCATCCCCAACATACATGCAACAAATAATCATAATTTATTTGATGTAGTTTTTATTTTCATCATATTAAGTCATTAATCATATTAAATATTATATTCTTTTTGAATTTCTCCTTCCAAGAATCATAGACATTCCCTTTTAGAAAGGATTAATCTCTTCTATAAAATATCCATAAATGATTACACTCCAACTCTGAAATAAATTTCCTTATCTACAATTTCTCTCTTACTTCACCATTTTAAAGATGATATTTCTTTAATAATTTGTACTTTTTCTGGAGAGTTCTTGGGAGGAATAGAATATGGAACTTTTGCTTTAAATGTCATGGGACGTGATTGTTGATTATGAATTGATATTTTACAAGCTCACATGAATTTTTCCGTACTTGTTAAATCAGTCTGAGTAAACTCTGGCTCAAATTCCTTAGCTAAGAATTCTGCATCTGGGGCTCAGACTTTAAACACAAACATTGTACCTATGTTACCGAATATTGTTTTTGAAAGATCCATATTTCATCATAATCCTTCTTGCTTTAATTGATCAACATACTGGTGTGCTACACATAGTCATAACCTATATTTTCTGGCTTCTGAAAGAATTGACTCAAAAGATTGAGAAACATAATTTTGAAACTCATCCACATATAAATAAAATGGTCTTCTTTCGGACTCTGGAATTTTAGCCCTTTTTAAGGCTGAAAGTTTAACCTGCATAGAAATGATTTTTCAAATTAATTTAGAAGTTTCTTCTCCTGCGATTCATTTCGCTAAATTCATAAGAATAATTTTATTTTCCTGCATAGCATCGTACATTTTGAATGCAGACTTTGGTTGTCAGATAATATTTCTGACATATATACCAGTTGTAAATGGTCAAAATTTGGCCTGAATAAATGGTATAATTTCTGCTTTTTCTCTATCTCACATTTTTTTATACGTTTTATTCCACCAAGCTGCAACCACTGGATTTTTAATATTTCTAATTTTTGCTTCTGCAAATGCATCATCTGTAAAAAGCCTCATAATATCCACAATCGTTCATCATTCTGGCTGATCCATTAATAGGAAACATGCATTACGGAAATAATCTTGAATTCTCGGCCCAAATATTTCAGGACCATACATTTGAATAAACATTTCTACGAGATCGTTTGTTACTACATCTTGTTCGTCTGGATCGTCGGGAGAAACTTCTAATGGGTTTAATCAAATTGGATATGCAGTATTTCAAAGATCAAAATAAATCAAATCATCAATTCTTTCCTTTGGAAAGTGTTTCAACAAGAACTCAACAGCATCTCCATGTGGATCAATAAAACAGAATCATCTTCAATGATCCATATCATCAATTGCCTGTGAAAGCATTAAAGTTGATTTTCATGTACCAGTTTGTCACAGAATATAGATATGTCTAAATCTGTCTTCATCTGTTACTCTAAGTTCTCTTTGTACTCATCCATAATTATTATATCAAACCAAAATTCAATCTCATGGGATATCATCTGGAGCTGGAACAATTTTAAATTTCTGTCGAGCAATTCTAGGATTCTGATTAAATCTTCCATGTGGAAAATGAATCAATGATGAAAGCTCTTTAATATTCAAAACATTGTTTTTAGCTGGGTGAATAATTTTATTTAAAAAATCTTTCTGTGTATAAAAGATTCTTCAAACAAAATTTCTAGCAAACAAATCCAAATCTTTATCTTTAACTTTTTCAAATTTTAAAGCATTAAGACCTAAATAATTGTATTGATTGCAAAGTCTGCTCAAATCATCCAACATTCTTTTTGGTCTATTCCTTTCTGTGGATGTAGCTATAGCTTTTATTTTTACTTTGAATAGCTCATCATCCATCTTTTTATCAAAGTCTGAAAGCTGTTGCTGAGAAAAATTATGTTTGTTTTCTTTATCTTTTTCCTGCTCTCTTTTCTTTTCACTAGTAAATAAATCATGCATAAATTTAGCGAATCACATTTTTTCGTTCTTTTTAATCTTTTCTCATTGTTTTCTCATTTTCTTTAACCATTTTTCAGATAGTGGTTCGGCTAGAATTTGAAAACAGACTTTTTCTTGTTTTCATACCTGAGAAAAAGCAGATAACAAACTATCCATCGGGTCTGCTTCAAAGCTTTCATATGTTTTAATCGGATAAACACTTTCTTTTGTAAGGGTAAATTCCCCCCCTGCCATAAATTTTCATGCTTCGAGAAGTTTTGGCTGGGAAACAATCTCTACTAATGCTCACGGATAAAATGATGCAATCATTTTTTGCATCGTTAGAACATGGTCTTCTGGCACTCATACAAAAAATTTGATAACTTCATGTTCCACTACAATTTCCATGGAAATATAATTATCTCAAAGTTTCTTTTTTAATAACTTTGAATCAGAGATTGCATAAAAATTTTTATAAACTTGATTCATAAGAGCGATATTATCTTTCATTGTAGAAACATGATCACTTGCCTCGATATCTGCACTCCTTGCTACTGCATTTTTGGGTACACGAACTTGCAAAAATCTGATTTTTTTACTTTGACCATATCTGTGTGTTTTAATTCTACGTACAATAAAAAATCTTCGGAAAAACCGTCAGATTCCCATCAAACCTCATGCACATATTAAGCTAAGTAAGAATATTCCAAAATCGCCCATCTCTGCTGTGATATAAAACACGTACTTATTATATTCAATTTCCAAAAAAAAGCAAAAAAACTGAAGCTATTTACAACAATTTTTTTAAATACTGTTGCGTTTTTTATAAAACATTATGTGGTATTATTTTCTGATCCACATACCATCTCCAAAACTATAGAATTTGTATCAATTCTTTTTTGCATGTTCATAAGACTGCAAAGCATTTTTTCTTCACATTAATGCAGAAACGAGCATCAAAAGCGATGATTTTGGAAGATGAAAATTAGTAATCATTTCATCAATAATACGAAATTTCCATCCAGGAAAAATAAAAAGCTGAGTTTCACATACGGTACGGTTTGACTGGAGTGAAACATCATGAACATATTTTTCATAGTCGGATGGCTGGACATCGGAAGTAATAGATTCTCGAAAATGGAAAGCTTCAACGTTTGAAAGAATAGATTCTTTTTCACTGGAAGATAAAGATGCTCGTAAATATGGCAAAGTTTCAAGCAATCTGACCATTGTCGTTCATACTGCTATCAGATTTTTCTTTCCATTTTTTCGCTCATAAATCTGCTGAAAAAGTGAATTTTCAATAATAATCGGTTCTCTATGAATTTTATGTTTTCTAATATCCTGCTCATAAACTGGCTTGAAAGTTCCAAGTCCAACATGCAAAGTCGTAAAATTGATCTCCACTCATTTTGAACGGAGGTCGGAAAGTAATTTCTGAGAGAAATGGAGAGATGCAGTAGGAGCCGCTGCCGAACCTAAATCTTGAGCAAAAGTCGTCTGATATCGCTTTTCCTTTTCTTTTTCGTAATGGATGTATGGTGGAAGTGGCATCTGACCGTAGACTTCAAGAAAATCAAAAATTCAGATTCATTTCACTGAAAAGATAATTCAATCCTCTGAATATTCATCACTTGTAAGTGAAATTCATTTCTCCTCATCGAGAAAAACTTCAGCTCATGGCTTAAAATTTTTATCATCGGAAACTAAACATTCTAATCTACCATCATGAAGCAATTGATACACAAAAATTTCTCCATCAACGTAACGACTCTGTCAGCTTTTTCTAATTATTTTAGTTTGATTGAGCGGAATTCTAGCTTTAAAAACTTTGGTATTATTGCAAACCAAGACATCATCTGAAGAAAGCAAATTTGGCAAATCATAAAAATGATAATCCTGAATCGATGAATCTGATTGTGAAAAAACGAGAAGTTTAGCAGATTCGGCAGGTTGAGCAGGGACCTGAGCTATCATCTCCTCTGGCAAATCGTAATCATAACTATCTAATAAAAAATCTTCTTCCATTATTATATATTATTTAAATTAGTGAGCTGTGCTTCCAAATCCTCCCGATCCCCTATCACTACGAAATTTCTCCGCAAAATTTTCGTAAATATCTGGATCAACTATCATTTCAACTTTTGGAGTCTGAGTTGGAAAAGATTTTCACTCTTGGAAATATGGACAAATTTCTAATTGAGCTATCCTGGTTCAAGCTTCTAGTTTCTTTTCTCCGTTTAATGAAGTAAGTTCTACTTTAATTTCTCAGCGGTAATCTGCATCAATTATTCCCACACTATTTGCAACTATTAGTCAGAATTTGATGGGTAATGAACTGCGGGCGTAAACCTTAATTCACCATCATAATGGCAAAGCTGATTTGATTCATGTCGGAGCCAGGACCACTTCACCCTGTGGAACTATAATATCTTCTGCAAGTTTCAAATCTCGTCAGATTGCTCACTCTGTAGCCTTGTATGGAAGTAAATCCTGATTATATGAACAAAATATTATATTTTGCATGAAATAGAAAAAATGAATTAAATTCTGAATATGAAAATAATGTTTTCATGGTTTGTTTCAAGTGAGTTATTATAATTATTTATCTAAATAATTACTTTTCAACCACTCTAATCTCTTCACACATAGATATCATGTAACATCACAGCAATTTTTTCTTCCACTTAGTGACCAATACGGTCTCCTGTCTATCAAAATCTTGAGATAATCAGATTTTGTTCAGTCTTTTTTGGTAGTCTTGGATAATAATTCTTTAATTTCTTTTCATGTGAAAATTAGTGAACATCTGGGCACATCAGGAGCACTTTCATGAGTAGAGAATAAACAATACAGTTTATCGTCGTCAAACTGGGTATTTTTGATTTTGTGAAAAATCTCGTGGGTATATTTGTCAGATTTTATATCGTGTAATTTGGAATACCTAATGCAGATGCAGGTATATTTATCTGTTCATTTTTTGTGCAAGAAAAAACATTTTCATTTATAATATCAATCGTAATCAACTCATAATTTATCAAGCGAACATTCCAAAGCTAATTCTGCAGAATTGTTTATCAATGCCATGATGATAAAAATTACAGAGTAAATAACTGGTATTATTTTTGTTTTTCTATAAATGATCAGGAAATAAAAAATGTGTATATTAATTTATAGTATAACAAATTTATAAAAAAGCAAGAGAAATTTGATTTATTTTTATGATTAGATTACTCTAGTTATCAAGCTTGAAAAACCGTGATAAATCTATTTCATCTCGAGAATAAACTCTATGTAGTAATTCTGTGTTTTCTACTCACTGATTCCAGGGCTTATCTAATAAAAATCATGGCATTCAAACTCAGTTCATGTCGTGAATATTTCTTGCACTATCATCTATCAAAACCTGAATTCATTTATCTTTACACAGTTGAGATTTTGGGATCTCATTTTCTGTATGTATATTCATAAACAAATAATCTGAAAAAATTCATGGAAAATGGGTTTCTACTCGTTTCCTAGTTTCCTGTTCATAAGGTTTATTCCTCGCTGTCACCACATATAATTTATGTCATGCTTCTTTTAGTTCATATAACTTTTCATATGCTCAGGAAACTGGTTGAGCTTCTCGATATTCTGGAGATTCAAAAAATGAATAAAACGCTTGAATTGCTTCTTTTTTGGTTAATCAAACTTTTTCTACTTCATATATCTCATATGATGTTATGTCAGATTTTTTAATTCATTTTTCTTTAAGTGGTGAAAGTTTTAATAGTTCATCTAATGTCTCTGAAAGAACTTCATCACAATCGACTCATATACAAAGTGGCATATTTTCTTTTGATATTTAAATTATAGGTATATTACAAATTAACTAATAATAAACAATAAAAAAATCTAAATTAAAGAAAAAGAGCCAATCTATAAGACTGACTCTTCCTCACACTTGAACAATGTGTCCAAATGTTAAATAAGGAAGAGGCATCAATTCCATGGATTATCAGTATTACCATATTAGAGCCTGTCTAAATGATATAATACCGACGAAAAAGCAATAAATTACTTTTTCCAATATATCCCCAAATACTTTTGACAAGCAAATGTTTGAAGTGTAAGTTTTCAATACTTTTGGCATTGAATGGTGCTTACTAAATCTGCCCAGAATATTCCATAATGGAAATAATTCTGAAAGACATATTGTCGACCTTAGAAATCAATCATGAAACATAATATTAGTTTCATAATATTCTTTACCTATCGTAGGAAAGGCAAGTGATGACACCTAAACAGCGTTGTTTAGAGCCAATTTCTAAAGTACAATACACTCATATATTCAATCAATTGAGTTTTGTAAGTGATTAGTCTTACAAAAACTTTCAGAATTAGAGATGATCTTACACTATCTAGGATAGATATAAAATTCACCCATAACTATGGAGTAAAAGAATAGATGCATCTATTCTTTTCATCAACTGATGAACTGTTTCAATCACTTAGCAGAAATTTCTTTCTACCAAATACCCTGTGTCTTCATACAGATTTATAAAATTTTCACATCTTCGAATGGATTAACCAAACGAAGATAGAAAAATAAATCTGATAAAAATCAGGTGCAATATATAGAAATATTGCTATTTCGATATACCAATTGAAACAAATGAATGCTCCAAGGAATGATAAAGACCACTTCCTATATCCTTATGAAATAGTTGTTAAGGTTATATTTTAATAACCGTACAGTCCTACAACACAAGGATATAGGAATCTTGCCATCATTGCAAGAAAAAAGGAAAGGAAGCAAATACTTATCAATGTATGAATACATTATCACCTAGTATAAGGCTATCCTTAATACTTAGGTGGTAATGGAATATTTAACTCTTCTTTAGATAAAATCTAAACTGACCTTTAAATATTCTCAAGTTATCTCTCTGCACATTTCCATGTGGGGACTTGTAAGATGAGATATTCCTACGATTTGATTCGTGGGTTAGTCTCAAATACTTTTCAAATTTGCTGTTCTAGCTTATTTGAAAGATTAACTTGTTGATCCTTTATATCAAAGAAAATGTGTTATCATTTTCCTATTCTTTACCTATCGTAAGATAAGCAAGTGATGATAAGTATGAATAATACTTTCATACTACCAATAGTAAAGAACCAAATTTACTCTTTTCTATGAGAAATAAATTTCTCTGAAAAGCTCAGTGATTAAATATCACTAAGAGAAGTAAACTCCATACATTGTATTAAATATCTACTTCCTACATGCTGATGTAATAATGTAACTCATTACCAGAACATATCAAGATATGTAATAATAATGCACTACTACACCAGGATGTAGAAAGCATCCCTTCCTTGTGGACCACTTTATTATATTCATAAATAAAATTTTGTCAAATTTTTGAAGACTTTTTTTGATAAAGTTTTCCGTATGGAAAATTGATATTTCTAACTTTGTACAAATTTTATTTTAAAAATTACAAAAAAATTAGATTTTATCATATTATTGTATGTATTTATAACTACTCCTTATAGGAATCCTTCATATTGATTGTCGTTTCTATTGGGATATTGAAACTATTTATAGAACTATCCGAATTTGATGTTGGCAAATAAACACCATTTACCAATAATATTTTCATATATGGATTTATCTGATGAGATGAATCTGCCCAATATAAATCTGGATCATTCAACGGTGAAATAGATAAATTTCGTGTAGGTACACTTGTGTTTCAGTATGTTAAATCTACCCAACAATCATCCACATCTGCTGGTAAATTATATTCCTCATATGCTCATCAAATACTTGCACCACTTCAATAAAATCACATTGAAGTATCACAAGCTCGTGTATCTATATGCCTGTCATAGCTTCATTCTGATATTTCAGTAAAACTGTGTTTTTGTCATGCATCGAATCATCTAAGTCTTAGCATTTGGATTTTATATTGTGCAACATTTCATGTCTGTGTAACTAATTTTCTGCGGAAAAATAGACGATTTTTTCAGTCATGTGAAATAAGATATAATTCTTGAATATTATTAGGATCTGCTATCGCTCCAGAAATATTATTGTTTAATATTTGTCAAAGCTCTTCATCGTCATCATCTGATGTCGCTTCTTTCACATCTGTAAATAGCGCTGCGTACTGTCAAAAAGATTGTTTGCTTCAAAACCTTCAACACTCCGAAACTTGTACAGTATTACGAAGTCATCTAATATTTTTCGGATTTAATGATGTACAATTATATATATCATGATACATTCATGACATAATTCCAAAATCTTGTCTTTTACTTTCTGTTGAATTTTCATTTCAATATGCAGTAAATTCTGTACAATATCAGGACAATCAAACATTCCACTTAAAATTATCTCATGTTAACAATGTTGATCAGCTTTTTACACATCATACCATCTGACGATTAAAATATTCCTCATAATCTATCGTGTAATCCTGCATTAAAATATTTAATTTCTCAAAAAACTCATATCACTGCTGAATAGATGTCTGTCTAAGATTAAATTCTTTATTTGATTTTATCATAAAACTATAAATCGTGATTATAGATGGTATAAGTATTCCAAGGATTACTGTTACCGTCAACAATTCAATTATAGTAAATCCTCAATATTTTATTGATTCTTTTTTCATATGATGATTTGAAAATAAACTCAATATAAAATGAATAATGTTTTTGTGCTTAGTTGCAAGAAAATATTTATTGCATTCTGAAATATTAATCTTATATTCAGATTTAGTTTTTATTTATATTTTGCAAAAAATGGCATTAATTCCAAGCGTTATCGAAAAATCAAAAAGCTGAGAAAGAGTTTATGATATTTATTCTAGATTATTAGAGGATAGAATTATCTTTATCGGAGAGCCTGTAACTGACCATTTGGTAAATTCAGTTATCGCTCAGATTTTATTTTTGGAAAAACAAAATCCTGACAAAGATATCACAATGTATATCAATACTCCAGGTGGAGAAGTTTACAGCGGATTGGCTCTATACGATACAATGCAATATGTAAAATGTGATATTTCTACAGTCTGTGTAGGATTAGCAGCTTCTATGGGTTCAATTCTTTTGGCTGGAGGAACTAAATGAAAGAGATTTTCACTTCCTCATAGTAAAGTAATGATCCATCAGCCTTTGATTTCATGAGGTGGAATCAGTGGTCAAGCTACTGACATAAAGATTGAGGCTGAAGAAATGATGAAAGTAAAAGAAATTTTGACTGGAATTATGGCAGAAAGAACTGGTAAAAAATATGATGAATGTCTTGCAGATATGGAAAGAAATAATTGGATGACTGCAGAAGAAGCTAAAGATTATGGAATAATTGATAAGATTATTAAGTAATACGAATTATTTTGAATAAATGAAAACTCCGGCCAAATGGTCGGAGCTTTTTATATCCCAAAATAGATTTTACAAATATTTTGCAGGATTGTAATTTTTTTCATATTCATCGACTACATTTTTTATAACTCAAAGATATACACTTGCAACTCAGAGGTCCTCATTAGCTCAATTACAACACGTTGCTTTATTAAGTTTATCTATATTATCAATATCATTTTTAACAATCTGCAAAATTTGTTCATCACTTAAATCTTTCATTCTATTTATTGGTACACCAGCTCTATGTGAAATTTCCTCACAAAAAGACCCCCATCCACAATATTGAGAACAAATCTCTCTAAATTTATCAATTATAGATTTCATTAATGGCGCTAATTCTCAATTATAACTACGTAAAAAATCAATAACATCTGTATAATAATGTTTTATATCCCCATCTGAACATCAGTATTCTTTTTTTAGTCATTTATCCACACACTTTTTTAACATATCATCAACTTCATTTATAATATTTTCATTTTTTTCTCTGTGTTTTTTCATTAAAAGATCTCTCTGTGCATTTAAATAATTAATTGCCTCATCAATATTAGCAAGTTCAACTTCAGGAAATTTCACTTTTTCTCATTCAAATTCTACATTTTTTTCTGATAACACATTTTTCTGTATCTCACTTTTATCTTCAAAATTTTCTGTTGGTTTGTTTAGATTTTTAGCCATTTTGATTTTAATTAAATTATAAAATTTTTACACATAATAATATATAAAAAATTGGAATTGTCAAATTTTTTGAGATTTTTTTCGATACATTTTCTTTTTAAAAAATCTCTTGCATTTGTAAAATAATTGAGTAAAAAAATAGCACGTAAATAAATTAAGTGATATTTTATTTTATTAAGATAAGCAAAAATGAAATTACAACCTATTGAAGATCATGTATTGATCAAACCTATTAACGAAGAAAACACAACCAAATCTGGAATTATTCTCCCAGATAGCAAAGAAAAACCTAGAAAATGAGAGGTAATTGCTGTTGGAGATGGAAGAATTTTGGATGATGGTAGCAGATCTGCTATGGATGTAAAAGAGTGAGACATCGTATATTTCACACAGTATGCTCCTGATGAAATCGAATATGAAGAAAATGGAGAAAAGACTAAGTATTTGGTAATTAAGCAAAATTCTTTGTTAGCTAAAGAAAGCAAATAAATCAGATTTTTATTTCAGTAATTAATTAAGAAAATGAAAAAAGATATTCATTATGCAGATGATGCAAGAAAACAACTCTTAAAATGAGTAGAAACTGTCGCAAATGTAGTTAAAGTAACTATGTGACCAAAAGGAAGAAATGTAGTTTTGGATAAAGGTTTCGGAGCTCCAACTGTCACAAACGATGGAGTAAGTGTAGCTAAAGAAATTGAATTAGAAGATAAAGTAGAAAATGTATGAGCAGAAATGGTTAAAGAAGCTGCAGAAAAAACAAATAAAGAAGCCTGAGATGGAACTACAAGTACAGTAGTTTTGGCTCATGCAATAGCCAAGGAAGGTCTCAGATATATCGATTCATGAATCAATCCTTTCGCTCTTGGAAGATGACTTCATAAAGCTGTAGACAATTTAGTAGCTGATATTCAGGATACTGCTCAGCAAATCGGAGATAGCAGAGAACAAATTAAACAAGTTGCTACAATTTCAGCACAAGATGAAGAAGTTGGAGATTTGATTGCTGATGTATTTGAAGAAATCGGTAAAGATGGAACTATTACAGTTGAAGAATGAAATACTCTCGGATTGAGTAAAGAAATCAAAACTGGAATGCAATTTGATCAGGGTTATCTTTCTCCTTATTTCGTTAGTGATAGCCAGAGAATGGAATGTGTAATCGATAAACCATATGTATTGGTAACTGACAAAAAAATCTGATCAATGAAAGAGATTATTCAGCTACTTGAATCTATGGCAGCTACTGGAAAAAAAGATATGCTTTTGATAGCTGAAGATGTAGAATGAGAAGCTCTAGCATCATTAATATTGAATAAAATTAGAGGAATGCTCAATGTAGTTGCTGTAAAAGCTCCTGGATTTGGAGATAGAAAAAAGGAAATCTTGAAAGATATCGCAACTGTAACTTGAGCTACATTGATTACTGATCAATTAGGAATTAAGCTCGAAGATGCAACTATAGATATGCTTGGTAAAGCTGACAAAGTTATCGTAAATAAAGATGAAACAATAATCGTTGATGGTAAGTGAGATACTGATGAAATCAATGATAGAGCAAATCAAATCAGAGCTCAAATCTGAATCACAAAATCTGATTACGATAAAGAGAAATTGGCTGAAAGATTGGCTAAATTAGTTGGATGAGTAGCTGTAATCAAAGTGTGAGCTGCTACTGAAATGGAAATGAAGAATAAAAAATTCAAGATTGAGGATGCATTGAATGCAACTAGAGCCGCTATCGAAGAAGGAATTGTCGCTGGAGGTGGAAGTGTTTTAGTTCAGCTTTCTAAAAAACTTTGAGAATTAAAATTGGAAGACCAGGAAGAGCAAGTAGCTGTAGAAATTATCCAACAAGCTATTCAATATCCATTAAAGCAGATTGCTGATAATGCTGGTTTCAAATGAGACTGGGTTGTAGAAAAAATCAAAGAATCAAAAGATATGGATTATGGATTCGATGCTAGAACTGGAGAATTTACTAACTTGAAAAAAGCTGGAATCATCGATCCTGCAAAAGTTATCAGAGTTTCACTTGAAAACGCTGTAAGTACTGCTGCAATGTTATTGACTACAGAAGCTGTAGTAGTAGATAAACCTGAAGATAAATGTAACTGTAATCACGGATGAGATGCAGGTACAGGAATGTGATGAGGAATGTGAATGTACTAAAATTTAATTAAAATTTATGAAAAAGCTGACCTTGGATGATCAGCTTTTTGTTTTTTTATTTTCTTTATGTTCAAATCTGATTTACCATATCTGCCATAGGTAGATAAATTGCTCCAAGCAATGTTCATACTATTCATGCAATAAATCACATCAATAAAGGCTCGAGAGTCGCCATTAATGCATCGATATTATTTTTTAGCGAACTTTCATAAAATGGTGAAATCCTACTCAATACTGTTGGTAATGCTCATGTATTTTCTCATACATTAATAATCTGGATTAAGATTGGGTCAAACAAATCTGTTCATTCTAATGAATCATAAATTGAAAATCATGCATTGATTGAATTTCTAACCTCTATCATTTTTCTCTTGTAGTTGAAGTTATCAAAGATTCATGCCAATAACTTAAATGAGATAATTGGGCTCACTCATGCCTCATAGAATTGAGCAAGTAATGAGGTAAATCTACTCATATAAAATTGTTTTACTACATTCTTTACAATAGGTAGCTTCAATAATAATGTATCAATTCATATTTTAAATAATAACCATCTACTATACATCACATTATATGCAACAACTATTATTATAAATCATATTAATAATTTATACCGATTTCACTGAAGATAATCAGAAGCTGATAAGAAAAACTTCGTAATTCATGGAAGAGATTCTGGATCTCAGTACATGTCTGTAATTGTTGGAAACACTTTAATCAAAAGCACGATTACAGCCACCACAGTTAAACCGATCATCATAATTGGATACATTGATGCTTTTTTTATTTTTGCATTAACTTCTTGTGATGATTCCAAACTGTCTGCAATCTCTTCAAGAGTTTGCACCATATTTCAGGTAATTTCTGTAGACCTAACCAACTCAATTTCATCAGAATTGAAAAAATATGATTGGGCTTCCATAGCTTCAGCCAAAGATCATCACTCTGTTAATTTATCAATCATATCATTTATAATCAATAACATTCACTTACTTTTTTCTCATTGTTGAAGGGATTTTAGTGAATCACGAACTCACAGACCAGCTTTTTGAGATACTGCTAACAACCTAAAAAAATTCGCTTTTGCGTCTAAATTTGGTTTATTAATCTCAATGATTGTTCAGTCGATTTTTTTCTGTAAGTTTTCAAGGAATCACATTAATTAATGTAAAATAGTAAAACATTATAGATCTTGAAGTTTAACAAATCTGTATACCTCGTGTAGGTCAAACTCTCATTTCATAGCTTTAAATATTCCATCTCTCTCCAAATCAATCATTCATCTACTGAGCGCAAATTTTCCAACCTCAAATGCAGATTTCCCATCAATTAACATTCATTTAATATCATCTGTATAATCCATCATCTCATAAATTCAAAGCCTTCATTTATATCATGTTCATTTACACACTGGACACACTTCTCAAGTTTTTGGATCTTTTCATGATCATTCCATTACGTATCAATTTACGAAGAAATCATTCCACTCTTCTTGTGAAATGTTACGTAATTGAAGCTCCTTTTTTAATAAATCCTTATCAAATACACGGAATGAATTTTTTGCATTTCTAAATTTTACTTCGTCCTCTGGTCTGATTTTTACTTTTTGACCACAGTTTGTACAAACTTTTCTTCAAAGTCTTTGTGCAATTACGAGGTTGAATGTACCGGCAATCATATAAGGTTCTGCTCCCATTTTTGACACTCTGGTAATAGTTTCTACAGCCGAATTGGTATGCACTGTAGAAAATACAAGATGTCAGGTCATGGAAGATTCCATCGCCATTTCCAAAGTTTCTCTATCACGAATCTCTCACACCATGATAATATCAGGGTCCTGTCTCAGTGCAGATCTTAGTCATGAAAGGAAAGTAAATCCAATATCTGACCTAACCTGAGCCTGATTTAATCAAAGCATTTTATTTTCGACTGGGTCCTCGAATGTTGTAATATTTACCTCAACTTTGTTGATATCAGAAAGAGCTGAATATAGTGTTGTAGTTTTTCATGATCCAGTAGGTCATGTATTCAAAATAATTCAGTTTGGATATGCTAGATTCTTTTGCATAATACGTCCATTTGATCACTCTAATCAAAGTGAAGAAAGAGGTGGGATTTCCTTAGATTTATCCACAATACGCATTACCAATTTTTCTCACCAAACTGTAGGCAAGGTATTGGCACGCAGATCGATTTCTTTATTTGTTTGTGTAACAGCAGAAACTCTGGCATCCTGAGGTAACCTTTTTTCATCGGGTCTCATCTGTCCAGATTCAATCTTAAACTTTGAAATAATGGAATCATGAAAAGACTTTGGATATTGCACCAACTCTTCCAATACTCAGTCAATTCTGATTCTGATTCTACAATAATTTTCAAAAGGCTCAATGTGAATATCTGATGCACCTTCTTCTACTCAAATAGTCAAAAGATAATCAAAAATTTTCACAATATCAGATTGAAGAATTGCTTTGTTGAGTAAATCCCTATAATTAACTGATTCTACGTTACTTTCTGCCATTTACAAATCTAGGTATATAATACAAAGACGTTACAATTATAATCGAAATTTTTTAAAAAGCAAAAAATCTGAGACATTTTTAATGTAATATTTTATTGCTTTTGTTGTTTTATTTTTTATTTTAATCTTGTTTTGACTTTTTATGAACAAAGGCATGTGAAGCAATAAAGAAATCGGTTATAAGAATGAAGAGCTAGTCAAACAACATTATCTCAGCAATTGATATGAGTTGATAAAATGAAATTATACAATCAGATGATGAGAAATCGACCTTTTAATGAAAAAATGATGAGAATTAGTGGTAATTGAGGTTAAAACTGTGAATAATATGGATGAACTAGATAATTATATCACAGAGAAAAAAATCTGATTTTTACAGAGGACTTTGGAAAATTTTTTGCAAAATATAGATGAAAGCTGGATTGAATATATTAGAATGGATGTAGTTTTTGTGAAAAACAATCAAATTTTGGAGATTTATGAAGATGTCACGAATAGATAATTTTTTGAAATTGTATTTTGATGGTGGAATACTATAATTAAGTATTGTAATTTTATTTGAAGAATTAAGGATGATGAACAACAAGAAATCACATAGAATATATGTTTTGGATGCTCTGCTTTTCATAGTTTTCTGAATGATAATCTGATGAGGATTGATGGTGTGGAAACAGAATGCTCTTTTCAACAAATTAATTGAAAAATATGAATCTAGATATATAAAATTTTGAGCGATTGATGAAATATTAGAAAGTGAATATTATGATGAAGAAACATTAAGTGGCTCAAAAGCTGACATGGTAGAATGAGCTTTGGTTGGATATGTGGGAGCGATTGATGATCCATATACAGTTTATTTGAAAGAAGAAGACAATACCGAATTGATGAATGAACTTGAAGATGATGCAGGATTTGCTGGTATTTGAGCAGTAATTGAAAAGCAAGAAATTTATGTAGTAATATCTGAAGTTTTGAAAAATTCTCCTGCCGCAAGAGCCTGACTTTTACCTTTGGATAGAATTTATATGGTGGAAGATCAGACTTTAGAAGATTTAACTGCTCAGGAAGTAGTTCAATTAATCAGAGGAGAAAAATGAACTGAAGTAAATCTTTTCATTGAAAGAGAATGAAAAAAATGAGAGGAACCTTCAAGATTCTGGGTGCCTATTGTGAGAGATGAGGTAAGTATTCCATCTGTAACTTCTGAAGTAATCGAAAAAGACGGAAAAAATCTGCTTTATTTAGAGGTTTCTATTATCTCAAACAAGACTACTGCCCTACTTTTGGAGGAAGTCAGAGATGCTTTAGAAACAGCTGGAAAAATCGATGGAATTATCTTGGATTTAAGAGGAAATAGTGGAGGATACCTAGAAGAAGCTGTAAAACTGCTCGGACATTTCTTCCCAAGAGACACTCTACTCGTGAAGAGTAAATATAAAGCATATGAAGATATCGATCATGTTTCAAAGTGAAGATGAGAACTATGAAATTATCCAATCGTAATTCTCGTGGATCAACTTACAGCTAGTGCTGGAGAAATTATCGCTCTAAAATTTCAAGAAGAATGAAAAACTATAATCTGAATGCAGACTTTCGGAAAATGAAGCATTCAAGCTGTAGAAGATTTCAAGGATGGTTCAAGTTTGAAATATACCGTTTGAAAATGGTACTCTCCAAATGATGTGAATATTGATAAAGAATGAATTACTCCTGATATTGAAGTGGAGCGAGATTATGAAAAATATAAAGAAGATGGAACTGATAATCAGTTAGAAACTGCAAAAGAAGAATTGATGAAATTGATTGAATAGAAAGAATCCCCACTTTATTACCTATTTTCAAGGGTGGATAATCATAAAAACAAACTATTTTCTTAGTTTTTCTATCAAGTCTTTTCGTTTAGCCCAACAATTAACAACATAATCTTCCTGACTATCATTACATTTCAAGATATCTTTTTGTGAAAGTACATCCTTGATTATAAGATATGTAACTTTAAAACCAGGCTCCTCATCAGAAATATACCAATATTCTCAATATCATATACAGGTATTTTTAGATTCACTATAAAATACTCCATAATCTATATCACTACGTGTCCAAGGTTCGCTCATAAGTGTCTTTTCTGATAAACTAGCACAATATTGTTTCATTTCAAAGATTTCTTGTTCGGTTTTTCAACATCCAACTAAACATAAACAAAATAAACACAATATTAATACATAAATCTTTTTCATCTATGCAAACACATAAAATAAAATTGCTTTCTTTTATTATTTGAAAATCAAAAGTAAAGTCAAATTACAAAATTTTCATTTCTTGTAACAACTTTTCATACTCTTCATAATCATCTGGATATTGCTTTTTAAGAAACTTTTTGAGCAATTCTAACCAATTTCCAAAACTTAACTGCCCTGCTAAATCAGGTTTTTCTAATTGTTCCAATAGCTTCTCTGTAGATTTTGTATCCTTTTTTAGCTGAACATTCTGGAGGGATTGCTGGAGTTTTGGCTCCACAAACTCATCCATATTATCATATTGAAGCTTTTCCACTGTCAACGAAAGCGAAACATTTTTCATATCTAAACTATCCTTATAATTTGCTTCCACCGTGAACGAAGCATCCCTGAAATTGTCTGAATTTTGCAAAGATTTTCGATGCGAGAGAATATCATTTTCTGAAATAGCTTGAAAAGACTGAGTAAACAAATCAGCATTTCCTGTTTTTCTCTCCATCGTGAAATAATAATTTATTCCAGTTTCGTGAGCTGTAAATTTTTCATCATTCCAAGTCCAAAAATATTTAATCTGATCAATTTCAAGCGGAGAAGTAGCTCGTAGACTTCATGTGCAAAGGTAGTTTTTGTATGCGAAAGCCTGATGCAAATGTCACGAAATAATTTGTAAATTCGCCTGGTCTAGCCAATGCTGAGACAATGCTCTATCTCTAAAACTGAATTTCGCCTTTTGTCACGGAAATGATACTCATTCCACGTAATAATGGTGAATTAATGTTAAATCTGAATATTTTTTGGTGAACCGTTCAACAACTAAATTTAACTGAGTTGAAAAAGTCAGATTTTTGTTTTTACTTTTCATTTCTTCAGCATATTTTTGGTCTTTTAGTTCATCAATTCATGGAAAATCTTTTTCATCAATCTCCAGCATCGCAGGCAAAAAACAGATATTTTTTAATTCAATTTCCTTCACGAATGGCTTGGTTATGAAACAGATTTCGTTGTCTGAATTTTTCATTATGGACAAAATTTCAAAGGCTTTTCTTCATTCTTCAAAGACAAATGTATTTCCTAGTCGGTCGTGATTTCATGCCAAAATGTAAAGATTTTTTCATTGAGTGTATAGCTCGAGAAATAAGTCATAAAGCTCGAGAAGTGCATTTCTATCGTAACTGAAATGATATACAAAATCGCCAAGAAAAATCAGATTTTTTTCTTCGTTATGCTCTTGAATAAAAGATTTGAGTGAATTCAAGAGTTTATCTTTTATTCTTGAAGTTAAGTGTATATCTCAGATAAGTAGCATATATATAACATAGAATTTAAATTATCATTCAATTATATCTTTCAGCACTTCGGATAATGATAGTCATCCTGCTTTAATTTGTTGTGGAACTAAGCTAGCACTTGTCATTCAGGGAGTTAGATTCACCTCTAAGAAATAAAGTTTCCATCCATCATAAATATAATCAATCCTAACTATTCAGCTACAGTTTAATCTCTCATAAGCTCTAATTGACGTTTCTTCTATCAGATTTTTTAAATCTTCTTGGATATCGGCTGGTGTAATTTCTTTTGAATTTCACTTGTATTTAGCCTCATAGTCAAAAAATTCCTGATTGGTTATGATCTCTGTAATTGGCAGAACATTTATCTTTCAGTTCGTTTTATATAATCCACAGGTAAATTCTCTTCAATTCACAGCTTCTTCTACAATTATATTATCAATTTCGGAGAATGCCTTATTTATAGCTGGTTTTAATAAAGATTTCTCTTTAACTTTCGAAATTCAGAAGCTAGATCATCATTCATTAGGTTTGACGAACAAAGGCAATCATAAATCTGATATAATCTTATTCTCATCAAATTCATCTCATTTTTTGATATAAACTCATTTTGGAGTAAATACACCACAGGATTGTACAACAGTTTTTGAAAAATATTTATCGAATCATATTGATGTATTCAATACTCATCATGTTGAATATGGAATTCATAGAATATCAAAATATCATTGAATTTCTCAGTTCTCTCATGGAGTTCAGTGGATAGTTATATATGCATAATCCAAAAATATTTTTTCAGTTCAAATTATGATGGAAAAATCATTCTTATCTACCTCTACAGAGGCTCAATCATTAGCTTCATAAATCCATTTATTTTTTCATTTACATAAAATCAGAAAAACACGATATTCTTCTACTGATGATAACGCATCACAAATATTTTTCGCACTTTGTAATGATACTTCGTACTCTGATGAGTCCCCTCATGCAATTACTGCAATGTTTTTCATTTATTGATAGCAAATGGTAAACTAAATTTTGATTACATAAGTTTCTTTACTCTCTCTTCTGCAGCTTTCAGGCTTAAAAACTTTGATATTTTTTCATCCATATTTTTTTTTGAGATTCGCAACATATTCATCAAATCATGGTCCCATAAATATTTTGGTACAGAATTTCCCATCAGGTTTGAGATATTTATCATAAACCCATAAAGTCTGCTCCAAAAGTCAGATTGACCTGATCGCATCAGTTTCTTTATCCCCTATCGTGTTTGGAGCCATATCTGATTGAATAAAATCCACCTGCTCAACTCCATTTTCAGCGAAAATCGCATCCACCTTGTCCTGCTCAGTAATATCTTGGGCATAAGCATACATTCATGGAAGCTGCATATCCACTCTTTTTAGGTCAAATCCGATAACTTTATAATCTTTCACATGCATTTTTTGAAGCAGAGAAATTGTGTATTGCATTCGGCTTCATGGAGCACAACCGATATCTACAACCGTTTTCGTGTTTTTATCAATTAAATGAAATTTATTCTGAATTTCTTCCAGTTTGAATGCACTTCTGGCTTTGTATCATTCTTTCTTGGCCTTCTTGAAATAGAAATCGTATGGATTGTAAGTCATGGATTTGTTTGTAGAATAAATGTAATACTTGTCATTCTGAGCATAGCGAAGAATCCAGAAAGCATAATATTCAATAGATTCTTCGGCTCATAAATCAGCCTCTGAATGACTTCATTATAAATAAAAAACACATCCTTTACAAGCAAAAATTTACAAAAAGCTTTCCTTGATTTTGTAGTCAAGAATAGTATTTTAGATTCAGAATTTTATTATTTTTTGAATGCAAAAATTATGGATTATTTAATCACGATTTGACTAGAAATTCACTTAAAACTAAATTCAAATGCAAAAATATTCTGTAAATGTAAAAACGAACAGGATTTTTCTGCAAAACCAAATACCCATGTTTGTCCGGTTTGTACATGACAACCTGGAGCTTTACCACTTCTGAATCAAGAAGTAGTCACGAAAGCTATTCATTTTGCAAAAGCTCTAAATTCACATTTGAATAAAAAATCATCATTTGATAGAAAAAACTACTTCTATCCAGATTTACCAATGGGGTTCCAGATTACACAGTTCTATCATCCAATTATCACTGAATGAAAAGTTTCTTTCTTCTTGAATAACTATGAAAATCAAAAAACTGTAACGATTCACGAGGCTCATTTGGAATGTGATGCTGCTAAAATGATCCATGAAAATGGGAAAAGTCTGGTAGATTTCAATCGTGCATGAACTCCACTCTTGGAAATAGTTACTGATCCTGATTTTTCTAGTGCTGATGAAGCTGTAGAATTTGCAAAAGAAATACAGCGTTTAGCTAAATGGAACGATTTGGGAGATGCTGACCTAGAAAAATGACAGATGCGTGTGGATGTAAATATTTCAATTCGTAAAAATGAATCTGATCCACTTGGAACTAGAGTGGAACTGAAGAATATCAATACTTTTTCTGCTATAAAAAGAGCCATCGAAGTTGAATCTCAACGCCAATGGGATTTGATTTCTAAGTGAGAATCTGTAGCACAGGAAACTCGTCGTCGAGCCGATGATGAAAATACTTCATATATGATGAGAAGCAAGGAAGATGCTGTAGATTACCGTTATTTTCCTGAGCCAGATATGCCTACTTTGGAATTATCTGAAAATGATTTAAAAGAATTTGATGAGGTTCAGATTGATCGTCCTTTTGATTATATCACTAAATGTAAAGAATTCTGATTTAATAAAGAATATATCAATGCCCTACTCCTGGACAAATCGTTATTTGATTTCTTCTTCTCAGTGGTCAATGAATGATTTGAGCCAAAAACTGTAGCAAAATGGATGGTTTGACCTATGAAATGGGCCTTGGATTTCGTTCAATGAGATGAAATAACATTATTAAAATCTGTTTCAGAGGAAGCTAAAAAACAGTGAACAGATGCTGAAAAATTATTTGAAGAAAAAACTGCATTCTTGAAATCTTGCTGAAACTTAGAATGATTCTTGTCTAAATTCCAGCCTTTATTTAAGGAATTTTTACAAGTAGAAAAAGAGAAAAAACTGGTTGATAATCAATTAAAGATTGTATTTGATGTAGTTTTGCAGTCTGGTAAATCAGTTCAAGAAGTAATCAAAGAGAAATGATTCGATGCTCCAGCTATGGATGACAGTCAATTAGCCGGAATTGTAAGTGAAGTTTTAGCTGCAAATCCATCAATAGTTGAACAATTCAGATGATGAAAAGAAAGTGTAATATGATTCTTCGTTGGACAAGTAATGAAAAAAACCCAAGGGAAAGCTAACCCTCAGGCTGTTAATGCTGAGTTGGTAAAGCAATTGAAATCATAATTATAATAATATGCAATTACTCCATATTGATGCAGATAAAGTTCGTGTAAAATGAAATAATTTAGAACTTTTTTCTATGCCAGAATTACTTTCTCAACTCCGTAAAGTTCTTCGCATAAAAAAATGAGATAAAATCTGCATCCAATTTTCTGATAAGAATTGAACAATGAGGTATGAACTTTCTATTCAAGATTGGACCGATAAAGACTTGAGTGGTGAAATCATTTCTAGTCAGACTTTTTCTTTTCCTGAAAAAAATATTTCAATGCTGATTGCAATGCCAAATAAACGAGAAAAAGCTGAATTAATCGTGCAGAAATTGACTGAAATCTGAGTGGAAAATATCTACTTTTGGGTAAGTGAGCACAGTATAATTCGTCAACGGAATGAAAAAAAAGCTGAGCGTTTAGATAAAATTTCTCGTGAAGCTACAGAACAATCTCGATGAATTCAAATTCCTGAAATTAAGTTTTTGAAATCAGAGAATGAATTGAAGAATTTTGTGGATTGAAAAGATGTAATAATTGCAAATATGAACTGACTTCCCCTTTGAGATTTAAGTAAAATTGAAAGTAACGATTTATGTGGAGTAATTTGACCTGAGGGATGATTCTCTCCCAAAGATTTGAAATTATTTGATTGAGCTAAAATTATAGATTTATGAGAAAATGTGCTTAGAATGGAGACTGCGAGTATAGTTTTGTGATGGATTTTAAAAAATATGTAAAATATTGCCACAATATTTGCAAACGATTCGTTTATATGTATATACATTATATGTAATTTTATTTTTTTAATATATCTACATGAAAGCCAGAAACATTTTATTTTCTATTGCTTCAGTGGTTACACTATGATGATTTGTTAGTGTATCAGCTATAAACATTGATTCACAAATTGAAGATGAGCTAAATAAAAAATCTGAACAAGAAATGGTTCAGAAAGCTCAGGATTTGAGTGAAAAAATTACTTTTACGAAAGTAAACTCATGCGAATCTATGGAAAAAGTTATGAATGATTTTTTAGAAACATATAAAAAACTTAATCCTAAACGTTCTGAGCACTGGTATGACGCCCCTATTACTTTATATACAAATGGTGCAAGAGATTTTGCTGTAGAAGATGTTGCTGTAGCAGAAACATCTAATATGAATTATAAATCCAATTCTGCCATCAAATGAGCTGACATGTGAGAAATTACAGATTTCTCTACTACCAATATTCAAAGAATCTGAGTAGATGAGCCAGAACTTTTAAAATCGAATGGAAAATATCTTTTCTACTATTCAGAAGCAGAATACAATAATAGATATATTTCAATAATCAAAACTCCTACTCAAAGTGATTTATCAGATGCTGAAATCGCAGCGAAAATTAACATTCCAGACAGCTTAAATGATATCCAGTTATTTTTGAATGGAAATAAATTAGTTATTTTAGGTACTCGTTATGCAAATAAATCCGAATCTGTTTTATGATCAAATCGTAGTATTGTAATTGTATACGATATCAGTGATTTAGAAAATCTAAAATTAGAAAAGCTGACTGAAGTTTATGGATATTTCCAGGATGCTAGAATGATTAATGATCAGCTTTATCTCATCTCTTCTGTTAATTTAAGCTGGTATGATATAGCACGAAGAGATGAACCTGTTGTATTCAACGAAATGCAACCAAAAATAACTGATATTACTCTCAAAAAGAGTTCAGACTCAAAAAAGACTTACAACAAAAAAGTAATTTCTATGCCTTGTGATAGTATTTTCTACTTATTACCATCAGAGAATACTATGAAAGAGACTGGAATATATCCTAATTTTACATTAATTTCTCAGATTTCTTTGAGTGATTTAGATGCTACACCTAAACAGAATCTAGTATTTGGAAATGTAGACGAAATCCATATGAGTCAGTCTTCTTTATATCTACCATCTCCAATATATTTTTCTAATCCTATAAGATGCACTCTAAGATGATGTTATTCATCTCGATATTATAGAAATGAAAATACATTAGTTCATAAATTTAATTTATGAAAATCTGTAGAATATCAAGATTCTACTATTATTCCAGGTACTCCATTAAATCAATATTCAATGGATGAAGATGATAATGGAAACTTCAGAATTCTGACTACTACTTGGTATGATCAAAATGCTACTCATCTATCCATTCTTGATAAAAATCTGAAACTAAAATGAAGTCTCTTGAATATAGAACCAGGAGAGAATTTCAAATCTTCACGCTATATATGAGATAAATTATATTTAGTTACATATCAAAATATCGATCCTCTATTCGTAGTAGATATGGAAGATATAAGTAAACCAAAGATTATTTGAGAATTAAAGATTCCTGGATATTCTACATATCTACATCCATATTCAGATGCTAAAAATGGAGTTCAATATTTAATCTGACTTGGATATTCTACAACTGATAATGGATATGGTGGATTAAAGCAAGATAATACAAAGGTTGATTTATACAAAATTGATTATAAAGATCATGAAACTGCTGAAACTAAATGTAGCTCATTGATTACAAAGAATGTGGATCCAGAATTGACTGATTCATGTACAAAAGCTAATGATAGTAAGAAATGTAATGAGGAGCAAAGATTATATGAAGATTGTTTAACTAAAGTAAATCCTGAGAACATAGCAGTTTCAGTAATCGCTTCATATGAATTTACATGAGATACAAGTTATACTCCCGCATTAGAAAATCCTAGAGTATTTGTATGGAGATCTAATAAACAGGAATTAGTATTGCCAATGGTTATCGCAAAAATCCTTGAAGAATGAACTCGTGAGAATAATCGAAAAGAAAAATATGATGCATTCCTTGGATTAAAAGGATTATCCATGAAAACTTCAACAGCATTGATTAAAGAAGTATTATCGCATAATTTCATAAATAATCCTGAAGATGTTAATAAAGATTATCGTCGAGATTTTGAAGATGCTAGAGTGGGATATATTGATGATGTTTATTATTTCTTAGTTTGATGATTTGCTGGATTCTTAAATAAGGATGGTAAAGTAGCCACTCTAGGTTCTTTGTAATAATATATTAAATACATAATTAAAAGGCTGACTTTAATGTTAGCCTTTTTTTATGGAAATAAAAAATATCTCCCCTCCAAGGAGACGAGATATTTTTCCCTGTTTAGCCTTTTTTGTGAAAAAGGTAATTAATTTGTAATAAAATAAATTAGAATTGCAAGAGATTTTTTATACCTAGATGCTGGTTATTACCTATTATTATTAAAATATATCTATTCATTAAATAAATCATCTGCAAATTTTTCATCGCCCACATCAATATTTTTATCAAAATCTGGCTTTTTATCTAATAAATCGTGGACTTTTTGTAAGTATTTATCATCTACATGTGTATAAATTTGTGTAGTTTGTATTGATGAATGTCAGAGTAAAGCCTGCACTGAACGTATATCTGCTCATCTACGCAAAAGTGATGTAGCAAATGAATGACGTAATGTATGCGGTGTTACTTTTTCGGTTATTCAGACTAATTCTGCATATTTTTTAACTAAACTTTCTACACTATTTCTTGACAGTGGCTGGCCATAACTATTAGGAGAAAGTGAAATGAATAAAAATTCTGAATCATCAGAGCGAGAAAGAATATATTTTTTGAGTTTTTCTTTGGCGTCTTGAGTTAAAAATACAGAGCGTAATTTAGAACCTTTTCAGATAACTGAGAACTGATTTTCACTGAGCCTTATATCTTTAGTTTTTAATGTAATTAATTCTGTAACACGAAGTCATGTTCCGTATAGTGTAGCTAAAACCGCTTTATCACGCAGAATTTTTAATGGATTTTTTTCAAATATGGATGGAGCATCCAAAATATCTTGGACCTGTTGCTCTGATAAATAAGAGACTCTCCTTGGTGGTATTTTTGCTAAATCAATTTTTTCTGGAGAAAGAGTTTCTACATCGTTACGAAGCATAAATTTAAAAAATGATCTTAGACCGACTGCATGATAATTCACTGTTTTAGGACTGAGACCTTGTTTAATTAAATATGTTCTAAAATCTTGAATATGCATCATCTTAATTTCACTGGCGTCTATATCTCAAACGTAATCAATAAAACGATTAACCCAAAGTGAATAATTTTCAATCGTTTTTGGAGATGCATTTTTGGTATATTGTAGATAATTTATAAATCTTTCTAAATGAGAGCTCAATGTATTGGAAAAAGAATATCATTGTTTTTTATCGCTTAAATTCAGCTTTTTAAGCTTCATATCTTTTTACTGACAAAAAAATTAAAGATTAACTTTATTCTAATATGTAAGGAATTTAATAATCCTTACAACAAATTTTTTATGAAATATAAAATCGATTCTGATTTTATGACTATGTTCTAAAATTCTCTTTGTGTAAATAATCTTTTAACTTTTATTATTATTCAAAATCGTAGTAATAATTATCATTTTCGTAAGATTCCGTATAACTATCTCAACCAAGATACTCTTCCATTTTGGTTAATATTTTATCAATTTTTGATTTAAATGATGAAAAACTTTCTTCATCTAGTGATTCTCCGTTTTGGATTTGTTCTTGGTAATCATCACAGAGATTCATCGCTTGAAGTGAATATTTTATAAGTTTCTTATCCTGCATTTCATCTCATTGAGTATGATATATTTCTGCTTGTGATTTATAATCTGAGATAATCGGTAAAACGTCTCAAATTTTAAGTTCTTGTGTTTGATTTTCATTATCTTCTTCACTAAAAACATATGGTTCCACATCTCATCACTCAGAATCCCAATAATCATCATATGATGTACTACTGCTACTTTCATCATCCCAATCTACATCTGGGAAATCATCTTGAATCGTTACTTTGCTTTCATGAACTGATGTATCTCATTGAAAATCTTCTTCTATTCTTTCATCTGTATTTGAGTCTTCTTCTATATCTTCTGGCAAATCTGCCACTTGGTGATCATCCACAAATTCTTCTACAATTTGACCTGTATCTACTACATTTCATGAATTTTTGTTTGATGAGCCTAATGGAGAAATTATTACAGCAAATCCTGCTAGTAAAAACAATCCAACTCAAGCGATAACTCATATTAATTTTTTATTACCAAACAATCATTTATTGTCTGAAACATTGATTGGTACTGCTTTTGAGTTATCTGCATATTGCGGATTATTATTTAATTCTGTATCTAAAATCTGATCTAATGACAAAGTAGAAATTTGTTGAATCGCGGTTTGATCTGTATTTTCTATTTGATTTGTATCACTAGTTATATTATTTTCCTCTGGTACTACATTGTTTTCTGAATTGTTAGATTCTTCTATATTTTCATTAGAAATTTCATTTCCAGTAGAATTAGAATTATCATTTCCATTTTCTAATCCATTTCAATCTGCATAATTATAATCTAAAGTAAAACTTTGATTTTCTGTGTCGCTACCTATTAAATTTTGGGATTCTTCAGCTATGTTGTTGTTTTCATTATTCTCTGCCTCAAAACCAACATTTTCTTGTATATTGTTTAATCCTTGACTTACTTCCAAAGATTCATTATTCTCTGTCTCTATGGTATTATTTTCTGGTTCCATCCTTGTAAAATCAGTAGAAGAATTTCATAATAAATCTCAAATTTCTGGTTGATTCAATGGTTCTTGTGAAATATTCATCGTATAATTTAAATCATTGTTTGTAAAATTCTCTTCCAAATCTGATGCATTTCATTGATTTGTATCATTTTCATTTTCTCAAAAATTATCAGAATTTTCATTACCAAAACTTTCATCACTAACATCAGAATTATTAAAGATTCCTGAATCAACATAGGTATCATGATTTTCTTCATTTGCATATTTTCATTCATTCAAATTTAAGTTATCGTCATTTTGAGTGACTTCTCAAAAATCTTTACCATCATCTGATAAAAATATTTCGTTATCAGTACGATCTTTCGCTTCATCTTTCGAATTTTCATCTATTGAGAAATTTGAAGCTTCATTATTAATTTCGTTTTCTAAATCTGGATTTTCATCCAATGAAATATTATAATCATTGTCTTCTACTTCGTCATCGTCTCCCGCTTCTTCGTCATTGTCTTCCACTTCTTCGTCATCGTCTCCGGCTTCTTCGTCATTGTCTTCCACTTCTTCGTCATTATCTTCCTTTTCTTCGTTATTGTATTCCTTTTCTTCGTTATTATCTTCTATTTCTTCGTTATTATCTTCCTTTTCTTCGTTATTATCTTCCTTTTCTTCGTTATTGTCTTCCTTTTTTTCGTTATTGTCTTCTATTTCTTCGTTATTATCTAATGAAATGTCGAAATCACCACTAGATTCCTCTTTCCCAATATTATCTTCTTGAACTTCATCATTAGGTTCTGATTTATCTTCTATTTCATCAAAAAGATTATCATTAAAATCTGCATCTATTCAACTCTCTTCTTGCTGCTTTTCTTCTTCTAAATCATTAATTTCTACTTCTGAAATTTTATCATTTTGTTCAACTTTCCCATCTCAAAAATCTAACACAAAATCATCTCAAGATGGATTTATTGTAGTTTGATTATTTTGTGAAGTTTGAGTCACTCATACTGGATTTGTATTTTCATCAGGCATTTTTTCAAAATTAGTCTATAAATCATTTACAATTATATTCAAAATGTCAAATAATGCAAAAAATCGACCACTTTTTTAAACAAAAAAAATCAGGCTTTATTGCCTGAAATTCAACCAAGAAGGGCGGGGATTGAACCCGCATTTCCGGCTTCGGAGACCAGCGTGCTACCATTGCACCACCTTCTTATTTTTTTATCGCATCAATAACTAAAAATTATCACATATTTCTTGCAATTACAGCTCATCGAAAATCCAAATCACTTCTTTCACTATGTATTGTCTTCGCTAATTCTGACAATGTCGAACCCGTTGTAGTCACGTCATCGATAAGCAAAACCGTGCTTCAATTTGGTAATTTTGATAAATCTTCAATATGAAATACTCATTTCAGATTTTTCTTTCTCTCTTCACGATTCAAATGTAATTGAGAAATTGTATAGCTCTTTTTGGAAGCCAGTTTTAACATAGGAATTCAAAGTTCGTTTGCAAGCGATTTTGCCAATAGTTCAGACTGATTGTATCACTTCTCATAGTATTGTCTCCTCCAATGAGATGGAATATATGAAATAAAAAGCTGATTATTTTCAAATTTTGATTTTAATTGTTGGTTCGTATACACTAATAAAGCCAATCTTTGTGCTAAAAATGAAATCACATCCTTTTTATGAGCAAATTTTGCTTTGAGAATTAGTTTTTTTGCCACTCATTTATATGCGAATCAAATAATAATTCATTTTAATACTTGGTTTTCTGAACAAGATTTACAAACTTTAAAATCTGAGGATTTTTGGTGACAAAATGGACATATTTCTGGATGTGCATAAAGTTCTTTTTTACATTCTTGACATAAATAATCTCATTTTTTTCAACATCATGCACATGTACGTGGGAATATGAAATCTAATAACATAGCCCTGAATCAGATTTAAAATTTAATTGAAAAAGCGAATCTTTTAATCAAGATCCGCCTTTTTCAAATACTATTTAACTGAAATGATTTTTACGTTTTTTCTTTCATTATTTAATCTCATTTTTGCAGTGTCTCATGCTTTTTTACCTCTAATTGCTTGTCAGACTGGAGAATCAAATGAAATAAGAGTTTCTCCATGTTGATATTTCACTTCTCATGTTCAAACAATTGTTACTTCATGAGGATCATCATCTTCAATTTGAACGATAACTTTTGATCAGAATCAAACTGTTTTTACTCCTGATTTCTTGTCTGAATCTATAATCTCTACTCCATCAATTAGTTCTTCAATCTGCTTAATCCTTGAATTTATAAGGTCTTTTTCCTCAAGAGCATTTTTATAATCAAAGTTTTCTGAAAGATCTCATAATTCCTTTGCGTCTGCTATTTGTTCTAACACAGCAGGAAGTTTATCTTGTTTAAGTTCCTGTAATTCTGCGATTAGTTTTTCATATCATTCCCTACTGATTGTTTTAGTTGCTTCTGCCATAATAATTTAAACAAAAATAAAATGTTTTTTAATTTTTTGTACTATTTATTGAATAATTTTCCCCAAAATCCAAGAATATGTCTTTTCCATTTATCAAATGCATGAGAAATTAGGTCTGTTGCAACCTTAAATCCTTGATGAGAACTTACAACAAATTTATCTCAATCTGAAACAAACACAAAATCAGATTCATATTTTCACTGTTTATTTTTTATAATAGTATATTCTATAGTTACTTTTGCATCAGCGTTTTTTGCATAAATTTTCTTTAAAATTGCTTGTGATTTATTCGTAATTTGGTATTGTACCAATTTTTTAATGTCAGCTTGCATAACTTCAGACACATCCACAAATCTTTCTTTAAGTTCTGTGACATTTAATGTACTTTCTGCCATTTTATTTATAATAGTAAGTAAAAAAGCTTAACTATAACAGTAATAGATAAAAGTATTCAAAATTCAATGGAAAATCTAGTTTAAAATTTATTTTTTATGTATGAGTTTATATCACTCCTTCACTCCAGCTAGCAATCATTTTATGATTTTGAATTTATCTTTCCCTCAAAATAAAATTGCTTTTGTACTTAATCGAAGTATACACCCTGGCAATCAGCATATATAGAATTGAAAAAGCTGTTTTTTATTTCAGTGTTTTTTTGTAAATAAAAATCGATTTCTTGATTTCTGTTTTGCTTGTGAATACGATCATATTCGAGCTTGCTCAAGCCTAGTTTTATCTCTTTCGTGGTGACTTACCTTCAAATCTGAAAATACTCGTAGCTGAATTCATTGTTCATGTAGAGATAAGGTATAGTCCAAGTCCTCACTAATTCGTGCGATTTTTTCATCATATTTTGCTTTACCAATGGTAGAGGATTTACTAAAAATTCAGTTTCAACTGAACATTTGTATCTGAGCTTTTCTTTTTCAATTTAACAAATGGAGAACTGGGCGAGATTGCCGATAGTTAAAGTATGAAAATCATTGATTTTGAATTTGACCAGTATCTCTATAATACAAACTAGGTAAAATCACACACTCAGACTTAGTTTTTTCTGTAAGCTCTTCTCGTTTTTTTAGGCAATTTTCTAGAAATTTTGAATCAACTTCATTATCATCATCAAATAATTGAATAAATTCACCTTTCGCTTTTTTAATCCCAAAATTACGCACATAGCTGGCTCATCATCTATGATTTGGATTAAATTCACTATTATTGTTTGTAAAAAAACTTGTATGTTTTATGATTTCTAAATTCTGTTTCTCAAAAAAAGAAAAAAAATCTAATTCTTCTTTTCCTGTAAAATTTCTGTCACAAACTATATTTACATCAAAATCTTTAAAAATTTGCAAATCTAACATTTTAAGAAATTTTAACAATAACGTTAAATCTCTTGCTCTTGAGCCACAAACTACAGATATTTTCATTGTTAAAATTTGATATAAATGTATACTTATTCTAATTATCCATATTTTTGAAATTTTCAAGTAAAAAAGTCTTCATAGAGAAGACTTATTTTTAGTATTATTAACTATGATTATTTGCATAGATTTGCATCATTCATCATTCTTCGAATTTCAAATAATTTAATCATCTTATCATAATTTGACATACCATTATACGATTCTTGTAAAGATGCGAATAATGATTGTAATTCCAATAAAGATGATACATTTGAATATTCACGATTTTGTCATAATAAACTTATTGCATTATCCACATATTGTGCTGCCGTATCTGGAGATATTTTTTGGTCCGAATTGTTTCAAAAACACAATTTTCATAGCATTGAACTAGCTTCTTCTAGTTCCGAATCTAATATATTTCTTCCATATGCATTAAATGTGATTCTTCATTCATATTCCTCTTCCTTATTGTTCAAGAAACTAGAATTTGAGTATTTTTCGAATCCAAAGCTTGTAATTGCTATTGCAGGTGGTAAATCTTTTAAAAATTCTAACAATCCTGATGTTCTACTTCATTTGCTTTCTAATCAAATTCTATATGCTAAGTATGGTAAATTTCTGTATTTTTCTCTAAAATTATACAAACATTTTTGATCTAATTCTCATCTACACAAAGCACTATTCTTTATAGCTTTTTCTATTACAGAATCATCTACTAATTGACCTATATTTTGTCCAATTCCTCATCAATTTATCCAATGATAAAGATTATATCCAATTACTCTATCTCTATATTTTGAAAGATCTTCTTCCGACATATCTCAAAGGTTATTAGCAAACTCCCAGCTAGAGCTTGATGAAAACTCTTTTAAATATTCTTGCATGTACTTATCTATCAACTCTTTTTTATCTTCCCTAATAGCATTTAACAAATAAAAGAAAAACTCGTTTAATAATGCTATATTATTTTGATTTGATGTCATAGAAAGCTTGTTTACTAATAACAAGAATGAACGTTTATTTGGGGAAGAAAATGAAATTGTAATTGGGATATAAAAATAGTCTGAATTTCACTCTAGTACAGTTTTCTCTCATACGGTAATTTGATTTATTGTGTTATAATCAGCGTCATTTCATACATATTTCGCAAAATCGCTCCAATATTGTATCAAGTACAAATCTTGAAACTTATCTGATTCCAGATATTTTTGTCACAAAACCGACATATTGAAATTTTTTGTATATGGGTCTTTCCATATATTTAATGACGGTAAATATATATTTTGTAATAATACTTCATAATAATTTCTTTGTGTTTGTTTAAATGTCTCATTTTCAGATAAACCTTCATCAATCCTATTGTTAACTGAAATAATGGAATTAATTGTATCCAAACTATCTCATTCTGTATATGATGATAATTTTTCATTATTTGGTTTAACAATATTGTAAGATGAGAGATTTTTCAATTCGTCCGCACGACTATTTATATTTGAATACTCATCAAATACAACCTTTCAATAATAGATAGCTCAACAAATAACAACTACTGCAACCCATACAGAAATAATCGAATCTTTATGCGTAAGGTGAAATGCAGTAGTGTGATGTTGATTATTTTCTCATCATCCAATCTTCAAAGACTTTTGGAATCGTCATTTAATTTTGGATAGAATACTATGTTGCTCATTATTCTCATCTGTTCATGGTACTATAACCTGATTTTCATTTGCCATGTTAATAATAAATAGAAATATAAAATTTTAATTTTTTAATCTATTGCCTCAAATTCTGTAGCTTCATCTTGGCTGGATTCATCATTAATGTCTATGGGAGACTCTTCTAAATCTGATTTTTCTTTCGTTTGATAATTTTCATTAATTTCTTCATCGATAATATTTAGACTTTCTTCATCTATATTTTCAGATTTTTCTCTAATTCATCTATCTGATAATAATTTTTTCATGCTATCTATATCAATATAATCAAAAATTTCTCTTTCTGTGTTTTTCTGGATTGGAACCGTAAAATCCATAGTTGAATAATTCACCGGTCTTGAAATTCCTCATTGAGTCAAAGTTCTTGTGTTTACATTTATTTCTTTTGTGTTTATTTCTGCTCAAATAATAAAACTAGACTGCTTAAGTAAATTAATAATACTTGTTAAAATGAATATATTTGGATTTTTCTTTCCTTGAGCCATTAGTGCTTTTTCATCTTCTTGGTTTGTATAGACTTCAACGTTGAATTTTATATTTTTGTCTTCTGCATTAAATCAGTTGAATGTAATTGAGAATAGTGTTGTATCTGCCTTCTCAAGCAGCTGACTAATTGCATTCATAGCATTTTTGAATAATCTAATATCGATAGAATTATCTTTTGCTATTTGATAATATAAATCCAGATCTCATATAGCATCACAATTTGCATTAACCTCAAATGGATTTAAGTAACACATATATACGTATGAAGATATATCTTTTTCTCATCTTGAACTAAGCACTTCAAAAAGCTTACGAAGACTTTCTGTGTTTGCTCAACTCACTCTTATCATTTCCGAAATCGTTGACAGAGCACTATTCATGTACAAGAAAACTCTTGTTGCTGTAGAGAACTTGATAACCTCAAGTGCATTTAGAGATCTTTGTATTGTGTCTATTGCCTGATCCTCAGAAAGTAAACTTCATAACTCTTCTGGCAAGAATCACTGTTTAGCTATGTCTTGTTTTAGATTTTCTGCCTTTATGGCATTATCTTCTGTTGTACGTACCAAATCTGATACATAATTTGAAAGTAAATCTTTCTTTTCTATATAATCTATATCTGTTGCGTTTATAATTTCGTTCACTTTTTCCGCCTCATTCCTAGATCATACAATTGGAGATTCGTAGGTATTATTACTTCACATCAAACCTTTCACTTGCTTATATTTATCTTTGTACTTATTAATATATTCCTGTTTTTTCGCATCTGGACTTGGATTACTGCTTTCTTTTATATATGTGCTGAATAAATAAAGAACAACTATAACTAAGATTCCTAATAATATTAATACTGAAGAAATATAGAATCGTCTTAAATATTTTCATAGATTATCTCCATCTTTTAGTACATTTTTCTTTATCTGAATATTATTTCAAGATTCCAAAAAAGTAGTTTCATCGATAATATTTGATTTTTGTGTAGACGATTCTGAGATTAAATCATCTGTACTAGCAACAATATTATTATCATTTTCTGATGAAATAGGCCCATCTAATACATCATCTACATCAAAACCTTCCAAAGATTCTCCGTCTAAATCAAGAGAAGATAAATCTTCTATATCAACATTTCATTCCAGGTTTAAATCTTTTTCTGACATTTTGTTTTTATATAAATAAAAAGTCTTCACTGGTAATTATATTCAGAAATGTTTCAAAAGTCAAAAAAAAACAGACTTTTTATGTGTTTTATTTATAAATTAACATTTTGTCAATCAGATAAAATACACCATTGCATATTTCAAAAGAATTCATATAAAATTATTGTAAGAATTTATCGATTTTGGCGTTATGGGGAATAAAATTTATGATATGATAATACTTTGAGCATGAGCAGCAGGACTTTTTTGTGTAAATAAAATAAATGGATGAAAATCTATCTTAATTTTGGAGAAATCTGAATCTCCTGCTCAAAAATTATTATTATCTGCTAAATGAAGGTGAAATATAACTAATCTAGACATAAATCCAAAAAAGGATTATTCAACAGATGAGCCAGATTTCGTAAAATCAGCTTTTGATAAATTTTGAGTGAAAAATTTCTTAGATTTTTTAAGTAAAGAAAAAATTGAAATCAAAAAAGAAAACAATGGAAGGGTTTTATTAAAATCCGGTAAAGTAAAAAATTTTCATGAAAGATTATTACAGCTTGTTACAGACAAATGAGTGGAAATAAAGTATAACTCAGAATTTTTAACCGCAAAAAAGATGGATAATACTTTTGAAATAAAAACGAATGATTGAATTTATAAAACGAGAAAGTTTATAATTGCCACATGATGACCAAGTTTCCCCAAATTGTGAGCGAGTGCCGTTGCTTTGGATATTGCAAATAAATTCGAACTCAAAACAACACCATTTTACCCTGCACTAGTAGGATTTGAAACTAACCAAGATTTTTCTTTATTGTCTGGCTCTTCTGTAATCGGAGACTTAAGTGTGATAAAATGAAATAATATAATTTATTCTGAACGTAGTCCGATTCTATTTACACATTGGTGAATTTCTGGTCCTGCTGTTTTCAATGCTTCACTATTTATGAGAGAATCGCCTACTAGAACGAAATATATGGTAAAAATGAAAGTTACAGACAAAGAAATCACGAAGAGACTCTTGGCCTTCTTATGATTTCACACGAATAAACTAAAAGAATATATTATTTCATCTGATATTGTACATGTTCGTTGATTAGATGAAGCAAAAGTCTGTTGATGATGAGTAAAAACTAAAAATCTAAACGATAATTTTGAATGTAAAAACGTTCCATGACTTTATTTCATTTGAGAATGCGTAGATGTAACATGAAAAACCTGATGATTTAATTTACAACGATGTCGAACTAGTGGAGCCGTGTGTGCTAGTGGGATTAATGAGAAAGAAAAATAATTCAGAATTTTAACTTGTTTTTTATGTGGTAAATTAATATATTGTATTCGCTAAGCTCCTGTAGTTCAATGGATAGAATAGGCCCGTCCTAAGGGTTAGATGCTGGTTCGATTCCGGCCAGGAGTAAATTGATAAATCAACGAAGTTTTACCTCTAGCGTAAAGCTTTTTTATTTTAAGATAATACTCATCTAGTCTCTTCAATTATTGAATTTAATTTCTTTGCTAAACACTTAGGATCCGGAATATAATGTAATTCTAAAACTTTTCATCATTTAGCATCTAAATCTCCATCAGTATGTATAAATATATTTCAATACTGTAATAATGCTCATGCTAATCACTCTTTTGAATCTTGAATCACTCTAATCGCAGGAGTAGAAATATTCATTGTTTTTGTATTAAAAAATCCCTTTTGACTATATGCAGTAAAAGAATCCCTAGTACATATATCAAAATTCATTTCATATTCCATAATCCGGTACATAACCCTATTAACAATCAGTATAAATATAAAATCCAATATCAAACCTCAAACTGTTACTGCTATACTTCACATTCATGTACTTTTAATTACAATAAAAAGAACCGTAGCATTAAATAAAAACACTAAAATATGTGCTAAAAAAGTTAAAAGAGTACGTTTCAAAAATTTCTCAAATTTTACTTGTTTACGTTTAGCTATTATAATTGTATCTATATATTTTTTAGGTGCTTTTATTTGTCATATTATATTTCTCATTAATCAATATATCGCAAAAATACTCCAAGATAATGTCGTATATACATAAAATATTGTTAAAATTCGAAAAATTATTTTATGTTCATCAAAAAGATGAGAATATATTACATACAATAGAACTCACAACAACACAATAGAAATGAATATTAATAATAATGGCCAAATTAATTTAATTCGATGTCTTTTTATCAAAATTACATTTCATTCTCCATACTTATCTACTGCTTCCAATAATTCTTCTGCATCCAACCTTGTATCCAATGATTTTAAGATTTTCATTTAGTTACAAAAAATTTGTAAATTCTGATTATAAGTCACCGACAGAATAAAAAAATCACCTTAAATATCAATTCTTTTGTAATATTTTCTACCAAGAAGTATAAAAAAACCTTTATACAATACTATCAGCATCCCGATTAATCTTGAATCACTTCGCATTTAGATTTAGTTTTGTATATACAATATCCATAAAATTTCTGACTTCTTTTCATTTTAAAATTATATTGTAACGATATTTCCCAAACATTTTATAAATTAAAGGTGGCGTTGAATAAATCTCCAAATCATTCATCTGATATTTCTGTGCGAGATAGAGAAGCTCTTTATAAAGCTGATCTACTTTATTGAAAACTTTTTCTTCAATTTCATTTTTGTATAAAATCACGCACAGATCCGCATATGGCGGATATTTATTCATCTCACGAAAGCTATTTTCTTCTTCTCGAAAATGCTTCTCATCCATTCTACATGCATTACGAATGGAATATTGCATAGGATTAAAAGTCTGAACTATAAAATTTTTACAATTATACTTTGAAAAGCATTCGTATAATAAATGGAAGTTTTTTTCTCAAACATTGAAATCTGGGATATTCAGTCATAAATCTGCATTGAGAAATATAATCATATCGAGTGGATAATCTTTACTTGGCTGACAGAGAAGACTAGTTCAAATAACGATTTGTGGCTGCTGTGCCCTTAGCTGGTCAATCAGTTTCTTTACTTTCGTTGGTGAATTCGCATGATCTGAATCTACTATCAAGGTTTTGGCTTTATATTCATTCTGGATATATTCAGCCACTTGCTGAGTTCATAGTCAATATGTTTTAACAGTATTTTCTCAGCATTTTTCACAAGTCGTAGAAAAATTATACTGCATTTTGCAGATATGACATAATCACATCAATTCTCCATTCGCTTGCTGATGGAATGAAATCGGCACGGAACACCTTTCACAGTATGGAATGTGACCGCATTTTGTACAAATCATTCATGGGGCATATCACTTTTTATTTACGATAATTCAGATTTTTTTTCTCATGTTTAATTGTTTTTCAATAGCTGATTTTACAAGTTCAGAAAAATGATAATCCAATTCTTTGGTCATATCTACAAGAAATATTGATTTATCTTTATGCTTAAATTGTTCGTAATTCATTAGCCAGATTTTTATTATTTGATATAATAAGTTGAGTGTAACAAAATGCTAACTATCTTCAAGCAAGAAAAAAGCCCCAGTAAAAACTGGGGCAAAGGTTAATCATTTAGCGGATAAGTTTTTAATTTATTGTCCGTACAAAATTGGCTTGGAAAGAATGTAGCTATCAGGCACACTGATAATAACTCTATTTCCTTGTTTTTTGTACGGGAATACCTTCTCATATCCCTTAGAAGTGTAGTTTTTGTCGATCTGGAAATCATCATCACACTCAAAAGTGATTATGTTTCCGTGGACCGTTGGCTCGCTAATATTCTCCATACAAATCGCGAGCTTTTTATAACTTTCACATTGATTGATTCTCCTTGCGGTCTTTATTCTCTCAGAACGTAAAGCCGCGCCAATACTAAAAATCTCCATAATTACTAATTTTTTTGTTTTGTTTATACTATCTGTTTATTTGTAGGTTGACATTATATTGATTTTCTACAAAATTTCAAGAATTTAAATTTGAGCTTTAGTATTTTTCTGTATACTTATTTAAATATACAAGTTCAATTCAGGCATGTTTAAAAATTTTTTCACTTTCTTGTCAATGTTGATATCTTTTATCACAAACTACTCTTTTTATTCAGCATGCTACTATCATATGGGCACAATGTCTAGTTGTACATGGTGTCATTGTTACATAAAGAGTCGCTCATTCTAAAGCTATTCATTTTCTAGCCGCACTAGCAATTGCATTCTGCTCTGCACAATTATTTCTCATGCAATGTTCTTCCTTTTCTCACTTATCATTAATCATTGAAAACATCTGATGCCCTACTTTATCACACGTATCTGATCATTCTGGTGCATTTGCAAATCATGATGATATTACTGAATGATCTTTTACAATTACACAACCACATTTTCCACGGTCACATGTACATTTTTCTCCCACAACTCTGGCAATATCCATAAAATATTCATCTCGTGAAATGTGTTTTGATTCCATATATCAATGATCCTTTATAGATCCATTTTCTTCCATGTATTTTTGTGACACCATAATGAATATTATAGATTAAAATCTAACTTATACCATTATAACTCATTACCTAAAATTTTGCAAATTTTTGTGAAGATTTTAAAGGAATAAGAAAAATCCACATCCTTTATGATGTAGATTTAAAAATCGTATAAAAAATACTACTTATTTTCTCATTTTTTACTTATCATCTTATATACTTCAGCTTCCTCTTTTGGTGTAAGTTCAGATTTCCCTGGGAATAGTTCTTCTTTTGCTTTATTGAATACTTCAACTAATTGTTCTGCTGTAGGTTCAGTTGTTTTACGAAATAGATCTTCTAAATCTCACTTTTGAGTAATATCAGAATTCCAATTAGAACATTCTCTATATCCATCTTCCAAATCTATATCCATTGCTTCAGGCAATCCATCTGATGAACCATCAGGACGTTCTTGGACATGAGTAATATCCTCAGGTCACTTTATATTATCGTATTCTTCCATAGATATGTACCAAACATATAAAAGTCTATCATTATTTTCTAACACACTTTATATTATTATATATGTTTTTATCAAAAAAATCAAATTTATCCTAACAATTTTTTATTCTAACGATTAGGTCTTGAATTTTTAAAAAGCTACACACATCAAGTGTAGCCTTTTATATTTTAATAACTTTTTGCGAATAACACTCTTCACTTGCTCTCCTTTCAGCTAATCATATCTACTCATTTATCATCTTGTTTTACGAATCATTCATTTGGAATACATCTGATGGTTGCTTTTGTCTCCTCTTGGATTTTTTCTGCCGTTTCGGCTGTTCAATCCCAATGAGCAAAAATGAATCATTTTTCTATGTTTTCTTTGAATTCATCGTATGTATCTACATAATAAGTATTAGCCTCTCTAAATGCTTTATTTTTTTCGTACAAATCCTTTTGCTGCTTTAATAGAATGTTTTCTAGGTCTTCAACTAAGTCATCTAATTTCATCATTGTCTTTTTCTCCGTAATTCTATTGAATACTTCTACTTGTCAGCTTTCTAAATCTCTTTTTCCTACTGTAATTCTTAAAGGAATTCATTTCATCTCATACTCACTAAACTTCCATCCTGGAGTCTTTTGGGTGTCGCTATCTATTTTGTATTTAACCTTTATAGAATCTTTTATATATTTAGAGTGAGCATTTAGACTTGCATTGTCCATTTTTTCGATTAATGGTTTTAAGTAATTCATAATATCATCTAAATCTTCCTGAGTTTTGAAAATTGGTACAATAACTACATGATATGGAGCTAATAATGGAGGCAAAACTAATCCATTATCATCACTATGTGACATAATTAATCATCAAATCAATCTAGTACTAACTCATCGAGAAGTTCATCGAACGTATTCTAATTCATTATTTTGATTGGTAAATTGCACATCAAAAGCTTTACCGAAATTCTGACCGAGAAAATGCGAGGTTCCAGCTTGTAAAGCTTTAAAATCTTGCATCATAGGTTCGATTGCATACGTTTCCAATGCTCCAGCGAATCTGTCATGAGCAGGCTTTCTACCAACTACAGGCGACATTGCTAAAAAGTTTTCTGCGAAATCTCTATATACATCTAGCATTTTTAAAGCTTCCGCATTTGCTTCTTCAGCTGTTGCATGGGCAGTATGTCATTCTTGCCATAGAAATTCAGCAGTTCTCAAAAATATTCTAGTTCTCATTTCCCATCTCATTACATTTGCCCGTTGATTTACGAGGATTGGCAAATCACGATAACTATTTATCCATCTCTTATAACTATCCCAAATAATAGTTTCAGAAGTTGGACGAATGATGAGCTCTTCCTCTAATTTAGCTTCAGGATCCACGATAATTCATTTTCAATCTGGATCATTTTTGAGTCTATAATGTGTCACTACAGCACATTCTTTTGCGAATCATGCTACATGACTAGCCTCTTTACTGAAAAAAGATTTTGGAATTAGCAATGGAAAACAAGCATTCTGATGTCATGTATTTTTAAACATTTTATCCAATGTATCTTTGATATTTTCCCAAATGGCGTATCAATAAGGTTTGATAACCATACATCATCTAACACTGGAATTCTCAGCCATATCTGCTTGTTGTACTAGCTGATTATACCATTCGCTATAATTTTCTCCTCTTGTTGTAATTTTTGCCATAATTATTGACTATTGAAAGATAAATACAGCCTCCCTTTGGCAAGGGAGGTGGTGAACATAGTGAACCAGAGGGATTAAATCCCCCTGTCGCTACGCTTCTTCCCCCTTACCAAAGGGGGACCTTTTTAGGCTATATTTTCGAGGGGACATGGACTATATATTTCCACTGCATTTTGAATTATAGAGTTATAAACAAATTTAAACATATAATATGATTATATAAATGCCAAAATTGTTTTCAATGTTTAGATTTAAAAAAGACCTCTCTCGAGGTCCTTTTATTTTTAGCCACATAAATAATTTTACAATTTCTCTATCATTGATTCTACCTTTTCCTCATTTCTCTTCTTTTCTAGTTCTTGCTCTTTTTGTGCTAATTTATGTTCATCATCAATAACAATTTGTACCATTTCGTTAATCTTCTCATTAACCGAATCAATTTCCTCATCTTTCTGCTTAATTTCTTTGTCTACTCTAATAATTTCTTCCGAGACCTTCTTGATTTCTTTCCTAATAGACGCAATCTCCTCTTGCTTTTTAATTTCTTCTTCAACGGAGTTTACAGGCCTTTGTTGGACTTCTAAAAGTCTTTTTTGTAATCCATCTCATTTATCAACTAATTCTCTCCTTTCTTTTTTTAGTTCACTTTTTTCTTTTTCAATTTCTTTTCTTTCATCAAAATAGTGTTGTAATTGTTTTTTATTCTTCGTTGGCATAGGAGTATGAAAAAGATAGAATTGTTGTTCATCTTAGTAAAATGGCCTTTCGAATTAATTATGAAGTTTAAATCTCTACTGATGAACCAATTCATTAAATAACGTTTTGGTTTGTTATAATAATTAGTTGAGAGATAAATAACAAAACAATATAACAAAAAAGCCAACCTTATGGTCAGCTTATTAATTAACTTAACTTTTAATTAGAAAGGAAGCTCATCTCCTCCACCATTTGAAGAACCTTCTCATCATTCAATTTTCCAAGCTCCAATACTATTGAATCGTCTTCCATCATATTCTCTAGCTCTATAATTTAAGAAAACCTTTACATGATCTCCAACCTTGTATTGTTTGATTAATTCAGTTTTTTCTCCTAATAAGTCTATCATCAAAGAGTTTTTGAATTCTCTATCAGAATCTTCTTCAATAACGAAACTAACTTTTGGGAGCTGTTTTTGACCAACGATTGTCTCTTCTGAAATAAAAATAATTGTTCCTTCAATTGTCATCACAAAAAAATGGTTAATAATAAAACTGAGTTTTATGGTAGATTTTTCTTTTTCTTTTGCAAGTGGAAAATTTCTTTGATACAGATCCAAGCCACTCCACAAGTCAAGAAACTATCTGCGATATTGAATACTGGGAAACTTCCAAACGATAAAAAATCCCTCACTCATCCTAGATAAATTCTATCTATCAGATTTCACACTGTTCATGCGAAAAGTAGTGCAAATTCCACGGTTGTAATGTATTTTTGATGGAAGAGATAGATGAACAATCAAACACAAGCTATGCTAACACAAAGAATTGCTACCATTGGCATGGACATTCACCGTGAGATTCAATCATTTAACAAAGGTTCTAAGAAAAAAATCTGATTTCAAATTTCTAAATCATAAAAAAAATATTTAGTTAATTGATCTATTCAGATTAGTAATATGCAAAGTAATAATGTAATAATTCGTCTTTTTTTCATCAAAAATCTGACTTTAAAACATTTTCTTATAAATAAAATAGTCTCAAAAACAAACCTTTCTTTGATAAAATTTTCACTAGACATCGTAAATAATATTTTTATAGTCAAATTGTAGTAGTTTATATCATAAAAATTAGATGAAACTTACAACAAAAAGAAATCGATGGTATTTTTGGAGAGAATTGTTTACTTATATGGTACCTATGATTTTGATTGTATGAACGATTGATGTTTTTGCTTCATTTATGGAATGTCCATTACATCCAGAATATTCTGCTCCATGTAGTGTAAATTGGATTTTTGCTGTAATGTATGGAATCCCTCTAACATTAGTGATAATTCTTGCGGTAATATCTAACAAACAACTAAAGAACGTAAAAAAGAAATTTGAATCTGAATTTTTGGGCGTTGCTCATAATATAGAGATTGAGCAAAGAGGCAATATTAAGAGAAAATCTGAATGAAATAATTCAAACAAAATTAATGATACAAAAAATGCGATTACAAATACATTAAAATCAAAAAGAATTATAGTAAACTCTGAGAGTAATTTAAAGAGAAAGTCTGAGATCACAAAAACTGCAAAGAAATCAACTGAAACTAAAAAAATCCCTTAAAAAAATCGCTAAAAAGATATAAATTGAATTCAAAAAAACAAAAAGACAGAGAATCAAAATTCTCTGTCTAATTTTTTAGTAGTTTTTACAATTTTAGATAATTTCACTAATATCCGTTACGATACGGTCAATCATCCCATACTTGAGAGCCATCTGAGCCGAAAGATACCAGTCTGGATTCATGTTCTTCTTGAGAACCTTCATCGGAATTTTAGTTCTCTTTCTGAAAGCATCAATCATATCATCCACTCGCTCCTTGTAATTTCGTTGAGCACTCTCAGTTTCCTCATAACTTCCATAATTACCTCCAGAGCCACGATGAACTAGCATTCTTGAATTAGCCAAAGCTAATCGTTCATGGCAGTGAACTAATAGAAATGCCGCAGCAGAATAGGCCATACCCATGTTGATACCTATCACTTTGGTTTTAGATAACTTTATAACATCTGCCAAAGTTTCATACGCCAACATCCAACCACCATTTGAATTGAATTTAATCTTGATTGGTTTTGCCTCATAATCCAAGATATCACTACTAGGAATCTTCAGATTTTGAAGATTTACAAATAAAGATGCAAGCACTGGATACTTTGCTACAAGCTCATTAAATTTTTTCTGTCCATCTTCTTGGGAATCGACTTCAATAAGTCCGAGAAAGACACCAATATCTGGATCTTTTTTAAGAAGAAATTCAAATTCTGCCTTCAAATCAAGAGCTTTTTTATCAATGCGATTCCAATTTTCAATCATCTTCGCATAAACAAAACAACGTTGATCAATCCCCTCATTAATTACTATAATACGATTTTTGTAATCAATATTATATAAATCCGCAGAAATGGAATCAAAAGGACTTTTTTGACCGATATTCAGTAATGGAGACATCACTTCATCATCGTCATCATCGTCATCAGAAACAACAGGATAGCCAAACTTTAAAATTGGCTCATAAGAGATTTTTGGTTTTTGAAAACCAGTTTCCTCATCTGGAATTTTAACATTTTTTTCCATTTTTTAATTTGTTTTTTACATTATTCATACTTTTATTTTAGTCTATAATAAAATATTTGACAAAAATGTCAAGACTTGTTTTTTAATTTTTACTTTCTATCTCAAAATCATGATTTTTCTTCAGACTTTTTGATTTTCTCTTTTATATAATTCATCAATCACCTCTAAATTTCGCTGCAATTTCTCACATAACAGTGTAATCAAATCCTGAATAATATTTTCATGACCAATATAAACTGGAATCGTAAATACCATAACTGGTCTTTTTTGATCATATTTATCATAAAAATCTGCTATTGTCTGAATGAACTGTAAATACAAATTTTTTACCCAACGCTGATATTCATAAACTTGCTCAGCTGTGGTAGACTGCTTAATAATTGGTCAAAGCCATCCCTCAGTCACTATCAAAGTTTCATGATCTAGTAATGGAGCGAACAGCTTTTCATCTAAGGGTTTAGAAATATCTTGGTCGAAGAAATCAAAAATCTGATTATGAAAATTTCTATTATTTTTCCACCATTCTTGGTTTTTGAGTGCAAATCAAAGTTTAATATCTGAACCTATAAAATCATATCATAAATAATTGGCTATAATTCATGTAGTTCCAGTTCCACAGAATGGATCATAGATTAATTTAAATCTTTTATTTTCAGCATGAGATAAAGCAATATTTATCATTGTGTGAGTAAGTTTTGCAGGCATCATTCACATCTGCATGCTACGTCAAGGTTTATCAAAATCTGCCAATTCGTAAAGTTTAATATTCTGATATCATAGCACAATTCACCATTCTGCTCAGATTTTGATTAGTTCAATTCATTTCTTTTTTACATCAATATCCGTATGCAATAGTCAAACTTCCTTGTATCTTTTTAGATCAAACTGTTTTTTAAATTTAACAGCATGATTCTTATCCTCGATTCACAATATCTTCTTGTCTCAAATGTAACCTTGAATTTCAGAAATTGAAATTATTTTTCACCATTTCACCAGTGAAGCCAAAGAAGGAATCTGATCTTCTTTTTTTGTATCAAAAATTATCAAATGCTTTCAAACTTTTTTGATATCTTTTGCATCGATTAATCTTAATTCTGCTAATGTAATTTCTGGGAAATTTCCTACTACTGCGAAATACATTTTTGTCTCATAACCAAAATAAATATTACTTAAACTCCTTTTCCAAAAATTCGGATAATCATTCCTTATCAAAGCAACAAACAAAACTTCATTTATTTACTTTATAATATTTTTTTAACTTAGTTTTTTCAAGTAATCTTTCTAACGATGATATATCTCATACATAGTCTATAATATAAAGTTTTCATCCTGGTTTTAATAATCTTTGCGCTTCATGTAAGAAATCACCTATATCTAATAGAGATTTACTATAAATATGTCACAGAGTATGTCAAATAATGACAAAATCCTGACTATTTGTGTCAACTCACTCAATATTATCTCATGATGAAGGATTAAGAATTAATCAATATTTACCTTGATTCTCTTCCCAGTTTTTTAAATGTTCCATCAAAATTTTACGTCTACGTATATACTCTCTCATGCTTGATTGACAATCATTATACCACTGCAAAGTTCATTTTGCTTCTAATATCTTAGCATCATCCTTACTTTTTGAAATAATCTCTACAATCTCCTTTTTCATTCTCTCAATTCTATTCTCGAATTTTCATCTTATTTTACTTCACATCCACTCAATATTTTCCTTTAATTTACAATCTATTCAATCCTGATCCGCAAACATTGGATCCACAATTGTCACGTTTGCTCAAGCTTTAGCTGCATCCATTTCAAAAATTCCAAATCATCATCCAATACTCGTTATCTTCTTACCTTTCAGATTTTCTAATTTTAAATCCATAAAATCCAAAAAATTATCAGTTACCCAATTTGGACAAATACTTTTTACATCAACATATGACTCTGGATATTTTTCCATATTCATTTAAAATTATCATTCTGCTAAAAAGTTTCTCTTCCAATCCTCTAAAATACGTTCAAGATAGACAATATTATGCAATCAAAGTAATGCTCATCAAAGCACCTCTTTTTCACGTAATAAATGATGGAAATATGCTTTAGTCAGATATTTACATGCATAACAGTCACAATTACTAGTCAATGGAGAAAAATCTTTCGCATATTTCGCATTTGTAATTTTAATGTTTCACTCATCTGAAAATATAATTCCATGCCTTCATAATCTAGTCGCACTTACACAGTCAAACATGTCTATTCATTGCTCAATTGCAAAACGAAAATCTGCAGGCGTTCATACTCACATCAAATATCTAGGTTTATCATTAGGTAATTTTGGCGCTGTATATTCTATTACTTCCTCAATCTTTGACCTTTCTTCTCCCACGCTAACTCCACCAATAGCTATTCCATCTCGTGCATATTGAGATAAAAATTCAAGAGACTCCTGACGCAAATCTAAATATGTTCCTCACTGAACAATTGGAAACAAGACTCCCCTTGTTTCATCATATTTTGGTCTAAAATGCTCAAAAGCTCTTTTCGCCCAGCGATGTGTCATCTGCATTTGTCTAGCAGTACGCTTTTTATCTGCGTCTCAAGGAGAACACACATCTAAGACCATCATAATATCAGAACCAAAATCTGACTGAATATCTACCACTTTTTCAGGAGAAAAAAAATGCTTACTTCCATCATGAGGAGACGAAAACTTAACTCATTCCTCAGTCAACTTCATTCTCACATTATGAGAAAATCATTTATCATCCTTCTTTCCAAGTCATAAACTAAAGACTTGAAAGCCTCCACTATCTGTGAGAATCAATCAATCATTCCAATTTTCAAATTTATGTAATCATCCAGCAGCTTTGATTAATTCATTTCATGGACGTAAGTATAGATGAAAAGTATTTGCAAGAATTAATTTTATAGGTTCGATATGAGTTCAAATATAATGAGAATCACGAAGCAAATCTAGAATTATTCATTTTATCGTTGCCTTAGTTCCAACAGGCATAAAAATAGGAGTCTGAATTTTTACTCCATTTAGCTCAATTTCTCCAACTCTTGCATTTCCCCTTTGTTTAAGTATATTGAACTTTAGTTTATTATGCATTGATTTTAAATAAGATAAACTGCGATTACTATAAAGAAAACCCTTAAATAAGCAATCGATTTTAGTTGTTGTATTCAAGATAAATGCTAGAAGAAATCAAAAAACTAATCTACACTAAATATAAACCCGAAAATAAAATCTGACTTTTCTTTTCTCTTTTTGATGATAAATGAAAACTTCTAATTTCTAATGGGGTATTGACTACAGATAAAACTTTAGAGGAAATGATAACTCTATTATACAATTGAATTTTAAAGAAACAAGAATCTAAGACTAAACATATCATCATTGATATAGTTAATAATATTATTGAACAAAAAGACATAAATACATTTCTAAATATGGATCCAAAAACCAATTGAGTATTACTTGCCGAAATCACATGAGAAAAAACATGAATAATCCTACCAAATACAAAATGAATTACTTCAATGAAACAAGCAGTCGCCTGAATCAAATCAAAATATCAACTGCAATGAGATGTAACTATCTCTACATTCACAGTTGATGAATTAATTTTAGATAAATAAATTTATTCTTTACCAAAAGATTTCAAAACATCATAATTTCATTTTCCTTCAACATTTGAATATCATTTTGGAGAATCTACATTTTCCATAATTTGAAAATGCAAATGCTCTTCCCAATCTCAATTATCTTTACTAAAAGGATCTCAAACTCTACCAATCATATCTCAAGTCTTAATATCATCTCCCACTTTTGGCAATTTTTCTGGTCCAAGATGTGCATACATTGAATAGAATTTCGTTATTCAATCCGACATAGAATGTTCAACAATAACTCTATGTCAAAGTCATCAATCCAATCATGAAGCAACAACTTTTCAATTATAAATAGACCTTACCTCAAATCACGCCTTTACATTATAATCCACTCATAAATGATATTGCTCATTTTTATAACTTCTATTATCTGAAGGCAATATAAATCATTTTTTAATTAAATTCCTATATGCCTTTAATTCATATATTCTCTTATCTTTTGCATTACCTTCTAATATGCTTTTCTTTACATCTGCCTTTCATTCTTCTTCTGCTCACTTTACCAACATTTCTACCAAATCTTTAAAAGGAACTATCTTATCAATTCCAGGTATTGGCTCTGAACAATTATCTCTAATAAATTCTTGAACTTTTTCATGTTTATCAACATTTTCAAATAATTTATATTTCAGGTCTTCTGCCCTATTTTGAGCATCTTCTTTTGCTAAATTTTTTTCTTCTGTAATTCTAGTCATTTGTTCTTCATAATTATTTTCATCAAAAGATACTCAAAAATCTTCAGGCGATTTATGATTTCTATTTTCCAGATTTCTATCCGCTCTTTCCATGAGTAAATTTTAATATAAATCTACTAAAATTATACACACAAACAAAAATAATGCAAAAATTTGATTATTTTTTGCTCAATAAAAATTATTTTTCAAAAAAAGGACCCATAATCGTGAGTCCCTTTTTATTTTAAGTTTTTACTCTCATTAACATCAACCATGCCCATTTTCTCAACTCCCATCTATCTTCAGGATTGTCTATCTGGGTCATAATTCATTCTCTATTAAGAGCTCATAGATGCCTCGTATAATATAGTTTAGTTGCTGTCGCATCTACTACGTCATATTTATCTCACCATAGCAATCTTGATAAGATTGTTCAGAATTCAGCCCTATCAAGTATTTTGTTTGGTAAGAAGTTTTGCATTCTAATTCACATCACTCATAATGCACAAGATTTTTCTGCATACATTTTCGCATTTGGTTTCCACCAATCTCTTTCTGGATCTCACCATTTACAATATGAAGGTATCGGTGGAACTTTTCTTCCTAGTACATTCTCTGTAAACCTTACTACTAATTCTGCCATATCTCATCTAGGTATATATCCATCTGGATCAGAATCTTTTCGCGCTGTATCTATAATTCATTTACTACGTGCCCACATGTACCCAATCAATACTTCCATGTTATTTCTATTTCTATCTACTGTCTCTGCTGTTTTATCTTTTGCTGCTCCATGCTCTCATGAAGGTTCATCTGGTGAATCTGATGAATCCGTAGAATCTGATGAATCTCATCATCCTCATCCACCTCATCATCTTCATCATCATCCACTCCATCATCCGCCACCACTTACTTCTTTCCATATAGCCTTAACTACAATATCATCTCAAGTTATAGTTTCTGGGGGTTCTGGCTCCCATCATACAAACTCATATCACGTTTTAGTTGGTTTTTCTGGATATGGAACTGGATCTCCATAATTACCTGTGAACGTAGGTATCTCAGTTCATCAATCTGTATCAAACGTAACTGAATGCTCTCCATAATCCCATTTACTTATTATCTCTAGATTATGAGCTGGCATTGTTGATGCATGTGTATACTCATCATCTCCATCAAACCATCATAAGAATGTATTTCATGTCCATTCAGGATCTGCAGGCAATATAAGAGAATCTCCGTATTTAACTCATGTATCAACTGGAATCTTACCTCTATCATTTACAATCAGATTATACATATTTCTTGTGTAATAATACTGCACTATTCAACCAGAAATAACAGCATTTCCTGTCCTCAATGTAAATCATGTATATTCATTTCATGTCTCTATTACGACAGAACCAGATGCAGCCGTTCCTTCTCATGTCTCTACTACATCACATCACGTTCATGCTATATTTTCTAGACAATACTCAATTGTATAAGAGATTTCTTCAGCTCGCTGTGCATACAATCGTACTTCTCCTCAATCTTCTGTAGTCAAATTAAATACTTCTGCTCAATCAGCAAAACCTGTTCATGTTCATCACGGTTCAGTATTCCATCAATTGAAAACAGCTCAATCCTTCACAAGTGTATTTAGAGGTAAATACACTCATGTTTTATCATAAGTCATTTCCAAATTATCCATAGCTCAATATCCTCCATTTACATCAAAACGTATTGTATATGTATTTGGTTCTGTTACAGCATATAAATATACATCATGCTTAGGCATGATAAAGCTGAATATACTATTAACCAGATTAGATCCCATCAACTCATCATAATTTTGAGCAAACGAAAAATATGTAAGCATAGATGCTCCTATCAACCCTCCAATCACAAATGCCATCGAACTAAGAAATTTCTTCCCTCTAAACATCCGACAATGGAGTACAAAAATAGGTAAAAAGACCGCTTCTGGTTTTGTTTTTTTGTTTTCCCAAAGAATTTACACAGATTATTTATAAATATATTCTATTCACAGTCAAGCCTTAATTCAAAAAAAGTTTTTGTAAAAAAATAGAGAGAGCCTCCGCTCTCTCTATTATATTTAGTTAGTTATAAACTTTTATTCTGATCTTCATAGCTCAGCTAAACTGCTTTTCTTCTGCCATTCTTTGAAGTGATATCATGATTGAACTGTTGCACTCACATTTACTGTGTCTCAGAATCTATAATTTCATTCTCCACTCAATGATGTTACATGTGCATCTCCACTCAAGTATACATGGAATGTTCCTCTATCGTAGAATAAGTAGATTTCTGTAGTTCCATGTCTATCAATTGTAATTGCAGTTTGTCCTGATCCACTAGGACCGCTAGCTCCTCAATCTAGGTATCATAGAGTAGGTGTATTATATCATGAAATATCGTATACTAAGCTTGAAACTGCAACTTGTACATCAGAAGTTCCGTTACGTACTCCTGAATCTACTAATGTGTATCCACTTCCATCTGTATCTTCAGTAAAGTAGTATACTTTATACTTAGTATCTTCATTAGCCTCCCAAATTGCTGTAAACGTTACTGTTCCTCATGTAGCTAAATTCTTAAACTCTGTCGCTTCCACTCCACTCGCTGTTGCTGCTGTTGATGTTTGATCTCCCATATAGTGTGTTACTCATTCAGTCATTCATGTAATTGACCATCACTTAAATGTATATCATGATTTCTGTGGGATATCAATATGTCATGTTTCATCGTATGTAAATCCTGTTGTTACTGTCTGAGGAACTTTATCATCATCATCATAATTAATTGTTACTGTATATGCGTTGTTAAGACAAGCTGTTCATTCTCTATTATCATGGTATCATGTGTTACATGACCAAACTGCTTCATAAGAACTATCATATGCTCTTCCACTAAATGATACATCATGTGTTACTGCTTCTAAATCAGTTCATGACCATCATACGAATGTACTATTATCTCTGTGTGGATTAGACAAGTTAACAGTATCTTCTACTGTATAAGCATATCCACTATCTGTACCTCCTTCTCATCATTTCTTATTAATTGAGACATGGTATGTATTTGTTGATACATTTGCCTTAATTGTTACATCTGATGCTGGCATTGTAAATGTTGCACCTTCTGGTGATGTAGGATTAGTTACTGTAATATCACCTGACTCAGTTGTTACTGTCCAAGACTCAAATGTATATCAACTCTGTACATCAGCATTAAGTGTTACTGTATCTTGATATAGATATGGTCAACTATTACCTCCAGAGTGATCTGCCGTAGTAGTTACTGTCACTCCTGTTGAAACATCTATTGTTCTATTATAACTTTCTCTATTATAATAAGCATTAACTACTCATGTACCACCTCAGTAAATTTGTGTCTGATCTATATGATCAGGTGCAAATCATACATAATCACGTCCTGTAACTGCTGTTGTTGTGTCAGTAGTTCCGTAACCTGTATATGATTCAAGATTAACAGTATAATTTCACTCTAAATCTTGTCATAGATGATTAACTTTATATTGTGTATTTGTATCCTCTGTACATTGTTCTGCATTGGTACCTGTATCTACTATATGATATCAAATATCACAACTCCATGTAGCAGTATATTCTCTATTTCCAATACTTCATCATGTAACTACTACATTTTTTGTTGGTCAATCTAATTGAGTTCCATTAATTACTCATCCAGTCCATCATTCGAATGTACTATGATCTCTTTCTGGATTTCCCAATGGGATATTTTCATCCTCTACATTATAAGTTCTTGTACTTATAGCTCCAGATCCTCATGTAGGATGGATAATTAAGTCATATGTAATTAAGTCTGCATAAGCTGTCTTTGAAATATTTTCTGCAGGCATGTTAAATGAAGCACTATCACCACTATATCCACTCCATGTTCCTGTTTGATATCATGGTTTTAATTTGAAACTCAAAGCTACATCATCATCATATTTGAATGAATAAGTATGTGTTCAACTATTTGTACCTCCACTACTATAAGAAGTTGAATTTACAGTTACTGTCTCTACTCATTTACCTGCTATCAATTCTAAGTCATAAGATTTTCTAACATATTCATATCTAATTGCAGTTGTTCCATCTGGTTTAATTCCTGTTCCCTGTGCTGATGGAGTTGTAAATCATGAGTATTCAACAAGATCTCAAGTTATGAAATCATCCGCTGTAGCTGTTCCAGTATGTGTATCTGTTGGAGTCTCTGGATAAGTTCCATCTAATTTTTGTTGATAATAATTTATTACATAATTTACTTGATCAGGATTCCATTTAGCCGCGAAGTGTACTGTTCCACTTGTTGCACGTAGATTGTTGAATGATGTTCACATTACTCCATCTGCTACAGTATCATTGACATCTGCTCATCCAACCTCATGAGGATATGCAGTATCCATTCCTGTGATATGCCAACCTGAGAAGCTATATCATGTCCTAGATGGATTACTTACTGTAAATCCACTATCATATGTTGCACTCGTTGGATGGCTCGCTCCATGAACTGGCACACTTGTTCAACTACCTTGATTTAAATCATATGCAATAGTATATCCATTAGCTCACCATTGAGCATAGATATGATAGTGTCCACTCTCCTGAGTGGTCAAGTTCTTTACTTCTTGTCCAGATGTATATGGTGTTCCATCTCCACCTGTTGTAGTATTCCATGATTGCCATGTATATCATGTTTTCACGAATGCATTTGGATTTAGAGATCATGATTCATCATAAGTGAACATTTGTTCTGGCATTGTTCATGATGCTCCATCATTTCCATGATAATCTACGAAATACTTGTTTGCCTCAGTTGTCGCATACAGATATACATGATGCGCTGGCATAAGAAAACTAAAAGATTTTGCAGTCGAAATTGGGTTTGTAGCTCAATCATAATTGTCTACATCCGCTGCATTTGCGTAAGACAATGGTGTTAGCAAATTGGTCACCCCCAACATTGCTACTGCTGCTACGCTGATAAACTTCCTAAAGTTGGACATTTTTAATAAGAAATAAATTAAAATATCATTTACAGCGTTAATTATAATCAGAAAATTTTTTCTGTCAAATTTTTGGGGACTTTTTTTAGTATATTTTTTTGTGGTTGTGAACTAGCATTTTCAAAAAACCGCCACACCAAATCATAAAAAAAAATATAAATATGTATAAAAAAAGCAAACAAAACTCAAAAATTTTTACTATATTTTTATTATATAATACTATATAATATCATATATATAATAAATCTGATTAAAAAACAGGGAAGAATCTAAATATTCCTCCCTGTTTATCTGATATTATTTTGCGTTTCATCATGTTTCATTATCTTCTGATCCTCTCCTTGTTGTCTCCTCTCTATCCCATCTTACGAAATGGTATCATGGTTTAGGTACAGCATTTACTGGTACTTCACTTCCACATTCTCGTACTGCTTCTGTCGTTCTCTCTCCATTTATCTCTAAGTAATCTACTCACTTATCTCCACTTAAATGCACTGTATAATTATTTCTAGTATAGTATAGATATATCTTTGTACTTCCATCTCACTTAATTACTGCTTCTGTTACTATCTCTCATGGTCAATTTTCTGTTCATGTTAAGCTTCATCTATCATAATGTGCGCATGGATACTGACTCTCTTTAGATAGAGATGATAATGTTAATACATCATCCGTTATTCAATGTCATGTCTCTGTTTCAGTTAATTGATATGTAGATTGTCATACCCTCTTTACATAATGATATACTACATACTGCGTATTTGTATTCGCTGTAGCTGTTGGTGAGAATGTTTTGCTTTCTGTAATCGCATTCCATACCTGTGGATTAGCTTCACTAGTATCTGTATGTGTATATCCATCCTTAGCTACTGCATAAACATAGATATCTGATCAGGCTTTTACTACTCTGCTTGCTGTAGATTGTGTATTACTATATCCACTTGCTCCATTTATCTTATAATATATTATATCTATTCATGTATTAATAATCATATTCAATGTATATCTCTCTCTATCAAACCATGTATAGTATGTACTATTTCCATTCAATGTTGTAGTTGCTGATGTATTTGGTGTATTTGTACTATTACTTGTTGAATATCATCTATATGTATTACTAGATGCATTCTCTGGTATAGTATATATACTAGATAATGTTAATGGCGTAGATTTTGGTGCTATATAAGTTCCACTACTTGCGATATCATAATTAGTTGTGTTATAACTTCAGCTTGTTCATGTTATCTTCTCCAACATATTATATACTACATAACTATTGTATGTCTTTGATCCGCTAACTACATTTCCTGCTGCATCTCTACAATACATATAGTATGTTCATGCTGATGTAATATCTATTCATGTTGTAAAACTTGTAGTACTTGAGATTGTTGTATATGTTGGTGTAGAACTACTTCAAATATAGTACTGAGTAATTCATACTGAATCTGAACATACTCATGTCAATCTTTGAGTTGTAGATTTTTGAGCATCTGTTGTAGTTAATGTAATTTGTGGTTTTCATTTATCTATATTACTTACCTCTATACTACAACTTCATACATTATCTGCAGCATCCTTTACATATCATGTGTATCTTTCATTTTCACCTACAACTTTTATCTTATTAGTATTAAATACATTTCCATTCCAACTATATCATTCATCATTCTGATTCAATTCTACATCATAATTCAATGTTAATGTTACATCTTCATTTGTCCAAGATGTCGTATTCGGAGTTATACCACATGTTGGAATAGTATTATCTACAATTACTTTTGATGTCCATTCAAGATTTATATTTGGATTTCATGCATTATCTGTAAATGATCATGCTGGCACTACTATTTTCAATTCTCCATCTCCTGTTAAGTTGGTCAATGTAAGTGTATATTTATATGTTCATCATACTACAGAATCATAAGTCAGAGTTTTAGTTGGCTGTTTTTCTACTCAATTTACATAAATATGTATATCACTAGCATCAAAATCTGATGTATTGATTCATTTTCATTCTGTAACATTCAATGGAATCTCAACAGTATCTCCTGAATTTACATAACCTGATGTAGCTGCTCAGTGTTCAGGATTTACCTCTGGACCTGTAGTATCGTATGTATATGTAACTGTTCCTTGTACTGTACTTCATTCATCATCTGCAAATGTTACTGTACATGTTGCACTTCACTCTGCATTTGTTGGTGGAGTTACACTTATTCCATTTCCTTCCCATTCTGCACTTCATGTTGTACAATTGATATTTCCTGTGTTACTAATCTTACTACTTCCACAATCTCCATCTATTGCTCACATCTCAGTTATCAAATTACTATACAATACTTTCGTTCCACTTACAACTGTGCTATATGTCAACGTACTTGTAGTTAATGTTGGTGCTGTATTTGTCCAATATGCTGTATTTACTGCACTACATGTCCCACTTCACTGACTATCACTTACTTTCACATACAAAGAATGTACTCAACTATTATTTAATGTATATATATATGTATCATCTGTTGCTCAAGCTATTGAATTATTACAAGAAGAATCTGAATACCATTGATAACTCAATGTAGCTCATGTATCTACTGCACTCGCTGTATATGTTATAGGTTTACATTCTGCAACCGCTCCATTATTACTTATACTTACATCCTCTGGTGCTGTGTTCTTCCATACTCATGTACTTACTACACATGTACTTCATGATCCATTTCCATCTGTTACTTTCAAACTTACTGTATATTCTCCTGGTTCTGCTAACGTCTTCTTATATGTCTTATTTGTTCATGCTGATACATTATTCTCTGTTACTAATGTTGTTCCTGCACAACTATTTCATTCATATAGTACGTATGTTAAATTTCCATTTCATGCATCTGTTCCTTTAAATGTATATGTTATCTCTTGCGACTCATCCTTCGGTCCATTATTACTTATCTTTCACGTTGGTACTACATTATTCCGTGTCGCCGTTGCTGTTGCACAATTACTTCCACTTCACTGTGCATCGAACGTTTTA
>CAMVNA010000002.1 GCA_947168725.1 uncultured bacterium | reverse complement strand
TCATCAATTAAGTTTTCATCAAGTTCAGTATTTTCAGTATCATCAATTAAGTTTTCATCAAGTTCAGTGTTTTCAGTATCATCAATTAAGTTTTCATCAAGTTCAGTGTTTTCAGTTTCATCAATTAAGTTTTCATCAAGTTCAGTATTTTCAGTTTCATCAGTTAAGTTCTCGCTTAGATTTACTATATTTGCAGATAGTGATGGTTGATATCATCACATATTGTTGAGTAAATCAATGATTTGATCTTTAGCAAAGAAGAATGAAGCAAGTACTACTACTGTAGTTAGTGCGATTCCTGATAGAATTCATTTTGTGAATCAGTTCTTCTGAGCTTTTGATTCATGAATTTTTATAAGTTGTAATAGCTTTTCCTTTTGTGCTAATTTAGCTTTTTGTTGTTCTTCTTCAGAGTTTGAATTTTCTGTTGGATCGTTTTCTAAAATGGCAGGATTCTCTAGTAAAGTTTTACTTGGTTCTGAATAATTTTGGGGTTCTTCTGTCTGGCTCGTCATTGCATTTTCAAATTTTCATAGAATAATTTCGTTATTAGTTGATCCGTTTTCTTCAGTAGAGCTTAAACTTTCAGATGCTTGAATATTATTTCACATATTCATTTCTGAAATGTTTAACTGTGGGTTACCTTGAATAGTGTTTTCAGGCAAATTATCGTTTCCTGTCACTTCCATTGGTTCTCAGGAATTGAATGAGTTTTGAACAATGTCTGAATTTGTATTTTCAGCATTGTCTAGGGTTGGGTTGATGTTGTTTTCTAAATCTGTCATGATTGTAATAATAAGTAATTAAAATAATGTTTATGTTTTGGACTAAAACCCTTTAAAAATTTGTTGTAATTGCTTTTTTTTCTGTCTTTCTTGACGTTGTTTTTCTAGTTCTGATTTTGTCTTATTGTAATGATTTTCAGTTAAGAATATAAATTTTTCGAGTATTGCTCTTGTGTCGTTATATTCTGGCAAATCAGAATCAAATTTATTTATTTTTTCATATAATATTATTTCGTCTACAAATATGGTTAGTTCTTGATCTTCATTGTATGAGAATTGAACAAGATGTTCATTTTCATTATTTTCATTGTCTGTTTCTACTTTTTTGATATATAAATCAATAGGCTCATTTTCTTCTTCTATTAGGTAGAATAGATATTCAAGAGTAGAATTTTCTGTTTTTCATCATAAAATTTTAAAGTACGGATCTTGTTCTTTGCCTTTATGTTCAAGTTTGAATATTCAACGAACGTTTTGTACTAGATGCATAAACTGTTGGCTAAGTTCATCATTTGCAAAAAATTCTGGCTCTTGTTCGAATATTTCTTCTGAGCTTGGTTGATATTCTTCGTCATCTTCATTGTCAGGCATATCTTGTCATTGTTCTAATTGGATTTCTTCTTCTGTGACTATTTTTCATGTAGTTGAATTTATTTTGTTTTTTTTATCTTCAATAAATTTTTGATTTTTATCTTCTTGATATGGATTGACAGATACAGGAGTATTTGTGACACTTTCACTTTCATTTTCTTCTTCATTTTTCTTCTCATTGTCTTCTTCATTTTCATCATCATTTTCATCATCATTCTCATCATCATTTTCATCTCCATTTTCATCATCATGCTCATCATCATTTTCATCATCATGCTCATCATCATTTTCATCTTCACTTTCATCTTCATTTTTTTCTTCACCTTCATCATCACCTTCATCATCATTTTCATCATCATTTTCATCATTATTTTCTTCATCAATTTCTTCTTCACTTTCATCATCTTCTTTACTTTTCTCCTCATTTTCTTTTTCATTTTTATCTTCATTCTCATCTTCATATTCTTCTTCACTTTCTTTTTTATTTTCTTTTTCACTTTCTTCTTCATAATCTTCTTCATCTTCATCTAAATCTGCTTCAAAAGGGTCAAAAAAGAAGTTTAATGGATCTCATCATTCTGATTCTTCAATATTATTTTTGTTTTCGTTTTGAGAATCTTCATTTATTTTATCATCATTTTTAGATTCGCTTTCTTCTTTTTTCATTTGCTTGTTAGTGATACTTTCATCTTTCTCATCGTTTTTAAATTTATTTTCATTATCTTCTTTTTGAGTTTCATTTTCTTGGTATTCTTCAGTTTCTCAAAACGATGTGTCTATGTCATTTTTTTCTTCGATTTTATTTTTATCTTTGATATCTTCCTTATCATTCTCTAGATTTTCTATGACTTCTCATTCAATAGGTTCATTTTTATTTTCATCGAGTTCTTCGAGATTGTTATTTTCTTCATTATTTAATGAATCACTGATTGGCTGTGAATTTTCTTCTGAATCAGGTTCAATTTCTTCTTTATCTTCTATTTCAGATAGTTCTCCGTTTTTATCATCTATATCTATGTTTTCAATGTATTCAGAGTTGTTAGTTTGTTTCATAATTTCATCTAAGTCGTCGGTAGTTGTCATTTCTTCATTTAATTTATCAATTTCTTCTTGTGTGTTGTAACGAAAATCTAACAAATCTTTTGTTTTTGAATTTATTTCTCATCAAAAAAATGAACGTTTTTTTTGTGTTTCATGGTTCGTGATGTTCTCCGTATTTTTATTGTTATTATCTGGCATTTATGTGATATGAGAAATAAAACTACAATCATATTATATACATTTTTTTTAAAAATGTCAAATTTTTGGAGACTTTTTTTGAATAGAGTGTTAGTTGTATGTATAGTAAGTAAAATTTCTCTTGTCCTTGTTTTTTTGAGTAATAAAAATATCAATAATTATGTTTTTTTATTGATTATATGTGATTCATACTATGGAAAATAAGGGGGAAATTAGAGAAGAACAGCACTCATTTTATGATGGGATATAAGGGAAGATTATAAGATTTTTTGAGAAGGGGTTGATATAACAATTGCAGTAAATATTCTAAAATCTAACCTTCCTCCTGAAAGATTTGAAAAAATTTCAAGAATTATTGATAGGTGAGAAAGTTTAATATGAACAGAGTATAATTTAGGATGAACTTTATGAAAGGGGCGTCAAAAAGGAATAGATTGTTCTCATTTTGTAGCATACTCATTATGATTGCCACAGTGGGAAAAAGAAAACACATGGTCATTAGATAAAAAATATTGAAAAAATGAGGTAAAAATAGAGGATGCTATGCCAGGAGATTTACTTATGTGGCCATGGCATTATGATGAAGATGTAGGTAGAAAAATTTGACATGTAGAAATTGTCATAGGTAAAACGGCAGATGCAAAAATAATAACGCTTTGAGCATCTGGATTAAGTCGCAAGTGAGATAAGTATTCTCAGGATGGTAGTAAATTATCACAATATAATTGTGTTGGTTTCGCTGTTAGAGAAGTAGAAAATTGAATGAAAATTTTGAGAGTGTAGTATATAGAAAATAAAAAAAGATTTGTAATTGTATAAAGAAAAATTATACACATGTTGTCGTGTTTGAAAAACGACGTGTTTTATTTGTTATATTGTTAGGTTAAATGAGTGAAGAAATGATTATTAGCCAAACTAAACTTTTTGTTGGAGGGCTAAACTGGCAAATGAGAGGTAATGACCTCAGAGAAGAATTCTCACCTTATGGAGAAATCGTTTTCGCTAGAGTAAATCTAGATAGAGAAACTAAAAGAAGTAAGGGATTTGGATTCGTAGAATTCGCAAATGCAGATGATGCAGCTAAAGCTAAAGCTGAAATGGATGGGAAAGAAGTTCGAGGGAGAGCTATTAAAGTTGACTTTGCTAAAGAAGATCCAACAAAAATGTATAATAAAGCTGAAAGGATAGAAGCAACTGAAGCTAATGAGGCTGACGAAGATGAAACTGTAGTAGATGAAAATGCTTTTTAATGTATTATTAAACTACTGAGAATAGTCTGGGGAAATCCTATGTTGAGTGCATAGGATTTTTTTAATTTGAAAACATGTGAATAATTGATATATTTTATTTTGAGGTATTTAGTTCCATAATGTATCTAATGCAAATAGAAAAAGATGTAGATTTGTTACAATATAATACATTACAAATTCCAGTGAAGACTAAATATTTAGTTAGAGTAGGACAGGAGTCTGATGTTTTTGATCTTATGAAATCTGATTTATGGAAAGACGAGAAGCATTGTCTTTTAAATGGTTGAGCAAATATTTTATTTACGCATGATTTTGATGGAATTGTAGTTAAAATTGAAATGAAATGAAAAAAAATAGTAAAATCTGAAAATAATTCTGTTTTAATTGAAGTAGATTCGGGAGAAAATTGGTCAGATTTTGTTGAGCGATGTTGTGAAAATAATTATTGTGGTATAGAAAATTTGATAGATATTCCATGAAATGTAGGTACGGCTCCAGTTTCTAATATTTGAGCTTATGGGATGGAGGTTTCTAATGTAATTTATGAGGTTGAATGAATAGATTTGACTACATGAGAAAAAAAGATTTTCAAAAAATCTGAATGTGAATTTGCTTATAGAACAAGTGTTTTTAAACATTCTTTAAAGGAATCATTTTTGGTAACAAAGGTTAGATTTTTATTATCTGTTGTAGATGAGGATTATGGTCCCAATTTATGATATGCAGATATTCAAAAACTTATTGGAGAAAAGTGAATTGAGCCAAAAAAGCCAATTGAAGTTATGGAATTAGTTCGTGAAATTAGAGCGAACAAACTTCCAGATTGGCATGAAATTTGAACAGCATGAAGTTTCTTTTCTAATCCAATTATTGCTCTTGATGAGTGGGTGGAATTGGAGAAAAGATTTCCAGATTTATCTCATCATGAATGTATAGATTTTTGAGAAAAGAAGGTGAAACTTTCAGCAGGGCAGTTAATTGATCGTTGTGGTTTGAAGTGACGGAGAATTCCAAACTGAACAGCATGAACTTATGAAAAACATGCTTTGATTTTGGTAAATGAATGATGAAATGCTGATGATGTTTTAGAAGCGATGAATTATATTCAAAAATCTGTAAAAGATAAATTCTGAGTTGATTTGCAGCCAGAAGTTGTTTTGGTGTTTTAAATTTTTTGTAAAGAAAAAAGCGAAGTTTATAAACTTCGCTCAATTTTGTGGAATCTCCCGGATTCAAACCGAGAACCTTCCCACCCGATTCCAAGTTTGCTAGGAAGCTACTATCCTAAGCGATTGATTTACACTGTGTCTTTGCCTTTTGTGCCTGGCATGACTTGCAATGTCTGATGCAACACTTGTTTATTGGTGCGTTTCCGGATAACGTACCGAATCGTATAAGTAGGACGCTCTATTCAGTTGAGCTAAGATTCCAATAACATCTATCATTAGCACTTCATTGTGCGGATACTGATAGCTAGTTGAATATACAAAAATGGATAAAAAAGTCAACACTTTTTTTATTCAAATCTAAGAGCATCAATTGGTTGTAACTCTGCGGCTTTTTTGGCTGGACCAATTCAGGATACAATTCAAATAATAAACGTTAGAGTAGTAGCTAAAATTACAACATCCATGGTCATTGAAACATTAATTCATTCTATATGAAAACTATTTACGAGCTGTATTGCTAGCCAAGCTAATATGATAGCAATTATTCATCCGATAGAAGTTACTACTACTGATTCAATCAAAAATTGTGTGATTATATCTCAATTTAAAGCTCAAATTGCTTTTCTAATTCAAATTTCTCTAGTTCTTTCTGTAACGGATACTAACATAATATTCATTACTCATATTCATCCCACCAATAATGATATAGATCAAATTGCAGCAAGTAAATAAGTGAAAATTCACATAGCTTTATCAATTGCATCACCAATTGCTGATAAAGATGTAACAGTAAATCCTGCTAAATCAATATGTTTAATATTATATTTTCTCATGAGAAAATATTTGATTTTATTCATTCGCTCATCTACGTCGTCATCATATCATAGTATTACTGTTATACTTCAGATTTTTGTAGAAGTATCTACTTTTTGTTGATAAGTAGAGATAGGAATAAACACTTGACCAAACATACTTTCCTCATCAAGTACTCAAATTATTCTAAATTTTTTATTATTATAGTAGACATATTCTCAAATTGGATATACATCGTCAAATAAGTCATCTACAATATTTTTGTTTACTATCGCAACGTTTTCACTTTTAATTATATTATTTTGAGAAAATTTATTTCAATAATTTCGATCAAGCGCCATTTTATCAAAGTAATCTGTAGGCACTCATAAGAATTGTCACATTGAGCTATCATTATCAGCATTTTTTAAATTTCATAAAGCTGAATTGCTGTATGTAACCTTACCACTTAATTCTGGGAAATAGTATTGCAGTTCATCAATCAAATCTTCTGTTAGAGTTATAGCCTTTACATATCAGTGTACATCATCATTTGTTCGTTGGGTATATCACCCATTTGGAGTTATCGTAATATTATTAGTAATTAGTGATGCCATTTGATCTTTTACTCATTGTTGAGCTCATGTTCAAAAAGACATCAAAAAAATCACAGAAAAAAGTCAAATTACTATTCCAAGTACACTCAAAAATGATCTCATCTTGTTTGATAAGAGATTTCATAATGCATCTTTGATGTAAGTTGAAAAGTTCATAGTTTGTTATATTTGCAACATTATAAATTATGTTTCATCTCAATTAATAAATAATCAGTCTTTCATCCTAATCATTTTTTTTGCTGATTCTCAAATATGGCGATCATGTGTAATTAAAAGGACTGTTTTATGTTGTTCTTGATTTAATTTTTGAAACAACTCTAAAATTTCTTCTCAGGTAACTGAATCTAATGCTCCAGTTGGTTCATCCGCTAGAATTAAAGAAGGATTTGAAACTAAAGCACGGGCAATACAAACTCTTTGTTGTTGTCATCAAGATAATTGGTTTGGTAAGGCATTTAGTCTGTTTCATAATCAAACCATTTCAAGTGCAGCGGCACATCTTTCTTTTTTTTCTTTATTGGGTACTCACATATATGAAAGAGGTAGAGCAACTTGTTCTCGAGCTGACATTCTTTTGAGTAAATTGTATCATTGAAAAACGAATCAAATCGTAGTTCTACGAATCATTGATCGTTCATCAGCTGTCATAGCTTCTACTTTTTCTCATCTAAGTAGATAATCTCAACTGGTTGGTTCATCTAAAAGTCACACAATATTCATTAAGGTAGACTTTCCACATCAAGATGGTCACATGATTGAAATGAATGCTCAATCATCAATCCAAAAATTTATTCACCTGAGTGCATGAACGGCTTCTATTCCATTTTCAGGATCATCTTTCCCATATGTTTTAGTAATATTAACCAATTCAATAAGATGAGAAGATTTATTCTCAGTTTCTATATTGTTAGTAATTTCTTTATCTTTTTTTCAAGGCATTATCTTTTATGCAAAAACCATAAAATTAATTATTTATCTTCCACCTCATGGAAATCCTCATCATCATCTATTTCATCATCACATATTACCCATATTTTGCATCGCATTAGCTCTGTTTTCTCTAATTGTCCTTTCCATAGCTTCATTATCTCAGAATTCTAACGATGTAGTTTCTGTTGATAATCACATTTTTTCCATTCATTCTATAGAGTAAAACATTGATTTTATAATATCCCCTGATTTTAATCAACTTACTATTTCTGTATTTGATTCATCAGAATCTCAGATTTCTACAGGTTGTTCTACCCATTGTTCTCATTTTTTTAACATTACCATATTTTGACCAGATATTGTAGTAATTGCTTGAGATGGAATGATTAATACATCTTCAATTTTATTTAGAATAATTTTTGCACTTCCTCACATTCCGGCAAGAATTGTTTGATTAGGATCATTTTTTTCAAAGATTACGGTCATAGTATACGTAGTAGTCATTGAACTTGTGTTTGGAATTGTGTTAATTTCACTTATTTTTCAATAATATATTTCGTTTGGATAAGCATCTAAATAAACTTCAGCGTCCATTCAGACTTTTAATTGTATAATATCTATTTGTTCTACATCAAAAGTCATCTCCAAAATATTATTGCTTTCTACATATATGTATTTTGGATTTGTGTTTGTAGAAGCTGGATTAATAGAATCTCATACTTGGATATCCATTTCAGTAATTACTCCATCAAAATTTGCAGTTAATTCATAATCATCGTATTTATCCATTATATTCCTCATATTTCTTTGTAATTGTTTTAGTCTATTTTGTGCTTGAGTAATTTGAGTTTCCTTTAAACTTTCTCATCATGCAATTTTGTTTAGATTTCTAATTGCTGTATCAATATTATCTTCTAAAGTTGCTTTATCTTTTTCTTGTTGTGCTTTAAGAACATCTACCTGAAGATTTAGTTTATCAAGATTTGTTTTAGCTTTATCTAGTTTTAATTTAGTATCTTCTAAGGAAGTATCATCATCTAAATCTGCAAGTGTACTTACTTTTGTAGTATATAATTGAACATATTTTACTCATAGAGATTGTAAATCAGTACCAAAAGTTTTTGCATCATTTTCTATATCAGATAAATTATAAGAAGAACTTGTGATGCTAGCCTTGAACATATTATAGTTGGTTTCTCACCGATTAATCAGATTATTTCATAATACTTTTAAGGCAGAATAGGCATCAAGTACTTCTTCGCTAGTTAAATCTGATACAGATTTACTATTTAATGTATTATATTTTTCTCTGAGGTTACTTAAATCTTTATTGATTTGATTATATCACTTTTCAGATTGTACTTTTAAAGATAGATTATCGGCTCAGATATAATCGTTTTTTGCTACTTCGTATTTGTATTTATCAGTTATAATTAGTTTTTTATCGTAATTATCTAAAACAGAATTCACATCATTTATAATTGTTTTTAGTTCCAAAACGGCAGTTTCTAAAGTCTGATTTCTTTTTCTTATTGTACTAGATAATGCTAAATCGGCGTTTGCACTGTTACTTCAACTTAATAATTCTTGGTAATCTGCTAATGTATCGTTATATGTTTTTTGAGCATCTTTAATTTTTTGTTGTAATTCTTGCATGGCTAATTCTTGATCTTGATTGATGGTCTCCTTTTGTAATAGCAGAGCATCGTAATTGGCTTTTTCTTGAATGTACTCTAATTCTATGTTTTTAGCTTCAAGTAAATCTTGTAAATTAGCTCTTTGAGTATCGATATCTAATTGAGCTTGAGCTACATTATTATCTAGGTCATCAGTGGAAATTTTTGCTAGAACTTGGCCTTTTTTTACATAATCTCAGACTTTTACATTTACTGCAGTTACTTTTCATTGTGTCATAAATGTTAATTTCTGAGAATCTGCAAACTGGGTAGTTCATTGTAAAGTTAAAGCATTTTCTAAAGTTCAAGTTTGAACGGTATATTCCATATCATAAAAATTTTTATCTTTTGGAGATTTATCAACTCGAGGTTGCCATTGGTATAATATATAACCGATTATTAAAGCAATAACTGTTAATGCTATTCGATGTCTTTTAAAGAAATTTTCTTTTTTCATAATTTATATATTACTTATAAAATGAATATTATTTAATTTTCTTATATTTTTCAATTTGTTTATCCCTACCTGTTTCAATTACTCGTTGTTTTAGAGATTCTAATCATTCCATTAATAGGTTTCATTTTTCACTTAAATTGTATCAAATTTTCGATGTTTTAGTAATAAATCATTTATTTACTAATTCGTTAAGTCTTTTCGTTAGGATACTGGTATTTATTTTTGGAATGGCTTTCATAATTCATGAGAAGGTGTGGATATCTTCATATATGGCTATTAGTATGAGTAGATTCCATTTTTTACCCATAATACTATGTAACTCATAGAATTTTCAGTCATTTAATGATTTATCTATTTCTTCTAAGTTTGTCATTTAGAGTTATTTATATAAAATATATTAGAACAGGGGAATACTATTTTTTTACTTTAAAAAGTAAAGTTATTTTTTATTTGACTTGAGGTGTTATATTGTTACACTGAAATTGGTGAGTATCTCATATGGGTAGAATCTAGATAATTATAAAATAGTAATAGCCTCCAATAATTTAACTAAAGCTTTCAATAGTAGCTATTATCCGATTGATTACATTAGATTTTAGTGTTATAATAATACATAAATGAAAATATTAATTACGTGATGAGCATGATTTATTGCATCAAATATAACAAAGACATTACTTGACAAATGAGATAGCGTTATTTCTATTGATAATTTTACACTCTGAAAAAGAGAATATATTAAAAAATTTTTAGACAATTCCAATTATAAATTTTATGAATTAGATTTATTAAATCTGAGAAATATAAAGCCATTGTTTAATGGAGTTGATTTAGTAGTTCATTTAGCAGCAAATAGCGATATATCAAAATGAGCAAAATATACTGATATCGACTTAAAGATATGAACTGTGGCTACATATAATATTCTCGAGGCTATGAGGTTAAATAGCGTGAAGCAAATAATTTTTGCTTCAACAAGTGCAATTTATTGAATTGCTAAGCAAGTTCCTACATGAGAAGATGCAGGTCCATTACACCCAATATCACTATACTGAGCTAGTAAATTAGCATGTGAATGATTAATCTCTGCATTTTCGCATAATTATTGAATACAAGCTTGGATATATAGATTTTGAAATGTAATTTGAAGAAATGCGACGCATTGAGCAGCATACGATTTTGTAAAAAGATTAAAAGATAATTCTAAAGAGCTTACAATATTATGAGATTGAAAACAAGCCAAACCATATATTTATATTGATGATTTAATAGATTGAATACTATATTGATATGAGAATGCTCATGATGAAGTTAATTATTTCAATTTATGTCCTGCATGAAAAACAAATGTAACGTTTATTGCTGAAAGTATAATCAAACATATGTGATTAGAAAACGTGGATCTGAACTATACTTGATGAACTCAATGATGGAAATGAGATGTACCACAAGTAGAATTAGATAATACTAAATTATTAAATCTATGACGAGAGCCAAAATACAGTAGTGAGCAAGCCGTAATTCAATGAACGAAAGATATTGTAGATCAAATTTACTTTTGAAAAGAACTATAAAATGAAAGTGGTAATAATTGCATGATGAAAATGAACAAGATTGTGATTTTCTGATATTCCAAAACCTATGGTAAAAGTAGCATGAAAACCTATTTTGGAATATCAAATTGAATTAGCAAAAAGATATTGATTAAAAGATATTATAATTTTGTCATGATATCTAAGTGATGTGATTACAGAATATTTTTGAGATTGAAGCCAATTCTGAGTAAATATCGAGCATATAGTTGAAGATATTCCATTAGGTACAGCATGAGCTGTAAAACAATTAGAATGAAAAGTAAATGATAAATTTTTCGTATTTTATGGAGATACGATAATGGATATTGATTTACAGAAAATGATAGATTTTGATAAAGAAAATTTAGATAGTTTATGAACCCTTTTAGTGCATCCAAACAATCATCCTTATGATAGTGATTTAATAGAATTGAATAAAGATAGTACGATTAAACAGCTTCACCCAAAACCACATCCAGAATGAGAATATTATCACAATTGTGTAAATGCTGCATTATACATTCTATCTCCAGAAGTATTTAAATATATTCCATCAAATGAATCTTCAGATTTTTGAAAGCATATTTTTCCAGCAATAATAAACGATTGAAAAATATTAAGATGATATAAAACACACGAATATATTAAAGATATGTGAACTCCTGAAAGATTAAAACAAGTAGAATGAGATATATTGTCATGAAAAGTCGAGAGATTGAATAAGAGTAATAAACAAAAAGCAATATTTTTAGATAGAGATGGTGTAATAAATAAAGAAGTAGATAATTTGCATGATATTAATGACTTAGAGATATTACCATGAGTATCAGAATGACTTTCAATAATAAATAAATCAGAGTACTTATCATTAATAGTCACAAATCAACCAATGATTGCAAAATGAATGATAACTGAGGATGAATTGGATAATGTTCATAAAAAAATGGAAACACTTTTATGAAAAGACTGAGTTTATGTAGATGATATATTTTACTGTCCACATCATCCAGATAAATGATTTGAATGAGAAATCCCAGAATTAAAAATTGAGTGTAATTGTAGGAAACCAAAAATATGAATGATAGAAGCTGCTGTTGAAAAATACAATATTGATGTAAATCAATCATTTATAATATGAGATAGTACAAGAGATATTCAAACGTGAAAAAATGCATGATTAAAAACCATACTAGTTAAAACATGATATGCTTGAAATGATTGAAAATATGATGTCGAGCCAGATTTTGTTTTTGATGATTTGAATCAGGCCTGTTCTTTTGTTATTAAAAATTTTTAATTATTTTGGATAATTAATATGCTTATATCACGTACGCCATTGAGAATATCATTTACTGGATGAGGAAGCGACCTTCCAAGTTTTTATCAAAAGTTTTGATGAGCTGTAATAAGTACAACTATTGATAAGTATGTTTACATTACAATTCATAAAGCATTTGAAGATGTTATTCGTTTAAAATATTCAAAAACTGAGGAAGTGGATAGTGTAGAAAAAATTGAACACAAATACTTTAAAGAAATGCTTAAGTTTTATAATATTAATGACCATTTAGAAATAACATCAATTTCAGATATTCCATCAAGTGGTTCTGGATTATGATCGTCATCTTCTTTTTGTGTATGAACATTACACGCTCTATCAGTATATAAATGAAAATATATATCACCAGAAGAATTAGCACAACAAGATTGTATAATTGAAATGGAAAAATGTTGACAACCTATATGAAAACAGGATCAATATGCTGCTGCGTACTGATGACTAAATTTTATAAAATTTAATACAGATGATACAGTATCTGTAGAGCCAATTATTTGTTTGCCAGAAACAAAGAAAAGATTATCAAATAATTTAATTATGTTATATACATGAATTACTAGGAGTGCTTCAAATATACTAGCGAATCAAAATAAGAATATGGTATCCGACTCAAAGAAACAAGATATCATGAAAGAAATGGTAAAATTAACATACGAATTAAAGAAAGATTTAGAGAATAATAATCTAAATAATTTTTGAAAATTATTACATGAAAATTGGTTGCTAAAAAAAGAAATGTCAGGATGAATATCTAACCCTCAAATAGATGAATGGTATAATAGAGCAATTAATGCATGAGCAGAATGATGAAAAATTCTATGAGCATGATGATGAGGATTCTTACTTTTTTATGTACCTAAAGATAAGCAGGAAGATGTATATTCTGAATTAAAAGATTTGAGGAAAGTTAAGTTTAATTTTGATAATACTTGAAGTAAAATTATTTTTATTAATTAACTTTTATAACCATGGAAACTAAAAAAAATTATGAATGATTGGATAATCAAGGTAAATGTGATTTTTCAAAGTGATATATCCAAGAATTGGAAGGAACATTAAATTTATTAAATCATGAGGAAATTGCTTGAGTAATAGAAACTATAGAAAAAGCGTTTTTAGACTGAAAAAAAATATTTATTGCATGAAACTGATGAAGCTCAGCGACTGCAAGTCATATGGCGTCAGATTTACAAAAAACAACGCTATGAAAGCAGCCACAGACAAAGAATAACAATTTTAAATTTAAAGCTATATCATTAAGTGATAATATTCCAGTAATGACTGCTTGGGGAAATGATGAATGATATGACTATATTTTTTCTGAGCAATTAAAAACATTGTGAGATGAATGAGATGTATTAATTATAATTACATGAAGTTGAAATTCTTGAAATTTAATAAAAGCCATTGAAGTTGCAAAAGAAAATTGAATTAAAACGATATGATTTCTATGATTTGATGGATGAAAGGCTAAATGAATGGTTGATCAATCAATATTTGTAGATTCTACAAATTATTGACCAATAGAAGATATTCATATGGTATTAGTTCATTTAATTACGTGATATTTTAAGTGACAAATTAATTAATTTTTGGTGAATAATAAATATTTTATCTTTTTATGTGGAGATATCTATGATTCAACGTATATATGATTATTTACTTAAATATGATTTTACTACTAAAATTATTGATTACATATTTTTTTGTAAAAGAAAGTTATTTCAAAGGCAGATTCCAGAAGAATTCTTGCATAATATTGAATGATTTTCAGATTATGATATTCCACGTAGTTGGTTTTATGAAAAAAAACCTAAGTGAATTTCATGAGTTGCTAGGTTAAAAAATGCCGATCATTTTCTTGAGCTCTGTATGGAATCTCATTTACCATTTCTTGATGAATTAATTTTAGTGGATAATGAATCTACGGATAGGACAAAAGAAATTTGCAAAAAGTTACAAAAAAAGTATCCTGAAAAAGTAAAATTTTATGAATATCCATTTTTTACTATTCCTGCATGAGGATGAAATGATAAAATTTCTACAAATAGTATACATTCTCTTGCTTATCACTATAATTGGTGTTTTTCAAAAGCAAAGTATAGTCATGTTATGAAAGTTGATGATGATAACTTTTTAGTAGAAGAAAAGTGGAAAAATGTTAGAGAAAAGTCTTTACAATCGAAAAATTATAATGTTTATCGATGAATAAATTTAATAAAAGATAAAAAATGAAGAATATGAACAATTAAATGATATGAGTACTCATGAAGATATTGTGACCATGGTATATATCCTGTGTCTCCATATAATTATTATATACAAACAGAAATTGCTGAAACATTTGTAAATAATTTAATGAATAAAAGATTTTGATTCTCTTTTTTTCATTTAAAGTTCCTAAAACCTAATTTTTGATTCCATAATATTACACCTAGTAATTATAAAAAACGATACGAATCAAAAGTAGAAAATTGTAAATATGAATACGATTTAGATAAATTTTCGAAATCAGATGATGTGAATTTTGAAGAATATTTTAAACAAATTGATGGCTTTTAGTATTTGTGAAAAGATTATCATTCGTGTTTAATTTAGAATTTAATTTATATTTTATTAAGGTGATAAAAATTATGTTGTATAAAGACAAGAATAGAAAGATATATCAAATATTGTTAGACATACGAAATTTTATTCCAATATGAATAAGATGATTTATAGATTGGTGTTTTTTGAAAATTTATAATAAAAATATTAATGTTTCTTATAGAAATTTCTTCCAAATTTGAGATATTTTTAGAAAAAAAATTAAGATAGGTGAAAATACATATATATGACCTGATTGATGGTTTTTTGCATGAGAAGATTGAATAACTATTTGAAAATACTGTTCCATCGCATGAAATTTCTATGCAATCACGTATAATCATTCTACTGAATATATTACACATCATATAAATCAATGTAAAAGGCGTATTAATTTAGTACAAGATATAAAAAAGGGAGAAATTTTTATTGGAAATGATGTTTGGATATGACGAAATGTTACTGTTTTGTCTGGAGTAAAAATAGGTAATTGAGCTGTTATATGAGCTTGTTCTGTTGTTACAAAAGATATTCCACCTTATGCGATAGCTGCATGAAATCCTTGTAAAGTTCTAAAATATCGCTTTACTAAGGATTGAATCGATTATGTACAAAGTCTTAAATGGTGGGATTGGAACGATAAAAAAATAAAAGACAATAAGATTCTATTCAATACAAAGGTTAGTGAATTAATTACAAAATAAAATGTACATAAAAAACAATTTACCTTAAACTCAAATTAATGAAAAGAAAACTATACATATTCACTTCAAAAAATCCAGACTTACCTTGATGAGTAGAAAAGGTATCAAGAGAAATTTGATACTGATTTAATAAAACTTGAAATTATGACGTTAGCTTCGTTTTCCCTTGAGAAGAATCGAAAACTGAAAATAAAAATTGAATAAACTATATTTCAATAAAAAATTCTATAAATGTACCTTTTTTTAGCGACATTTTTTTGAATATAAAATTGATAAGTCTTTTTCAAAAATTAAAGTGTGATGATATAGTGGTAAATAATTTTGCATCTCCTCTTTTATATCTGTTATTAAATAGAAAACAATTCAAACTAGTACAAATTGCACACTGTTGTATGTATTGTTCTAGTCTTTCAGTAAAAAAACGGTGATTGGTTTTTTTTAAGAAATGGTTAAATATAATTTATAACAGATGATGTGATTTAATGATAAGACCTGTAATTAAAAGAGCGGATTTAATTATAACATTATCAAAGTATTTAAAGGAAGAATTAGTTAGATATTATCATATAAATCCTAACAAAATAGAAATAATTTATAATTGATGTGATACAAATAGTAGTAAATTGGAATCTCATAATGAAAAATCTCCGTTAAAAGTATCATTTATATGAAGTAATTATGGTTGAAAATGATTTAACATTCTAGAATGAGTTGCAAAAAAAATGGATTGAGAGAATATAGAGTTTAATGTCATTTGAGCTGATTCTTATATTCCAAAATCTAAAAATATTAAATCATTATGAAGAATAAAAAGGGAGGATGTATATAGAAGTATGTCAAAGTCAGATGTGATATTTTTACCCTCACATTATGAGGGTCAGCCTTTAGTAATTTTGGAATGAATGTCTTTTGGGTGTATCCCTGTTTGTTCAAAAACATGTCATATGGATATGTTAGAAATGACGGAATTTAAAAAATTTATTAGCGAAAAAAACAGTGTTGATGATTATGTAGAAATATTTAGAAAGCTTTTAGTAAGTGATCATATCAATGATTTACGTAAGCAGTCTAAAAAAACCGTATCTGAATATACTTGGGATAATCAGATAAAAGAATATATTAATTTATTTGATAGACTATAAACTTTTATTCCAAGTATAAAACTTTAAATTTTTTTGAGTTTGAAATGGATTTCTGATGCAGGAAACAAATAACTAAAAAATCGGATATAAATTCTTGGATTAATTTTATATGCAATAGTTGGTAATAAGTATCGTATAAACAATAAAATCTTAGCCATTCATTTTTTATATTCATATAGAAAAGTTATTCTTCTTTCAATTAAATCAAAATAAGGTTCCGATAAATCCATTCATGGATTCATATTTTTGCAGTACTTATTATAGCTATCATAATTATAAAAATGTTGATGGTCAGCAAAAAAGGCTCAAGGATTTGAAAAATACGGAACTTTTACAATTAATTTTCCTCATTTTTTCAAAATTCTGTGTAATTCTGTGGTAGATTTTGCGAAATCTAAATGTTCAAGAATATTATCACAATATATTTCTTCTGCACAATTATCATCAAAATCCCAAGGATAATTGTCCAAGTTCATTACTTTATCTACTCATTTTCAAACTACACAATCTACATTACAGTATCAATCAAATACTTTGTAACCGCATCATAGGTTAATTTTCATTATTATATATTTAAGAGATAAATATTATTAGTTAGAATATTTAATATTTTTTAAAAACCATTTATGAGGTTTATATATTAATACCCTAAATATTTTATTCGGAATGTTTGATATTAAAACTTGTCAAAACCAGCTAAAGTATTTTTCAAATAAAGATTTAAATGTATGTTTTTTCTTTATTATAGGTTTTAATCATATTTCTTTCCTATATTGATGATATAAGTATTCCAAAGGATGAGAACAAGTATTATTCCATGGCTTTTTTGATGCGTAGTGAATAACAATTGGATTGTTCTTTGCTTCATCGAATTCCTTTTTCGAATATCATAGAATTTTCCAATTTTTTGTGGTTCGTAGGAATGGTAAAGCATTAAATTTTGGATGAAGTGAATTTCGTTTATTTTCTAGTATAATGTTTAATATATCTTGATCATGAAATGTTAATTTTTTAATAAATTCATTCATTCATTTATAAAAAATTTTTTTAAAATTCATTTTTCTCATTTTTTCAAGATCCATTAATAGTACTCAACTGTTGAAAAATAGTCATCAATTTTTGGATTTTAGATTATAATCATCTGTATAGTAATTAACTGTAGTTATTTCTCTTACGGCTCATATTACATCGTCTCAAAGTTCTGTTTCAATCAATTCACCAATATTACCGTTTACAACTATATCTACATCCAAATATATTATTTTTTTATCATTTGTTAGAATTTCAGGTAAGTCTAGTCTATAATAAATTTCTTGAGAAAGCCATGTAGTTGGCAAATTTTCAAATTTTTTACGATCCATTATTATAAATTCAACCTTTCATTTTTGAGTTTTTTTACAAACATCCCCAATTATTTTTTTATTTTTTTCTGATATTCATCAATCAAGTACAATTACTTCAACAAAATAATTTTCTGATAAATTTTTTAATAAAGAATATATTGCAACAGCAAGATGCTCAGCGTATCAATCATTTGAGGCAAAAGCTACTTTAAAGGTTTTCATTTATAATAACTTAAAACTAAAACAAGCATTTTAAAACATCATCTACTTGAATCTTATCAATATTACAATTCTTATCTTCTTTAAACTTTCCTAAATGAACGTTGATACTTGCATTTCAATCTCATTTATAAATTCATACATTCTTATCTAATGGATAAGGTCCAAATCTTTCTGGTAAATTCGGTCAAAATAATCATATAGTTCTCGTTCACATAGCCGCAGCTAAATGCATGGGTCATGTATCATTAGAAACCATCAAATCACATTTTTCTAATAAATAAGCAAATCAAAATAGACTAAACATTCAGCAGATATTGATTACATTTTTTTGATGTTTTTCAGCTAGTGCAGTGTATATTTCTTGCACTGAATCATATTCTCATTTAGATCATGATAATATAATTTTTACCTCATTGTCATTATTTATCACTTTCTGAATTAATTCAACCCATTTATTTTTAGGTCGAGCTCTATCTTTTGAAGTTTCAGCAAGTCCTGTATGCATACAGATTAACTTACTATACTTTAATCATTTCAAAAATTCATCAACTTTTATTTTATCCTTATCTGTATATTTCAAAGGCTCTAATGCATCAGGAATTTTGTAATCAATTCAAATCGTTCTAATTAAATCTAAACAAGTTAATGCTGAATGTTGTTTATCATTATAAGTTATTCAATTATTATAGGCCAATCATCTAACTATTATATTTGTATATCCACAATTTATTTTTCACAACCATAATGATATAAGGGCAGATATCATGAAGTATTCTTCCGTATCAATAACAATATCGTATTTTTTAAAACTACAAATAAGTTTAAGTAAATGCTTTATATTAAACAGATTATACATATTTTTGAAATATCATTGATTTTTATATACTCAAATATTTCTGGTACTAGCCAATAAATCGTATTGTACTCATTTTCAATAGTAATCTTCTAGTTGTTTTATCATTGGAAAAGTAAGTAAACTACTTCATAAAGCCCATAAACGAATCACTAAAATTTTTTTAGGTTTCTTTGTAATTTTACTTTTTTTTCAAACAAAAATATATTTTAACCAAAAAAACAATATAATAAAAAATCAGATTAAATATTTATCTATAATCCTCAGGACTTTCACGTTCATAATCATTATTTATTTTTTCATAAAATTTTATTTACGCTGTTTGTGGTTGAGTATCCTTCGACTGTTGGAATAATTATTACTTCTCATCCATTCTCTGTTACTTCTTTATATCACACTACATCTTCTTCTTTATAATCTCAACCTTTAAATATATAATCTGGTTTAATTTCTTTGATTCTTTCAATAGGCGTTTCTTCATTAAATTTTACTACATAATCAATATATTTGATACTATCTAATATTATTGATCTATGCTTTTCATCATGGATTGGTCTTCAAGGTTTAGTCTTTCGATATGGTGATTTATCTCCGTTTAATGCAACAAATAAAATATCGCAATATTTTTTTGCTTGCTTGAATGTTTCTATATGTCATGGATGAAGAATATCAAAACATCAATTGGTAAATCATATTTTTTTTCACTGTTGTCTTTCATTTTCAGCAGTAGCTATTATTTCATTTGAATTTTCCAAAATCATTTTATAGAAATTTTTAATAAAATATTAAATTCATAATTCTTCTTTGGTTATTGATGCTGTTCCAACCTTTCATACTACTATTCCACTTGCTTTGTTGGCTAATTCTACTGCATCAGTCATGTTCATTCATTTCCCTAAAGCATAGGTTAGCGTTGCTATATATGTATCTCATGCTCAAGTAACATCAAATACTTTACGTTCTTCGGAATGAATATGGTAAACCTTTCAATCTGTAGTAATAAGAGAAGATCCCTTTCATCACCTGGTAATTACAATATTTGTTCTATATTTTTCTACAAATTCTTTACCGTGTTTTTCAATGTTTTCATCAGTATTTTCAATTCATTGAATTCACATCATTTCGCAGAATTCTTTGAAATTAGGTTTAACTAAATATACATTGTGAAAAAGTTTTAAATTTTTAGGTTTGATATCAACTAAAATTTTAACTAAATTATCTTTAGCATAATTTTTAACCATAGAAATTAGGTCTTTAGTAATGATTCATTTATCATAGTCCGATATTAAAATCAAATCTGGTTTTTCGTTTTCTAAAATTGTTCTCACTTGATTGATTCAATCCCTTGAGATATTTTCTTTTTTTTCTTCATCAACTCTTAATAATTGCTGTTTATATTGTGAATCCAAGAATCTTGTTTTTGTGATAGTTGGTGCTTTCATAGATATCTTTTTTAACTTTATGTTTTCTCATTCACATAAAGTAGAAAATAGATCTCAGTTGATATCTTCTCAGACCATACTAATTAAAGTTACTTCTCAATTTAATTTGGCAATGTTATTTGCTACATTTGAGGCTCATCAAAGTCTAATTTCTTTATTTTCAACTTTGAGTAATGGCATAGGAGATTCTGGATTTTTTCTATCCGTATTTCAATAAATATATTTATCAATCATAGAATCTCAAATTACTGTTATTCTTGTCATTGATTTCTTTCTTGATCTAAAATATCAATAAGTTCACATATTGAATGATATATTGTCATATGGCATTCTTGGATTCTTGGCGTATTATTAGATGGTACCACTAACGAATAATCCATTATGTCTTTTAATTTTCATCCTCATTTACCGAGTAATCATACTGTTTTTATTCATTTTGCTTTTGCCATATCTACGGCTTTTATTACGTTTTCAGAGTTTCCACTCGTAGAAATTCAGATTAAAATATCTCATTCATTACCAAGTCATTCCAATTGTCTGGAAAATACTTGATCAAATCAGTAATCATTTCCAATAGCAGTAAGTGCTGATGTATCAGTAGTTAAAGCAATTGCGGGTAAAGATTTTCTTTCAGTTTTATATCTTCATGTAAATTCTGCTGCAATATGTTGAGCATCAGCGGCACTTCATCCATTACCACATATTAAAACCTTATGGCCTGATTTAATAGCGTCATCTATGACTTTTATTACATTTTGTAAATTTTCTTCATTTAGTCTTATGAAATCCAGTTTAACATTTGCGGATTCTTCAAAATGTTTTTTTAAATCTGTTTCAAGTGACATGGCAAAGTTGATAAAAAATAAAAGTAATTGTTGTATTTTATTTTTTTGTATGAAGATTTCATATTAGTTTTTGAGAAAAATCAAGTATAGAATTAACGCGGTAATCTGGGTTTAAACTGCATTCATATTGAGAATCGTTGATTAAGACTGTTTTACATCAAGCATTACTTCATGTTTGAATATCTGACTCTTTATCTCATATAAAAAAGCATTGTTCTATATCTAAATTAAAATCTTTGATAGCTTTCTCAATTAATAGTATTTTTGGTTTCCTACATTTACAGTTTTCGTTTGGTGAATGCGGACAAATGTATATTCAATCGAAATTTAATCATAATTGATTTTGTAACTCATTATTAAATTTATTGCAATCATCAAGTGTATAATATCATCTTCAGATTCATGACTGATTTGTTACTACAATTAATTTGTATCACATATTAAGTAAATTAAATAATCATTCTTTTACTCATTCTAATATTTTTAAATCTTCGATTCTGTAAACATATGAAAAGTCCTGATTTATGGTCCCATCTCTATCCAAAAATATTGCTTTGTTTTTTCAAGCGTGTTCTTTTTGGGATATGTTTTGAACTTCAAGTTTACTCATGCTTTTATGTATAAATATTTATATTATGTTGTCAAATGAAATAAGTTTTGATTTATGATATTTATTGATTATAAATTAGTGGTTGTTTAACTTATATTTAGTGTATAAAATGGCTCATAATATAGTAATTTTAGAAAATATACGTAGTGCATATAACGTTTGAAATATAATTCGTACAGCTGATTCATTATGATGGGAAGTGTGGATTACATGATATACACCATCTCCAGTGGATAATCCAAAAGTTTGCAAAACTTCACTTTGAGCTGAAAATACAGTCTGACTAAGGCAGTTTGATTTTACAATTGATGCGATAAAAGAAGCTAGGGGGATGTGACTGGAAATAATTGCTGCAGAATTAACTGAAAATTCTGTTCCTCTATGAGAATATGTTTGTAATTCAGAAAATTGAATAGCTATTATATTTGGGAATGAGGTGGATGGTGTGATGGAAAAAACTCTGAAAGAGGTTGATGCTGTAGTAGAAATTCCAATGCAATGAATAAAAGAATCTATGAATGTGGGTCAGAGTACAGCTATTTTTATGTGGGAATTAAGAAAAAGAAAATAAGAATCTGACCTTGAAAAGCGATAGCTTTTTTGGATACTGAAAATAGATTTATATCGTAAAATATGGTTTATGAATTCAAAGCGAATAAAAATCTTTCGTTTATTTAGACCGGTACTACATTTTATATTAATTTTGTTAGTATTTTGGGTTGCATATAAATCTAGATTATGGGGAGATATTATGTGAAAGATTTTTCATGAAACTCCGTGGATTAATAAACATGAATTATTAATATTTTCTTTGATTTCTGCATGAGCATTTATTGTAATTGGTTTGATAAAAAATTTATATGAATTAAATAAGCAAACGTGAAGATATATTCAAACATTATCAAAAGTTTGGGTTTATTGGTTTATTTCTAGTGCATTTATATCTTATTTTGGTCAGTGATTTATATTCAATTTCTGAATATCTAGATATATCATATTAATTTCGGCGATTATTGTATATGTTGTTTTATTTCTTTTTGATCAGATTTGGTATCGTTTAGATTTTAAATTACAGAAAAAGAAATGAAATAAAGTTCTTATCATTTCAGATAATTTGAATAAATCTTCTGAATTATTGGATAAATTGAAATGAAATTTTTCGTTTCCTACTGAGGCGATAGTAAGTGAAGATGTTGATAGTGTGGATTTATCAGAGTATTCAATCGCTGTTGTTGTGTGAAACGTAAAGCAAGAAATTTTACAAAAGATATTTGAAAAAGTCAGATTTTATGATACGAGATTTTTCCATGTGAGTGAAGGATTCTTTCTAGAAGATGTGGTTTATAAACCAGAAAAAATTTGATCAATTGTTGCGATGGAATATACACATTCACAGCTTGATTGATGGTCGTTGATTTGGAAGAGAATATTTGATCTTGCTGTAGCTACAATTGCATTAATAGTGTTTGCTATTCCAATGATTATTATAGCTATAGTTATTAAAATTGATTCTAAATGACCAGCTATTTATAAATCGAAAAGAGTATGATTGTGAGGAAAATTGTTCATATTTTATAAATTCCGTACGATGAAAACTGAAATGTGTGTGGGATATGGATGAAAAAAAGCTGATGAGTTATATGCGAAATTAATAGCATCTGATGCTAATAATCGTAAATGAGTTTTGCCAAAAATTAAAGATGATCCACGTGTGACTAAAGTATGAAAGTTCTTGCGTAAAAGTTCGCTTGATGAATTACCACAGTTGTTTCAGGTGTTATGGTGAAGTATGTCGTTAGTTTGACCGCGTCCTCATTTGCCTAAAGAGGTTGAGCAATATGAAGAGTGGGAGAGGAGAGTTTTAAGCATAAAGCCATGAATTACTTGATATGCTCAAGTTTTTGGTAGAGATAATTTACCATTTTCTGAAGAGGCTAGATTAGACTTATATTATATTCAAAACTGGTCGTTAGCAATGGATTTGTATGTAATTTTCGCTACATTTGGAGTGGTGTTTAAGGGACATTAAAAAATGGTATATAAATAATAAGCTGACTGGGAAACAGTCAGCTTTTTGTAGAGTTTAATGAACGAATCTCTCAAACTTTTCGTAGTTGATTTTTGAGATGACTTCATCATCTTCGACAATGTATTCAATCCCTAATGTTTTGAAAAACACTTTATTTCCCTTAATAAGACTATTTTTTAGAGTCTTATTTATTTTGATGGGGAAGAGGTCAGTAATTATTTCGAAATAATCTGATTTGAAATGAGCTTCTGGGTAGTCTCTGCTATTGTTTGGATCATTTAATAAAATCCAAGCTATGTCATGATCGTATTCGATGACAACGGGGTATTCGCCATCTTTAATTAGAGACTCCATCTTTTTCCAAAGGGATAGTGATACATCATTCCTGGGACTTTCCATTAAGATTTCCTCGCACCTATCGTAGGTGAGGATTAGTTGTTTTCTGTGTTGTTGAGTTGTAGAGAATGCCAATTCTCCGATTAAGAGCATCAACAACATAATAAGTAATTTTTTCATATTGGTAAGATATTTTGTTTGTATTTATGTTTTATATATTCTATATTTATATATTTTTACAAAGAAGTCAAATTATAAATCTCTTGAAAAAGTATGAACTAAAAATAAAATTACATTCAGATTTTTTATTTTATTTTTTTATTTAAATGAAAGCAAGAAAACCTTTAATAGTTAGAATAGTTATTTGGATTTGTGTTGTATTTATGGTAGTGTCTTTAATTTGAGTTTATGTAGTTTACATGTTCTCTCCAAATCAAGAAGCTGGAGAAAATATTGAAGGATCGGATGTAAATACATGATCAGAGGAGGTTTTAGTATTGCCTGAAATAGATCCAGAAAATCCTGAGAATACAAGTGCTCCTATTGTAGTATCAGAGGATGAAGAAGAAAATGAATTGGATCAAACTGTACAGGTTCAGCTTGAAAATTGAGAAACTGAAGATGTTAGACAGTGAGATTTGTGAGATGCAATACAGGTTAATTAATTTAAATTGAATTAGATATTAAGAGATGAAATTATCAATAGATATGGATCAAAGATATGCTAAAATGAGAGCTCATACAGCTACTCATCTTTTGCATGCAGAATTAGCAAAAATTTTTCCAAATACGAAACAGGCAGGTTCTTTGGTTGATGAAGATTTGTTGAGATTCGATTTCTATGCAAATAATCTTTTAACATCAGAACAAATTAAGCAAATAGAGAATAATGTAAATCAAACGATATTTAAAGCGTTTCCTGTGGATTTGATTGAGACTAGCTTTGAAGAGTGAGTGAAACTTTGAGCAAAAGCATTTTTTGAAGAGAAATATGGTGATGAAGTGCGTGTAATTCGTGTGCATGATGGAGATCAAAACATTTCTGTAGAACTATGTGGATGAACTCATGTTAGCAATACTAGAGATATTTGAGCGTTTACTATTGTTTCACAGGAAGCTGTGGCATCATGAATCAAAAGAATTACTGCATATACATGACCAAAAGTGATAGAAAAACTTCATAATTATGAAGAAATTTTAGATTGAGCATCAAGTGCATTAGATGTGAAGTCATATGCACAGATTAATGAAAAAATCTCAAAATATGTAAAAGAAAATTCTGATTTACAGCAGCGTGTAGAATCGTTGGAAACAGCGGCAATTCGTGCTAGTTTGCAATCAGCTCAAAGTCGTTCAAATTCAGATTTTTCAAAAATTATTCAATTGCCGATTGGTACGAATTTTAGGACGTTGACTGGAATAGTTAAAGAAATTTTCTCATCAGAAAAATCGATTCTACTTTATACGGATGAATGAAATTATGTTGTTATTACGGATGGTTCAATCTCAGCGAAAGAATTAGCAAAAAAATATAATTTGAGAGGATGAGGGTCAGATTTAATTGCTCAGTGAAAGGATGAATTAGTGAAAAATATTAGCTAGATTCTTTGAACATTTTAATTCAATCTTCATATCATAAGGCAAAAGCTTCGTGCATTTGCTTTTTATTTAAAGACAAGACTTGAATAGGTAAATCTTTGTAAAATAGATAATCTACAAATTTTGTGTTTTCGAGTAATTTTGAACGCATCATTACTTCAAAATTGATCAAAAAATTATCAAAAGCTGTTTTGATTTTTTGATATGTTTGGAATTTATTTAATGCAATCCCGATTATTTCATGATTGGGGTAATCTTTTTTGGCTATATCTACTGGAAAATTATTTAAAACTCCTCAATCAACTAGAGAAAAATTTCAGTATTTTACAGGTGGAAAAACTCCAGGGATGGACATACTTCATAGTACAATTTTGCGCAAATCTCATTCATGAAATAATTTATATTCTGCCTTATTTGTATCTACGACTCATGCATAGAATGAAATCCCTAAATCTTCAAAACTTTTCGGTAAATATTCATTCAAAAGTGATTCAATTTTTTTGTTTGATATAAATCCTCCAGATTTGCTAAGTATATCCCTTCAATAAAAATCCCTAACTGATAAATTTGTTAATAATTCAAAAATTTCTTCAGCATTCATTCCGTTCGACCAGACTGATCATACAATGGCTCAAATACTTACTCCATATATTGCATCAATCTCTTCTTTGATTCAGCATTCTTCCATGGCTTTCATAATTCAAAGAGCATAAGTTCAGCGGGCTCATCATCATGAAATAACTAGTATTTTTCTTTTTGTTTTATTTTGTTTTTTTCATCGAGGTCGTCGAGAGAATAGGTTCATAAAAAATGTTAATTGAATAAAATTGTTTATTTGAGGTTAGAGATTTTATGTAAATATTCAAGTTTTCGATTTTTAGTTCTTAGTAGATTTATTTTAAAATTTCTACTCGATCATTAGTTTCTAATCAATATTCTTTTCATAAATCTTCATTTAAATGTAAATCAAATTCAAATTTATCATTAGTTCTAATCCTGACATTTTCAATGATTTTTCAATCTTTTCAAGGTGTCTTCAAATTCACCATTTGATTATTTCTGAATCCAAAGTCTTTTGCATCAGCTACACTCATATGAATGTGTTTTTCTGCGATAATTACACAGTTATTTAGATAAATCATTCATTTTGGTCAAATTAGAGTTATAGGTTCAGCTTTTTTTAAGTCTCATGATTTAGTTTCTACTGCATTAATTCACAGTATTTCATTATCAGACTCAGATATTTCTACTTGAGTAAACTTTCTAAATGGCATAATTATATCTACATTTTCAATCGTTCAATTTGGTCATTTGATGGTCAATTTCTCTTTGGTGAAATATTCTCATGGTTGAGTAAATTTTTTTTCAATTCAAAAAACATATCACTTTCCAAACAGTTTTTCTGCATCTATCTGGGCTAAATGGATATGTTTTTTTTGGATATAAACAGGGACTCTCATACTAATTTTTGCTATAAAATCTGATTTCTCAATCAGTAATGATTTCAGCTTCATCTCCAGTTTTTAATTTTGCAGCATTTCATTCTTCAGTATCGATGTGAGTATCGAGTTTTGAAGTATCAGTTACACGGATTACTACTTCATCAAAAATTAAACCTCTTTCTCCTCCGCATTTGATCTTCACTATTTGATTATTCTGTACTCCGTATGCTTCAGCATCTGAAGGCAACATGTGAACATGTCTTTTTGCAATTATCATTCATTCATCTATTGTAATTTCGTTTCAATTTGGAGCTATAATAGTAATTCATGCAGATCATTTTAAATCTCCAGAAAGTCTTATGGGAGCCATTACTCATAATTTAAATTGGTCTGCCATAAGAATCTCTACTTGAGTTTGTGGTCTGTATGGTCAAAGGATTCTCACTTTTGATATTTCTCATTTAGGTCATTTTAGGACTAGGCATTCTTCTGCAGCGAATTGTCATGGTTGAGAAAGATCATTTTTTTTAGTTAACTCAAATCATTCTCAAAATAGTGCTTCAGCATCGGCTTTGGATAGATGGATATGTCTGTTGGAAACTCAAATTGGTACTTGCATGTGTTATTTTGTTGATAAGATAAAAGAAGCTCATACTTTATATTAAAGTTATGAAAATTTACAATAGACAAAATTATTAATCTATCATTTTTTTAAGAAGAATAATTTAATTGGATAATCTCAATCAACACTTTCATATCAACTAAAAGTTCAAAGATTGATAGTTTTTTCTCAAATATTGTTTTTTTGCGATGATTGTAATAAGAAATTTCCTCTTAATCCAGTCAAATAAACAAAAATATCCATTAGATCTTTCTTATCAATACCTGTCATTTCTCAGATTTCATTTAATATGTTGTTTGTTTCATTTTCTGTTGGTATATTATATCAGTCTTTTCTCATTTCTTGTGCATATTTTTTAAGTGATTTATTTGATCGATGGCTAATATTTCAGCGATTTCATCGTGTGCTTACATAATGTGTAAAGGCTGGTTCAATCTTGTATACATCTATTTCTTTTTTGTATTCTTCATCGGAAATTTTGTCCAAATTAGGTTCTATTATAGTATATTTATTTTTTAAATTTAATGTGATAATTCTTTTATTCGCATCTTTTTCGATTCTGATATTTTTTAATAAATTTTTAATTTTTTTGATAGCTTCTGAATCTGTTTTAAGTAAAGATTTCTTATGTTCTTCTAATCGTGAAATGTGAAATTTTTGCATAGGGTCTTCTAAAATCTTTTTTACATCATTTTTGTACGTATTTATGTTAGAATTTTTTGGACTTTTGGAAGTACGATTATTTAGGATATCGTTGTCCTTATCTGGTTTGTTTTGCATTGTTGTTTTAATAGTGATATAAAAAATTGTAATTATATTATAATCAAATGTTGCTTCTTTGTCAATTTTTTTAGGATTTATTATCTTATTGTATCAGATATTTTAATTTTTTGAAATACATCTTTTTGATAAAACTTTTGCAAATCACTGTAGGATTCGTACAATGTTATTGTTGTATGTTTTATTAATTTATGAGGTTTTTGATGATTCAAAAGTTAATGTATGAGTTTGCTGAGCTTATTGCTCCGAATCTTTGAGTTTCTGAGGATGAAATAGTTTCAGATGTAGTTATAGCTCCAGATAATGTGAAAGGAGATTTTGCATTTCCTTGTTTTAAACGAGCTAAAACTTTATGAAAAAATCCTGCTCAAATAAGTAGTGAAATCGAGAGTAAAATTCAGACTTCTGATTCTTTTTCTGAAATTATTTCGGTTTGACCATATGTAAATGCAGTGTTAAATTCTGAAAATTTTGCCAAAAATGTAATCGAAAAAATAGAAAAAGAAAAAGCTGATTTTGGAAGAGGAGAGTCTACATGAAAACAATTTATTTTAGAATGATGGCAGCCAAATACACATAAAGCAATTCATATATGACATATTAGAAATATTTTGGTGAGCGAATCGAATGCCAGAATTTTGAAATATGCATGAAATGATGTGGTAAAATGCTGCTATCCATGAGATATAGGAGCTCATGTGGCTAAATGGATTTGGTATTATACCAAATTTTATCAGTGAGACATGCCAAAGGAAAATTTTTCAAAACGAGTAGGAACTTTGTATTCAGATGCTACGAAAAAGGTGGATGAGAATCCTGATGTATATAAACCAGAAATTTGAGATTTACAAAAAAAATTGGAAGATTGAGATGAGGAGTTAGTTAAAATATGGAAAGAAACTAGAGAACTTTGTTTACAGGATATGAAGAAAATTTTTGCAGAACTCTGAAGTGAAGAAATTGATAAACGATACTTTGAAAGTGAAGTAGAGAAACCTTGAATTGAATTAGTTCGTAAGTTACAAGCAGAATGAAAAGCTGTAATTTCTGAATGAGCATTAGCTATAAATTTGGAAGAGTACGGTTTATGACGATTTTTACTTCTCAAATCAAATGGAGCTTCACTTTATTCTACCAAAGATATTGGATTAGCATTCAAAAAACAGGCTGATTATCCAAATTATTCAAAATCACTCTATATCGTTGGTTCAGAGCAAGAGCATCATTTTGCTCAGCTTTTCAAAACTTTGGAAATTATGTGAATCAACCGTGATAAACTCCAGCACATTTCATATTGATTAGTTGATTTGAAAGAATGAAAAATGTCTTCTCGTGCATGAAATGTAATTCTTTATGAAGATTTCCGTGATCAATTACTAGAAAAAGCTGAATCGATGGTTGCTGATAGGGATATTCCATTAGAAGAGAAAAAAGAGACAGCGAGAAAAATCGCATTTTGAGCAATGAAATTTGGGATGCTTTTGCAAGATAGTGAGAAAAAAATTATTTTTGATCAACAGACGGCGCTTTCTTTTGAGTGAGAAACCTGACCATATCTTCAGTATACAACTGCAAGGATGTCTTCAATCTTAAGAAAAAATCAACGAGAACTTGATTGAAATGTTGAGTACAGTTTACTCAATACAGATGAAGAAAAAGCTTTATTATTAAAATTAGCATCATTTGAAGAAGAAGTTCAAAGAGCATCAAATGAATATAAACCAAACTATATTGCAAGATGGTGTTTAGATGTGGCTCAGCTTTTCAACTCATATTATCATAATCATAAAATTATTGATGATTCTAATCTGGAACTTAGTAAGGCTCGTTTACACTTGCTTCAATCTATCCTTCAAGTAATGAAAAATGCATTAAATCTTCTTTGAATTGATGCAGTAGAAAGTATGTAATTTATTTTCAGGATTTTGTTCTATAGTCACTGCTATTATGAGTTTTTGCTCATAATCAGTCTTTTATTTCAATTCATAATTCTTGGCATACTTGGACTTCTGGAATATTTCATGAGAAACGATCTCATCATTTTCAGAATATTATTTTTGTATCCTCTCAGTATTTTTCCTTTATTAATTTCGTTATTTCTCTAATACTTTCACAAACAGATCAATCTTTATCTATTGAAAGAAAAACTTGATCTACGACTTTTAGAGAGCTTACGATTTTCATTCTGAAATTTTCATCTTGAAAAACTTCATCATTTCCTGTTTTTAATTTTGCCTGTAAATCACTATTTACAATTACCCACAGTTCATCTCACAACTGTTTACATAGTTCTAAACATTCGATATGTCATGGGTGGATTGGATTAAAATATCCAGATGTGATTACAATGGTTTTCATTGTCAGAGTCGGAATGAGATAAAATTATACATGTACTCTAAATACTTCGTAAGAGACAAGTCAATTTCATACAGCGTTCTTTATCATGGATTCATTTCTATTTAATAATGATTGTCAGCTTTTTATTTCTAATAAGATAATTTTTCTAAGATGTCATGAAGCTAATCAGTCAAAAACTAGATAATCGATTCATTTTCAAATAAATACCATATCTTTAAAATCATAGGGAAATCATGGTAGTGCGGGTGCTAGTTTTTCGTTAACATCTCAAAGAATTACTTTGCGAGCTTGTTTTACCGATGTAGAGCGAGCTGATTTAACGGCGGAATGAACAGTAACTTTTGCAACGATAAATCATACAATTAATCAGACTATTGCTCATATTATTAGAGGATGAATATTGTTTGGCATTTTATTGATTTGTTTTAAATGAGTATTTTTAGGTTATTGGAAACTTGACTAAAAGCAAGCTTTTGTTTGAAAAAACTCCCACATCGATACATGTGAGAGTTTTGTCCCCTTAGGAGAGAGGTATGGGGCATATATGGGATAAGAAATGAATTTTTATCCGTGCGAAGAAATATATTATATAAATGAGTCTAAAAATCAACACTTTTTTATTTTGAGTTTTTTCTCTGTTTTCAATTAGCTTTTTTCTTCTTTTTTTTAGGTTCAGGTGGAATGTATTGTTTATTTTTTTCTTTCTCCCATAATCAAATTGTTATTCAATATAATAGAAAGAAAGGATAAATAACCATTCTATCTACTAAAGAATGTAATACTAATCATTCGATACATAATCAAATAAATCAGATTCCAAATCATAATAATGAGTAATATAATAGTTCTTGATATGGAGATTTATTCTTTTTGCAGTATAACTGAATCATTTTTGCGGTATATCGTAGGATGATAACACATAATCATAGTCGGAATATTATTCATATGATTCAGAATTCCATTAATATTTGTAAGTACTGATTTTCAGGATTGAAACCGTAGGTAGAAATCTGATTTTTTACATTTTCTTTTCTGAGTAATTCACAGCGTTGATTGTCTAATTGAATTGAATCGATATCTTCATATATGTCTACAGGTTCATCTGTATAACATAATTGGTGAGAAGCAGGTCACGAGTATCATGCTCACCGTCAAAATAATAGATTTTGTTTAGCTATATCCCATCATGCTTTCATCAATTGGAGGTGTCCAGTATTTGAATGTTCTCTTACCATTATTCATCTTCATAAATATGCGAGTCATCATAGTCCGATTAAGGCTAAAATGATTAGTCGTATGAAATATTTTTTAACAGATTTTCGGTACACAATGAAAAATAGAATAATTGCTTCTAGTGCTCGAACTGCTATTCATGCACGTGATCGAGTAGAAAGTATTAAAAGTCAGAATATGATTACAGGGAATATTTGGTCTTTTCTTTTTTTGTTTCTTAAAAATCATAGTACAAAAACAGGGAAGAAAGCGATTAGCCAAAATCAGAAACTTGTTGGTCTTTCGAAAAGAAATTGATTTCTAACGTGTCATTGGTTTATGAGTGTATAATATGCAGCAGGTGGGTTTTGTCATACGGTTCATTCATAGATTTGTGGGTTATATCCGAATAACTTAAGGGCATTGGGCATTAACCATACTATAAATCGTCGAAAAAGTCATAATCGTAGAGACCAAATGATTAATTTATTATATAACTGGAGTAAATCTTTATGTTTTTCTGTAAAAAATAACAAACCTAAACAAATTCAAATTCCAAAGATAAAAAATCAGAATAAATCATATTTTGCACTCAAAACAAAAGCTTTAATTCAAACTTGTTGAATTATTACAGCTAAAAATAGAAAAACTATAATTGTTATTAAAAAGCTTAATATGAATTGGATGACAAATTTTGATTGAACATTTTTTAGTAATAATTTTCGTGATATTTTGTCAGTATTTTCTTTGTTTTTTACGATTTTAATTCGTGATTTTAAGTTAGAAAGGATGTATCGTAATAATATTACTATAAATATTAACAATATGAATTCTTTCCACATCCAGAATAGTGTCCAGAATTTTCCATCTCGTCATAGTTTGAATGTTACGAAAGTTTGTAAGAAAAATTGTAGTAAAAGTCAAACCACAAAGATTTTACACAATAAAGTGATCCAAAAATTTAGAGGTTTGGAACAAATATTAGACCATCGTAATGTAAGTTTTTTCATGATGATTAAGAAAATACCTAAAAGAGGATGTCTGATTTTTTACTTTTTTTATTTTTGTTATTTTTGTTATTTTATAGAAATTGTCGGAATATAATTATTATTGCTGTAACTGCTAATATGGTTTGAATCAACCACATGTACATTACAATTGTATATTCTTTAATTCATTTGTATTCTAAGTAATGGTGGAAAGGAGCGATAGGAAATAATTTGTGGTGAAAAACTTTTTTCCAGAACATTTGAAGTCAGCTGGTACATAAGTCTATTATAAAAATCAAGAAGACAATAATCATAGGAATAAGTATTCATATGCTCATATTTAGTAAGTATGTAGTGGCGGCGATTAATCATCATAGGCAAAATGCTCAACTGTCTCACATAAATACTTTTGCTGGATTGATATTGAAAAACATGAAAGCAACTAAAGTTGAAATACATATTCATAGCACTGTTGTAGCAAGATATCTGTGAGAGATAAATAAAGCAACAGCGAATGTTAGTAATACAAAAATATTTAATCAACCAGCTAATCAATCAAGTCAATCTGTAATATTTACAGCATTTACTATAAATATTGTTGCAATGAATGTAAGGATAGGGAATCATCGTCATAAATGAATAATTCCAAATGCTGGTGCAAGATTTATGTAATCTATTCATAATACCCAATAAAATCGGTATGAAATCCATCATGAAAATAGAATTAATCCGAGCATCTTGGCTCTCATGTTTAATCATTTTACTTTACCTACGTTACGAATATTTAGTATATCATCGATTAATCAAATTAATCACATGCTGAAAAATCAGAATAATATTATATATGTTTCTTGTCTATTCCAAAGATGATAGTTTGTCCATCACATTTTTTGAGAGATTCGAGATATCCCGATCATAACGAGCATCATGAGTAAGAATAATCCTCAACCCATTGTTGGTGTCCCAGCTTTGTGTCAATGTAATTTTGCAAAAATTTCCGCTTTTTCTCCAGTCGCTGTATCATTACGAATTGTTTTACCAGCTTTTCGTTTTTTGAGGAGTTTGATATATAGAGGGTAAATTATAATAGCTATAATAAATGTAGCGAGAGTAAAACTTAGAATTAGAATTAAATTGTTTAGCATATTCAGAATTATTTAGTAAAAATTTGACTTGAATCTAGTGTGCTTTTCTTATACAAAAATGCAAGGGGATTTTGGTTTCATTTTTTATGTGTGAATAACTAGAAACAATTGAAACTTAGAGGAGAATCCATATTATACTCATAGTTTATGAGTAATTGATATTTTATGGATTTTTTTCCTCTAGTAAAAGCAATATATGATAAAATTCCAAATATAACTGCTGATGAAATTAAGGATATGCAGCGTGCTTTTGCTAAAGAGAAAAAAATGAAAGATTTGCCATCTAAATCTCAAATTTTGCAGTCGTATTTTAATGCAGTGAAAGAGTGAAAATTGGAAAAGAATCAAATTTTTGAAATGCTATTACGTAAAAGGGCAATTCGTTCTCTTTCATGAATTGTTCCCGTTCAAGTTTTGACTAAACCTTGGCCATGCCCAGGACAATGTATATTTTGTCCTAATGATCCATGAATGCCAAAAAGTTATATCAAATCTGAGCCTGGAGCTATGCGTGCATGGTTGAATCAGTTTGATCCAATGAAACAGGTTTATAATCGTTTGCAATCATTAACTACGACGGGGCATCAAACAGATAAAATTGAAATGATAATTCTTGGTTGATCATGGGATGCTTATCCTAGAGATTATAAAATAGATTTTGTGAAGCAGCTTTATGATGCATGTAACACATTTTCTGATTTGAAGATTAAGCAAGATTTATGATGAGAAGGTGAGGATAATTCTAAATACCATTTTGAGATTGAAAATTTAGATGAGATAAAATATTCAGATTTACTTGAAGAAGCGATTAAAAAAAATGAAACAGCTAAAAATAGAATAATCTGACTGACAATTGAGACTCGTCCAGATTTAGTTAGTCATGAGAATTGTAAATTTTGGCGTGAATTAGGGGTTACGAGAGTGGAAATGTGAATACAATCTACAGATGATGAGGTTTTAAAATTGAATAAAAGAGGTCATGATGTACAGAAAATAAAGGATGCTATACATATTATGCGCCAATATGGATTGAAAATATCAATTCACTTAATGCCATGACTTTATGGTTCAGATTTTGAAAAAGATATTCAGAGTTTTAGAGATATTTATTCAGATCCATCTTTTCAACCTGATGAGATAAAGTTTTATCCAACATCGGTCATTCCAAATACGGAGTTGTATAATTTGTATAAAGAATGAAAATATACACCGATAACTACAGATCAGATATTGGCTGAGATTCGTGAAACGTTTTTGAATATAATACCTCCTTATACTAGAATTAAAAGGTTAATTCGTGATATACCTGCAACAGAAATTGTTGCTGGATCGAATATTACTAATCTTTCTCAGATGGCACATGAATCTTTATTGAAGGAGATGAGGGATAGCTATCATTGAAAGTGAAATATTGATATAGAAAAGTTTTATGAGCGTTTATATTGAGATTATAAATTGTATGAAAGTGAGGAAGAATATTTTTCAAAACATGTCATTTCGAACGAATGTGGGCAAAAAAGGCCTCCCTTTGATAAGGGAGGTGGTGAATGAAATGAGCCGGAGGGATATAATTTAGTAAAGAATCAAAATGTGGATATTTATAAAAAGAATTTTTTGGCATATAATCCTTCATTGCTTGAAAAAGCGAAAGAATTAAAACAAAATATGACAAAAGCAGAAAAGAGATTATGGTATGATTTCTTGCAACCATTGGATATAAAAGTTTTAAGGCAACAGCCAATAGATGAATATATTGTTGATTTTTATATAGCATCTAAAAAATTGGTAATAGAAGTAGATTGAGATACACACTGGACAAATGATGAACTTAAATATGATAAAATAAGGACACAAATTTTAAATGCTCTTTGATTGAGGGTAATTAGGTTTACAAATGATGAAGTGTTAAATAATTTTGAATCAGTTTGTGGGGAAATAAATCAACTAATATTAGATATCCCCCCTTTATCCCCCCTTGTCAAAGGGGGGCAGTGTACACAAATAATTTGAACACAGCCGGATTTAAAATCTTTTCGTAATTTTGTATGTTTGGATACTAGATCTAGAGAGGTTAGAAACAGGGTAGAAAAGAGAGAATCAGATTTTTTGAATTTAGTTTTGCGTTGGTATAAATCTTCAGTAGGGCAGGAATGTTTTATTTCGTTTGAAGATGAACTGGGATATTTGTATGGATTTACTCGTTTATTATTGCCAAATGATGATAGTGTGGTTTGAGTTGAATGATTAGAAAAATGAACAGCAATAATTAGGGAATTACATGTGTATGGAGAGTTGCAGAAGATTTGAGAAAAGTCTAATCAATGAACTCAGCATACGTGATTAGGAAAAAGATTATTATCTTTTGCTGAGAGGCTCTCAAAATCTTTTGGATATAATCAGATTTCTGTGATTTCATGAGTGGGAGTGAGAGAATATTACAAAAATTTGTGATTTGAATTAAAGTGAACTTACATGTCTAAAAGTTTTTAGTGAAAAAAAATTTTTGTACAAAAAAGTCCTTAAAAATTTGACAAAATTTGATGTTTAGAGTATAATTGGGTATCTAATTTTATTATGCTTTAAGATCAAATGAAACAAAAACGAAAGGTAAAAAGCTTACTTCCAAAGAAAAATTTTGTAAATGGAAGATTCTTAACGATATTGTTAGTAGTTTTATCATTGGTGCTATGTGTATGATGAGTATCATTATTGACTCATTCTGTATTAGCTCAGCAATGATGAGAAGGAATTGGGACTGTAAAAATAAATCGTATAGGTGGTCCTTATGGTGGCGGTAGTTGATATATAATGACGGGGTTTGTATGAAGTGATTTCGAATATAATGAGAGCTTGTTTTGTTATCTTCCAGTAACAGTAACAGGTATTTTCATGCAGGGACCTCAGACTAAAAACGCAAATTATATTGAGGACAAATATTACATAAACATAAAAACTGAATATACATGAGCTTTGTTATCTGAATTTACACCTTGTAGACCGTTGAAAAAAACCTTTTGTGCTGGATGAGCTTATTCCATAAATATGGAAGAGATGCCTGAATGTTTATTGGAATTTTATAATCCGGACCCAAAGATGCTGACAGGAGATAGTATAGAAGGATCATTAACATTTCATGTAAAATATAATCCAAAAAATGACGAAAATGAGAATGGGGTAGCAGATGAACTTGAGTATACAGTAGTATATAAATATGAAGATAAATCTGGATTAGGAAACGTGGGGAGTACGACTGGATATTGTGAAAAAAAGGGTGACGTTATTGAATTTTCTGGTCCAGAAATTGATTGATATATCCCAAAAGTAAATTGAGAAGGAATAGGTACAAATTGAAATATATGAACTTGTAAATGAGTAATAGGGCAGAAGATTACGGTAGAATATAGTCCTATAAAAGATCAAAATAATGATGGAATATGGGATGGTGCACAGGAACTTTGGGAAATTACCGAATTTGATTATACATGACTGGATAATAGGGTAGAAGTGCTTTATGGTATGCGTTTTCTAGATCCATCAGATTTTACGAAAATTGTGAATAGTATTTATATGAGTGGTTCTAGTTTGTATATTTCACCTAATCCAGTGATAGTAAATGGTTCTAATAATACTGTTGATACTGGTGTGTATAGTCATATTTTATGATGAGAAAATAATGAGGTATCTTCAAATAATATAACTCTGATAGCATGATCAAATAATAAAATTCATGCCTGAAATGATAATGCTTCAGTTTTGTGATGAAATGGTAATGAAGTTATGTCATGAAAATCTGGTTGAATCCCAGCGATTCTAGTAGGGTGAGGGTTAAATAAAATGGGAACTGGACATGATGGAAATGCTTTGATTTGATGAAGTAATAATACTATTTGAGCAAGTGAAGATCCATATGCAGATGCAGATGAGGTATCTGATAGTATTGTTTTGTGATGAGAATGAAATGCTATTGGTATAGATTCTTATAATGTAATAATTTGATGAAAAAGAGTTCTTGTACAGGGTAAACATAATATTTTTGTATATTCTAGTATAGATAGTTGATTTCCTCCACTTTCACATAATGCTTTTTACTTGAATGTAGGAAGTGGAGTATGAATTAATACAGGTTGAATTGAGTGATTATCCGTTGGTGGAGCGGTTAGTGTTTGAGGAGTGAATATTAATATTGACGACTGTACGGGGGATAGTTTATGAGTTATATGATCATATGAGGGTTGTCTAGTATGATGTACATCATGATCGGCAGCCTCATGATCATGAAAATGGGAACTATTAGATCAATGAAATGAATGTGCACTAAAGTGTAGGGATAATGAAAAGTGTCTTTATAATGATGATATCGAAGTGGTAGATGTACCAGAATCTTCTGCTAAGTGTACAGAATGAGTAGTAGATACAGGAAATGCTGAATTATGTATAAATGATTTGGATTCTTATAGGGGAGTATTTTTTGAAACAAGTTTGATAGATTCTAATGAAACTTGTCCAACAACAGGTCAGAATATTTGTGTGTATAAATGTAAATCAGGATATCATTTAACAGGTACTGCTTGACATGAAAAATGTTATGCGGATTGTCCATTACCTTGGAGTTCTACACCAATTAGGCATGGTGAAACTGTTACTGGATATAATACTACCAACGTAGCGTGTTCAAATGATGACTATATATTTCCTCGTACTACGGAATATATAAAAAAATGAAAACCGTTGAATAATCCTTTATATGATGTAGTATATATGACAGTAGATGGTACGCGCTCACCAAAAGCTAAAAGTGGAACAAGTTTTGAATCATGTGGAAATTATGATCATAAAAAGACGTTAATTTGTAATAATTGAAAGTTATTCTTAATGGATGAATATTGAAGGCCAACAGGAGAAATAGAAGCCAGAAAATATAAATATGAAAGTTGTAATCTCCATGATTATAGTTGTGATACATGAGAAACATGATATAATTTAACACAACAGCAGATACTGGAGGAAAAGGATGATTCACCAAGGAATGGAAACTGGGAAGTGGATGATAGAAAAATATTACAATGAATAAGATGAAAATATGAGGTATGTATAGATTATAATGCGGTTCCAAGTGATCCAGCGTGAGAGCAGTGTGATAAATCAACATATCATTATAAGTTTACAGGATGTCAGGCTGGATACGATTTGATTGATGGTAAATGTATGCAGAAATGTTATTTGATGTGAGATAATGACTCTCTTAAATGATATAAACATGGTAGTTTAGCTACAGGATTTGAAAATAACTTGGTAGCATGCCCAGGTGAATGTATGTGAGTTCAACTGTTATGTGAAGATGGAAGTTGGAAATTAAATGGAAGTACTGTATCATGATATTATAATTATTGTAATAATGGTGAAGTGCAGTGTAGTTCAGATTTTAATATAACTACAGATCAAAAAAATAGTTGGGAAGCTAGATGAAATTATATTAGTTGTGATAGTTATGATCTTGATTGTAATAAGGATACTAAACGAAAATTTGTAGATTGTAAAGCCGGAAATCATCAGGTGCCAGGTAAGTTATATTGTGAGGAGAATAGTAAGTATATGACTTGTGAAGCGGTTGGAAAAGAAAAACCACCACATTCTGAGTATACTAATACAACATGAGCTTACCATATAGTATGGAGTTGAAGTATAAACGGTTATGTAGAAGAGCCTGAAAATCCTTGTGATTGGGTGTGTGATTCTGGTTATAGAAAAGAGGGTGATGTCTGTGTTAAAATAGGAGATGGTTGTGGAGATCAACCATATACATGTTCTGATCCAGACGCAGTGATTACAACAGGAAATAATAATGGTAATGGATCTGGTTCCATATGGGCATGTCAGGGTAACTGGTGTGCAAAATGTGATGAAAATTCTCATGAAGCATGAACTGGAAGTAGTTTAAGGTGTGATAAAAATGTACGTGGAGTATGTGGAGATACAGCTTATAATTGTGAAGTTTGAACAAAAAATGATAGAAATGATAATATAGGTGCATGATATACATGGGAGTGCTTATGAGAGCCTCAGGATGATGAAACTTTAAAGTCTGAGGTGTGTCACCAATGTAATTCTAATGCAACTTGGAATTCTGATACAATGAAGTGTGAGTGTAATAGTGGATTTCGAAAAAATTGAAATAAGTGTGTTAGAATAGAAAATACTTGTTGAGATATTCCATTTACATGTGAGGATGATCATGCAACAGTATCAAATACATGATTTATAAATAATAAATATTCGTGGCTTTGTGAGTGAAATCAATGTGAAAGGTGTAGTGAAGGTTATACCCCAGAAGGAGAAGATTGTGTATTGAGTGAATATCAAATATGTTATGATACAACAGATGTACCAAGTGCTAATTTTTATGTGGTTGGTCTTGTTAATTTGCCTTTTGATTTGGATATTTGGGTTAATACAAAACGAATGTGTACTCCACCACCAGATTGTGCTGCACATTATCCCGCGCAAGAATGTGCGATACAATATAATAATTGGCAACCTCATTATCCTATTAATAGTTGAGATTATAGTAGTCATATTACGATTCAAAAAGGAAGATGTAACAAAAACTGGAATTGATGATGGGGAGAATCCTCATATGCTGATCATATTGCTGGGGTTTATTTTTCGGGAGATCAATGAAATGTAAGATTGAAAGGTTTATGTGAAGATAATGATATGATTAAGCCACAATGTAAACAGTATGATGGAAGTCTTTTTGATTGGTTGGAGTGATCTTTATATGATTATGATAATGATTCTTCTTCTGTTAATTATATATTAAATATTGATGAATGGTATACAGGAAGTATTATTGCTCCAGAATCGGTTGATTTAGGTAATTGTCCAGAAGTTGGTAATTTTTTAAACGTTAATCAGAGTTCTTTGTTGGATGATTATATTTCATCTAAGTATGAGCAAGTAAATCCTGGAGATTATGCTTATGTGCTTATGCCGTGTGTTTCAGATTGAGTTTGGTATTTCTTAGATTTGATTAAAAAGGAAAAGAATTTGCCTACATCTGCATATAGATATTATGAAATTGATGGAATTACTGATATGGGTGATTTATATTGAGATTGTTATTAACTGTTTGTGTTGGTAATAATATAAATAGTGAATGGAGTGTTTATTAAAAAAAGGATGATCATTAAGATCATCTTTTTTAACGTGTTTATCAGATTAAAATATCTTGATGTATTTTTATTGTAAATTTATAGAAAAGTCTTTTGAAATGTTTAATCCATTCCGATTATCATCTACTGCAATAATTTTTCAGTTTATAGTTTTTCATTTATATCACATTTTAGCACATAAGTTTCAGTTTAATCTCCATTGTAAATTAAAAGGATTTTGGCTTTTAATTAACGACTTGTTTTGTTCATTGTAAGCTATCCATTGTCAATTTATCTTAACTTCAGCTCAAGGTATATCAAATATTACTCATTTATAATATCATTTATTTAATGAAACAGTTTCTCATGAAGTAATTTGATTAGGTAAATTTGTAAGCAAGCAATATTTTTTGAAAAATCATGCTGGATTTATTAATTGTAGATTTTGTGTTTCTCCGTTAAATCTGATATAATCTGTAAGAGAAGTAGATTTTATCATGTTTAATAATTGATCAACATCTTGTGCTTCAGCAAACATTTGAAAACAGAGATTTGTCATACATGCGTTAAGAGGGCCAGTGTATGAAGTAGAATATTTTCATTTGTTCTTTGATCAACCTTCTGCTACAATTTTTCATGATTTATAGTCTTTATACGGGAATGCGCGTCATGAAAATAGAGATCATGAATGAATATATCTAGGTACTTTGGTGCTTGTGACGGTTTCATTAGTTTGATCGATGTCTCAATCAGCTTCTGTAGCAATAGTTACGAATAAATGGGAGTTTGGATGCGTGTTTTTGTCAGAATTGCTTAGAGAAGCTAATGAGTAATATCAATGTTCGTCATCAGTGTATTCTCCGTTATATATTTGGTTTATTATCGTTCAATTTTGATTTTCAATATTTGTTCACGCAGCAAAAATAATAAATTCTTTTTGATTACATAAATTTATGATATCTTGCTTAAGTAACCATCTTTCATAATCGTTTTTGTTATATGCACCTTCATATGCAGAGCACCAAAAAATATTTATACTGTTTGGATGGTTGTTAATAAATGATTGTAAATTTGCTTGTCGACTATTATTTTTATGTGAAACCGTTTTGAAATTAGCGTGTTTAATCAATGAGTTTAATATATGTCGTTGATTATGAGCATGACTAGTTTTTTCTGTATCGGTCTCTCATCAAATTATTTCATAATTGTCGTATCATAGAGGTTGTTCCATAATCATTCCAGTATTAAGTCTATTCATTAATTGTTGATACTGTTCAGGAGAATGTGTACCTGCACCATATTTCCACATCATATCCCTAATTTTGGTGGCTTCGGCTATTCTTAGATGTTCTATATGTTCATATGCTTGCTTGTCTCATGATTCTACTTGTCATATAATTGGTAGGATATCTACTGGTCTGATATTATTTATTTCTATTGCTTGATATTCTAGAGCTTGAATATTTTTATTCACTTTTTCTGTAACTATATTACCATTCTTATCTTTTACTGTGAGTATGATTGTACATGTTCATGGATATTGTGGAGTATAATGATTAGGATCTGTAATTTGAGTAGTTTGTCAGTCCATTTCTATCTCTACTTTTACTAAGCTAGCTCCATTTCAAAAAGTTATTCAATTAAGTAGATTTACTTCTTGATCTACTTGCATATTTAAATTTTGAAGATTCTCTAATCATGAAATTAATTGATTGCTTACAGTTAATTTGATGTCTATAGTTTTTGCGTTTCCAGCTTCGTCTGTTACTTTTACAGTTAATATTCATCATTCATTCACAATGGTTCATGAAGAAATAGTTTTTCAGTTTATAGATAACTCTACTTTACAATTTTTAGTTACATTATCTGTCCATGATGCTACTAAAGTATCTCATATATAGAGCTGATTTCAGCTAACACGAACTTGTTTTCATCATGTAATATCTACGTCATGTTGGCTTACGTTTACAGTAGGAGCAATAGTATCACTTGGATTATCTGGTTCATCATCACTACATGCAGTTAATACAGTAGCAACTGCTGCTCAAGTTGCAGGAATAGTAGCAGCAGGTAATCATCATAAAGATATAGATCCAGCAGCTATAACTGGCGCTAGTACTTTTCTGCTAGAATTTCTAATTCTTTCCAAAAGTCATCATTTGTGCTCATTTAGTTCATTAGAATTGATAGAATTTAGATTGTCGGCCATAGTAATATTTTGTAGTGATAAAAATATTAATTTTACTAACTATTTAATAGTTATGTTTTTTATTTAAAAAGTCAAGCATTAAAATTTTTATTAGAAAAAATCCCAACACATTTCACGTATAGAATTCATAACGTTAATTTGTTTGGGATTTTGGATTAATAATTAATTGTCAATGTCGACTACAACTGATTCGGGCAGAGTTTGATTGAAGCAAAGTATGGCTCCATCTACAGTGCATGTTTGACCTTGTAAGGTAAAGTGTGGATTATCGTCCAGGATTTTTGAAATAATCCTAGCAAGATCATTTGTAGAGATTGCCGGTCTATGGGGCTCATGGCAAACTCCTCCAATTTGTATCGCTAAGACTTTCCTACTGTTGCCATATTCGTTTAGTAAAAGCTCTGGGTTGTTCCCGAGATAATCTGTTCTTAATTTTAATTTTGCCATAATTTTTTGTTTTTTTATAATTTATATATTTATGTTAACTTACATAATATACAGATTTATTTTTATTTGTCAATAGAAATCAAAATTTGTTATTAAAAAAACTCCTACTACTTTCACAAGCAATAGGAGTGAAGTAAAACGAGTATATCCAAAAGAAAACTTTTGCTTATACGAAGCTACATTAGCCTTAATTATTCTAATCTCACGATTAAATAATTGATATTTAAGTAAAATGAACATTATTGTGTATATTTATATTGGTGTCATTTTCAATATTTTATCTTATATTTATTGTTTATTCATTACTCTCTTCTACTCCGGCTATATCTTCGATAACTTCGTCTAAATGTTCGAAAGTTTCATCGTCTAATACTTGTTTTCACATTCTCATATCTTTGATGGAGGATTCTATTTTTTTTTGCAATTCTGCTAATGCTTTAATATCTCATGCGAGATGTTGAGAAAGCTTTTCTTTTCATTGAAATTTTTGATTTCCCAATGTGTAGAATGCTCAGCTTTTTGTAATTAATTTTAGTAGAACTGATGCTTCGATAATATCACTAATTTTGTCGTATCACATATTCCATTTAACTGGAAGTTCTGCTGTTTTGAATGGAGCAGCAATTTTATTTTTAGCAATTTTAACTTTGGCGTAGTATCAGATTTGTTCTTTGTCTTCTGTAATTTTATCTCATTTTCTGATTTCGATTCTTTGAGATGCAAAGAATTTGAGGGCATTTCATCATGTAGTTGTTTCAGGATTTCCAAACATTACTCAGATTTTCATTCTGATTTGGTTGATGAAGATACACGTTGTTCATGTCTTAGCGAGAACTGAAGTCAATTTTCTTAGTCCCTGAGACATCATTCTGGCTTGTAATCACATATAAGTATCTCCCATGTCTCATTCTACTTCAGCTTTTGGAACTAGAGCAGCCACAGAGTCTATAACTATTAATTTAACTCATCATGATTTTGCAAGTTCTTCTGCAATTTGTAGAGCTTGTTCTCCGTAGTCAGGTTGAGCAAGAAGTAAATCATCGATATTTACTCAGAGTTTTTTGGCATAGTGGGGATCTAGAGCATGCTCAGCATCAATGAATGCTGCCACTTCACCACGTTTTTGAATCTCTGCAATAGCGTGTAATGCGATGGTAGTTTTTCAGCTAGATTCTGGTCAGTAGATTTCTACAACACGTCATTCTGGATAACCTCATCATAATATTAAATCTAGAATATATGATCCACTGTGGAAAGTGTTTACTAGTCCGAATGTGGAATGGTCTCACATTTTGATTACGGCTCATTTTCCGAATTGTTTTTCAATGCTAGCTAGGGCATTTTTGAGTTCAGGTGAATCTTTCGTCGTTGTCATGTTTGTTTAAGGTTAGGGGTAAAAAATCATAACGCAATCATCGTAATAAAAATTTTTTAAAATGCAAGAGATTTTTTATTAGTCTAAAACTGCATTTTAAATATTGTCAAAAAAATATGATTTTTTGTCAAAAAAGATTTGACATCGTCAAAGAGATTCTTATAAAGAAATTAGAAATAAAAATCAGATTTCTTTTTATTTTATAATAATGCTGCTTATGAAGTACGAACTTGATGATGTGCAAAAGGCTCTAATTTTATTCTTCAAAAAGAATACAAATTGAGAGTGACTTACTTTGAGAGAGATTGCTGCAGAAATTGGAGTAAAACATCCACAGACAGTATTAAATAAACTGAATCAGTTAGTTTTGAAATGATATTTTGTCAAAGATGAAAGAGGATATCGTTTGGTGCGTGAATCTGTAACGGATAGATATACTGATATAGTTCAGTTGCCTATTTTCTGATTTGCTCAGTGTGGTAATCAGTGAAAAGCTGTGATAAATGAATATACGCAGGAACGCATTCCAGTTACGATGGCTTTTGTAGGATTGCATGATTTAGAGAATTGTTTCTTCGTTCGTGCGAAATGAAATTCCATGGAGCCAAAAATTCAGGATTGAGATTTGGTTTTGATTCATCAGCAGGAGAGTTATGATCCAAATGATTATGTATTTGTTGTGCATAATCAGCTTCCTAAACTCAAAAAAATTATAAAAACTGATGAATGAATCTTTTTGGAGTCAGTAAATAGATTTTTTGATAAAGTTGAGATAGATCCTTTTGATGAAACTAAAGTAGTTGGAGTTGTAAAGAAGATTATAAAGAATATGTAATTTAAATTATTATTATGAAATTTGCATTTTTTGAAAAATTTTTTATAAGTATATCAATTTATTATTGATATATCTATATGGATAATTCAAAAGACTGATGATTGAACTTTACGCAATTGGATTTAGTTAATGGTATTATAGATTTGGAACCATGACTTCCTGATTTGGAGTCAAAATTAAAATCAATTCAGAGGTTTTTTGCGTAAAGTTACTAGGGGACAGTCTCCAGAAAAAATAAAGGAAATGTTACCATTACTTGGATTTTCTATTGTTGGTGATGGTATTGAATATGATTTTTGAGATTTTTCTGTAAAATTTCCAATTGAAAAATGTTTTACTAGGTCTGTATTAAATAAATTTTCAAAGTCGCTGATTTCAGAAGAACTATCAGATGCTCTATCTGATAATGGTTTTGGTGGAAAGAGATAGACTAAATTATTGTACTATTGTTCTACCCACTCGGAGAAAATTTGGTAATCGTGCTGAATATCTTCATCGGATTTCAGTTTTTTTTCTATATTTCAGATTGCATATATTGCAGTTGCATGGTTTTTTCATCCAAAGTACATTCAGATTTTTTCTAGTGTTCGTCCGAAATGTTTTTTTGCAATCAGCATCAAAATCTGTCTAGCAGTGGTTATTTCTTTTTTCCTAGAATCAGATTTTAGTTCTGCTACAGAAATAGAATAATAATTTGCAACCATTTCTACGATTTTGTCGAATGATGTATTTCATCTAATGTTTTGTTTGTCTGGATCAAAATTACTCATGTGGTGCTGAGTAGAATATCAGAGTGTTTGCAAACAAGCATAGACATCATCTTCTGTTATTTCGGTTCAACTAAGCTTTTTCCTAGTTAATAAAATATTTAATGCTCATTCAAGTTCACGAACATTACTTGTGATATGTTGAGCTATTATGGCTAATAATTCTGAATCGATAATTTCTTGTTTTGCTTCTAGTTTTGATTGAAGAATCGCTATTCTAGTTTCATAATCTGGTGCATGAATGTCTGCAACTAATCCTAATGCGAATCTGGTTTTCAATCTCGGCTCAATGTGTAAAAGTTCTTTTGGTGGGCGATCAGATGAAATAATGATTTGCTTTTTCTTTGAATGGAAATCATTAAATATATTATGAAAAATTTCTTGAGTCTTATCTTTATCTGCTAAAAATTGGATATCATCGATAAGTAAAGCATCTACGTCATCTAGCTTCCTCATTAGCGAGCTCAGATTTTGTTTTTTTATTGCTAATATAATTTCGTCGATTAACTTAGTGGCGGGGAGATAAATTATAACTTTATCTGGATTATTTTGAATTATTTCGTTTCAAATAGCTTGCATGAGGTGAGTTTTCCCAAGTCAAACATTTCAGTAAATGAATAGAGGATTGTAGGCGTTTCATGGATTTTCTGCGACGGCTTTTGCAGCAGAATATGCAAACTGGTTATTAGATCATGCTATAAAATTATCAAATCTGAAAGATGGATCTAAAAGTATTCAAAAATATTCAGTTAATTTATCTGTAAGTCAGCTTGGCATTTTTTCGAAATCTTTTTTGGTGGTTGGTTTGATATTAAGTAATTCTCAGAGATCTATTAATAAGTCACTTCCATTTGAAAATGGAGGATAAACAATGTATTCCACTGTGTATTGTGGGTTGTAAATTGTTTGTATAGCCTCTTTCAGACTTTTGTTAAAAATTTTTTTAGCATTTGATAGCATAAAAGCATTTCAAAATCCAATGTATATTTTTTTTTCGATATCTTCGATATTAATAATTCATGCTTTCGATAAGAATGTTACAATTTTTTTGTGGTCTTGTTGTGTAGATAATTGCAAAATTACTTGAGTTCGTAACTCTTTGAAATATTTTTTCTTTTCAGAATCGTATTGTGCTACTATATCGATTAGCATTTTCGAGTATTATATGTTGTTTATAAATGTATTATTGTCTGGAGAGAACAACGTATTCTACGTGATGTTCTTTGTTTATTTCTCATGAAACTGGATTAGTATAATTTCAGAAATCTTTAACTACAAATTTTCATTTTAATCCTTTGAAATCATCTAGGCAATATTGATATACGTCTGTATTGTTGGTTATAGTATAGGAATCGGGTAGATGGTAGGTGATGAAGCATAATCAATTTTTAGTTAAGTGTTTGTAGATATTATTCATCAAAGTTCACAATACATAATCTTTTGGATAATACATTACAATGTGTTTAACGATTATGAAATCGTATTTTTCTTTAAATTCGAAGTCTTCTACTTTTCATTTGTAATATGTAATGTTTGGGTGATCCTTGAGATAGTCTGGGTATTCAGCATTATCAACATCATCTAGCACATCCACTTTTGCTCCATAACTAGCCGCCAAGATACTGAAGTATCATTTTCTGGCTTTGAGATCCAATATACGTTGAGGTTCATGTTCTTGGATTAGTTCGCTAACGAGTTTTGCTCACTGCATTAGTGCTTTTGTTTAGTTAAATAAAAGGCAGATTTTATCATAAAAATTGTTCTAATCTTACAATATCGAGGTCTGGTCTAGATTCATTTAAATCATCAAGTGTAAAATCTTGTAATTTATCATTATATGTTTGGCAAATATCTTCGATGAGGGCGATATTAAATTCTCTGTCATATGCTTCTTCCACAAACATTCTTACACATAAATTAGTAGGAATTCATGCAACAACGATATTTTTGATTCACTGAAGTTCTTCTTCTAGTTTTGTGTTAAAGAAACATGATATTTTACGTTTTTTGATAATAATATCTTCTGGTTGTGGACAAAGGTCTTCAATGATTTGTGAAAGAGGTTCTTTGTCAGCAAAAGCTCATTCCTTTTCTGTGTGTCTAACAAAAATAATTTTGTAACCCATCTCTCTGGCATACTGGATTAGATAGCAAGCTCTATCTATTATTCAGTCCATGTTACGTAAACGGTAGTCAGAATTTTTATCTCTCCATAGTTCCTGAAGTCCAATTAGGACAAGTGCTGTGTTTTGTTGGGACATTTGGATGTAGAAGAAAATAAAGCTGAATAATTTATAAGAATTTTTATGAAAAATACAACAAAGAAGATGATAAAAAAAAGACCAAGCCTTTCGACTTGATCTTTTTTATAATATTTTATTTTACATTGTAGTTCATTCTCATCATTGTAATTTAACGAACCATATTATAGCACTAACAATTAGCCATGATAGTCAAATTATGGCTATTCAAATAGCTGCATTTTTTAAAATTCCCCATCAAGCTTCATAATTTTTTGAATCGCCTCCTGATGTGAGCATTTTGAATCATGCGTAAAGGCATATGCATAATGCAACTGTCGCCAAAATCCCCAATATCCACCTAATTGTACTAGTTATAGTATCTAGTAACGATGAAGATGGTCATTTATCAGTTCCAATTACATCGATTTTTTGGACTAATCATAAAGAATCATCTCAAAATCATGCTAAACATGATCATGGAATACAATTTATTGTTAATATGTTTAGTCATAGTATAGTTATGGTTCGATATATTACTTTTTTCATTTTAATGAAACTTAACATAAACTTTTCTGATTATTTTCCAACATCTCACATTGTGTTGTTTGATCATCATTGAAGGTTTATAAACCAGAATACTGCACTAACAATAATCCAAGACAATCCAATAATTGCAAGACCGATTGCGGCATATTTTAGCACAGTCATACCTTTCTCATATTTTTTCTCATCTCCTGCTGAAGTCATCATAAGGAATCATGCATAAAGACAAATTGCGACAGCAACTGTAGCTAAGATACCTAGAATCCACTTAATGGTCTTTTGCACAGTTGTAAGTAATTGACCTCAGACTTGTTTTTTACCAGTAATCATATCTGTACCACCTGGATTGTCCCACGTGTTATCGTATGTGGTACTATTCTCAGTACCACCATCATTTCTTTCATAAGTACCACCTGCTATTACACCATTGGGGGCAGCATCTGCATAATTAGGTAAAACTGCAATTCCAGCTAATGCGAACATTCATAGAAATGCTCCAAATAACATTTTTTTCATTTTCATGTGTATAAATAATAAAAGAATAAAGATTATGTTCAGATAAAAAATCTCTGAAACATTGTATGTAGTAAGTTTATATAAAAATTTTTATTTTGCAAATTTTTGGGCAGAAAATTTGTTATCGTCGATTTGCTTGAAGTATTGTTGTAAAATGTAGTTTATGACCGTAATTTATTTAATCAGTTTTTTCTTCTATATGTAAGAAGTTTTGACTTTTACTATATTTTTATTATGTTATCGTTTGTTGTGTTTAGTTATATTAAATAAAATATGATAAAAGATTCACAGGTGCAGCAAGCTATTTCTGCTGAGGAGAAAAGACAACAAAATTGAATGGAACTCATTGCAAGTGAAAATTATCAATCTAAACAGGTCTTGGAAGCTCAGGCTTCAGTTTTTGTTAATAAATATGCGGAATGATTCCCGTGAAAAAGATATTATTGATGACAGGAAAATACTGATAAAATTGAGCAATTAGCCATCGACATAGCAAAAGAATTATTCAAATCTGATCATGCGAATGTTCAGGCTCTTTCCTGAGCAGCTGCAAATTTGTGTTTTTATACTGCTGTAATGAATCCTGGTGATACTATACTTTGAATGGATTTATCGCATTGAGGACATTTAACACATTGAGCACCGGTAACATTTTTTTCCAAAGTTTTCAATTTCCAACGTTATAAAACTAGATCAGATTGAAGTATAGATTTTGAAGAGTTGGAAAGACTTGCACTTGAATATAAGCCAAAAGTTATATTGGCAGGATTTTCTGCATATCCAAGAGAGCTTGATTATGCGAAATTTGCTGAAATATGAAAAAAAGTCTGAGCAATTTTGTATGCAGATTTATCTCATATTTGAGGCTTTATCGCTGCATGAGAGCTAAAAAATCCATTTGATTATGAATTTCATGCAATGATGACTACTACTCATAAATCATTGCGTTGACCTCGTTGAGCATTGATATTATCAAAATGAATTGTTTCAAATCCTTTGAAAAAGCCAGAAGATACGATTGAAAATTTACCAACGAGAATTGATAGGGCAGTTTTTCCAGGAATACAAGGTGGACCTCATATGAATACTATCGCGTGAATAGCAGTTGCTTTGGGGGAGGCTCAGACTTCTGAATTTAAAAATTATGCGCATCAGACTCTGATAAATGCAAAAACTTTAGCCGAGGAAATGCTAAAGTATTGATATAAACTCATCACATGATGAACAGATAATCATATGATAGTGATGGATTTTTCTGGTGAAAGCTTTACATGATGAGATATTGAGAAAGTTTTGGATAAGGTTTGAATATCTACATCTAAATCTGTAATTCCAAACGATCCAAATCCTCCATTTAATCCATCTGGACTGAGAATTGGAATGCAGGCTATGACTACTAGATGAGTAAAAGAGGATGATACCAAACATATTGCAAGATTTATTCATGAAGCAATTCAGAATAGAAATGATGAAGAAAAGTTGAAAGTAATTCATGCACAGGTTGGAGAATGTTGTCATCATTTTCCGATTCCATCTATAGAATAATAAAATCTCTCTGTCCGGAAATGAACAGAGAGAGAGGGGGGGTAGAAAGATTAGCGTCTTGACAGTAGCCTTCGTACCGAATCTATCAAGTCTTTAGCCTCTTGAAGCTGCTCTGTGGCTTTTTCATGATCTGCTAATTGCATGATGTTTTGGTCTTCAGCTACTCTTTTCATGATTTGTTGGATGGTCTCAATCTCGTTTTTTTCAGCTTTACGTAGTTTTAGAACTTTGTCGATTGAGTTCCTCAGGATTGTTAAATCGTCTTTTTTTGTTTTCTTTCTTTTTTTCATAATTATCTCTTTTTATTATTCTTTTTTTAATATATTCTAATTTTTTTTAAAGTCAAGTAAAATATTTTGGATTTAAAAAAAGTCTCAACTGTTAATAAACAGATTGAGACATGAAAACATTAACTGAAGCAGATTCTAGTCTCCCATGTTATCACAACAACGAGACGTTTTAACCTTAATCTAATGCCATGAAAAACCACAACGTACATGTTAAATAAATCGAGATTAAAATCAATAGAATTGTACAGAAAGTTTTTATTTATTATTTTGTTAGCGAAACAAAGCCAGATTTCTTAAAACATATAAAATTTATGGGTTGGGTTTTGAGATTATAAATCATTTTTCCATAAGTCAATAGTTGATGTCTTGAATTTTTTGATGGATTTTCTATAAAATATGTAGTGAAAATTCAGATTTTTTTATCTTATTCAAAAAATTTATGAACGATAAAGATGAAGCATTTATTAATGCTCAAACTCACCATCAACCTGAAATTGAGCATCCAATTGAGAAAGAAATTACTCAGTCTTATATAGACTATTCAATGTCTGTAATTATTTCTCGTGCTTTGCCTGATACTAGAGACTGACTAAAACCTGTGATAAGGAGAATACTTTTTGGAATGTATCAGATGAATAATGTTTACAATCAAAAACATAAAAAATCTGCCAGAATAGTCGGAGAAGTAATGTGAAAATACCATCCACACGGAGATGCTTCAATCTATGATGCTATGGTTCGTTTGGCTCAAGGTTGGTCAATGAGATATCCATTAGTAGATGGGCAGGGAAACTTCGGTTCAATAGACTGAGATGGAGCTGCTGCCATGAGGTATACTGAGGCTAGATTGACAAGATTAGCTGAGGAAATGATGGATGATATTGAGCAGGATACTGTAGATTGGAGATTAAACTTTGATGGAACATTGAATGAGCCAGTTATGCTCCCTACTAAGTTTCCTAATCAGCTTTGTAATGGAACTATGTGAATCGCTGTTTGAATGGCTACAAATATGGCTCCACACAATTTGAATGAAGTTTTGGATGCTTGTCATTTGTTGCTTCAAAAGGAGTGAAAAAAGGTTATGGCTACAGTGATTGATGAAAACTGAATGGAAGTAGAAAAAGAAGTAGAATATGAAGTGAGTGTAGATGAAATTATGGAAATAATTCAATGACCAGATTTCCCAACTTGATGAGTAATTTTTGATAGAGAAAATATTAAAGAAGTTTACAGAAAATGAAAAGGACCTATCGTAGTTCGCTGAAAAACTCATACAGAAGTTTATGAAGACTCTCATGTAATAGTTATTGATGAAATTCCTTATTTAGTAAATAAAGCTTCATTAGTTTCAAAAATCTGAGAATTGGTGGTAGATAAAAAGATTGAATGAATTTCAGATATTAGAGATGAGAGTAATAAGAATAAAAATAGAATCGTATTATACTTACGTAAAGGAGTGAATCCTGATGCTGTTTTGGTTCAGCTTTATAAATTTACTGAACTTCAAACTAACTTTAATGTGAATAATGTATCATTAGTAGAATGAGGAACTCAGCCTAGATTATTGAATATTAAAGAATTATTGATGGAATTCGTGACATTCCGTCGTGAAGTAGTTCGTCGTCGTTCAGAATTCCAACTTCAAAAAGCCAAAGACAGACTTCATATCTTGGAATGATTAAAGAGAGCTATCGATATTATTGATGATGTTATCTATACAATCCGTCATTCAAAAGATAAGAAAGAGGCTAAAGATAATTTGATATTAAAATTCCAATTCTCAGAAGAACAAGCTGAATATATCCTTCAGATGAGATTGCAATCATTGGTTTGATTGGAAATTCAGAAAATCTTGGATGAAATCGCTGAGAAACAAGCTAAAATTGCTGAATTGACTGAAATATTGGCTAATCCTGAAAAGTTGGATGGAGTAGTTCAATCAGAATTTGATTATATGAAACAGAAATATGGTGATGAGAGAAAGACTGATGTGTCAGATGATACTTCATTGCTAAATCTTACATGAAGCATTAAAGCTATCCAAGCTGCAGCAGACAGAATTAAAGAAGATGTAATCTGTCGAATTGGAGCTGATTATTCAATGAGAGTATTATATCAAAGCAGAATTCAGACTATACCTGAGGAAACTATTGATTTAATCTACACTCATAATCAGGATAGAATTATTGTTATCACTGATTTAGGAGAATTGGTAGTCCAGAGATTGAAAGATTTTGGTTCTCAGACTATGGCAAAACCAGCTGTGAATTTGAAAAATCATTTCAATTTAAAATGAAAGGTAGTATTCGCAAAGACATTGCACTATAACTATGAATATCTCACATTCCTTACAAATCAGAATAATATCAAAAAGATTAAGAAAGAATTAGTGCTTTCATTCAAGAAATTCCCAACTGTAATTATGAATCTATGACAATGAGAAAAGATAGTTAAGGTGGAAGCTGTAAATGATAGTGATAACTTGTGAGTAATTACAAAGCAGTGATGGATGTTGTTATTCAATACAGCAGATCTTAGACCTATGTGAAAGACTGCAGGATGAGTAAAAGCTATTGAATTGCAAGAATGAGATCAAGTTGCAAATATGTTCTTGTACAAAGATGAACCATTCATCCTTATCCATTCAAACAAGAATGCTAAACTCCTTTCATTAGATGACCTCAAGATATGGAAGAGAGCTAGGAAATGACAAGTAGTAATGACTGGAAATGATGAGTTAGAGGGATGATTATCTATCATTGAATGAGCTGTCAGACTTCGCTTTGATGATGGAAGTATGGAAACATTACATTCAAATAATATCCATCTTGCAGAGCCTGAAACTCCATTAGTTAAGATTTCTGATAAAGCGATAGCTATTGCTTATCGTCCATGGGAAGAAAAAGATGAGAATAGAAAATATAAAGATGAAAAGAAGAAAAACTGACCAGAAGAACAAGATAATCTTTTCACAATTCCTGGTGTAGTTCCTTCAGCTCCAGTTAATCCAAAGGAAGAAAAAGATGGTGAAGATAAATGAACGGAGGAAGAGTATGAAGAAGATGTAGAAGCTTAATATAAAAAAGTGCCGTTATGGCACTTTTTGTATATTTGAAGTTATTATTTTGTATTATATTTAGGATTTTCTGCCATTTCCATTAATTTTTGTTCAAATTCTTCATAGACGGAATACCAGAAATTTTCATCGACTTTTGTTGTTGGTTTTTCGGTTGCATCTTCTCAGAAACAGTCACAATTTAGTTTCGTATCGACAATGTTTTTCATTTCTTTTTCAGCATCGTTATAAAACGAATCGCTTCGGAGCATAAGACTTGAAATTTTTGTATTGTTATCAATTCGTTCGTTAAATCCTATTAAAGGTTTGTCTTTATATGGAAGATTGATTTTCCCTCAAAAAATATCTCGTCATAAAATAATAACAAATTCCATTATTAGTATTATGTATGCTATTATAGGTAGTTTTTCGCCATTATATTTTCAGTATATATTATCTTCTTTTTTTCATATATAGAAACTTAATTGAATTCATACGATTATATTATAAATAGGTATCAATAAGCATCGTAATCTGGATCATTTTCTTCATAAATCATGGGCTCTCTTTATTCGAACAAAAATATCCATAATAATCAATAGAATAGTTATTAGTATTTGGATTGCTTCTATTGAATATCGTAATATGTATTGAGTGGTTGAATAATTTCAGAAGTCGTTGTATCATCAACGAATTTCTCGTATGAGAAAATTGCAGATAATTCAGATTAGTATACCAACGATACTTAGTCATAGTGAATAAATCCATGTTTCATTTACTCATAATCTTCATTTTGTTGAAAAGAAAACTTCTTTAAAAGTTTTGTCATTTAATAGTTTCATGAAAATATTGTAAGATATAAACTTTTGCTTTATAAAATTTTTATTAGGTATTTCAATGTAATTTGATTTTTGTTTCTATAAGATTATAAGTGTGTGCGTTTAGTAATTTAATTTTTTCGGTTTATGACTACGGCTATAATTTATTCATTCGTAAGTGTGTTAATAATCAGCTGTGTATCTTTGATAGGAATAGTTACACTCTGAATTTCTACTGAAAAACTCAAGAAGATTCTGATTTATTTTATTGCATTTTCTGCTGGAACTTTGATGTGAGATGCTTTTTTGCATTTGTTATGAGAAACGGCTGAACAATATGGATATAATGAACATATAGCATTATTCACTTTGTGATGAATTTTACTTTGATTTATAATTGAAAAGATAATCAATTGGAATCACTGCCATTTACCTATCACAGCAACCCATCAGCATTCATTTGCACAGATGAACTTGGTCGGAGATATGGTACATAATTTTATAGATGGATTGGTCGTAGCTTCAGCTTTTTTACTTTCTATACCAGTTGGAATCGCTACTGCATTAGCAGTTCTTTTGCATGAAATTCCGCAAGAAATTTGAGATTTTGGAGTGCTGATTCATGGATGATATTCTAAAGCTAAAGCTTTAAAACTGAACTTTCTTTCAGCATTGACTGCATTTTTCGGGGTAGTAATTGCTTTGATTTTACAGAGATATGTGGAAGATATTTCAGCATTCTTGATGCCTTTTTCAGCATGATTATTTATATATATTGCATGAACGGATTTAATCCCAGAATTACATAAGCATCCAAAAATCAGCCAGTCATTATTGCAGGCACTGTGTTTCGTTGTTGGTATTTGAGTGATGTGTTTATTGTTATTCGTTGAATAATATATTATTCATCCAGTTTCTTGCTTATTTCTTTTTTCATTTCATTTACTCATTCTTTGATGAATGATTTTAATTTACCAGATTTTTTTTCTTTGTATTCATCGTCATCAAAATAATATCATCATTTAGCTTTTTCTTCTGCTTCAATTTCATAAATATATTTGCTGCCGATAGTTAGTTTAATTACTCGTTTATTTAGTTTTTTTTGTAGTCACATTATTCTTTCATACTAGCTTCTAAAAGTTTAGTCTGGTTTTCTAATACTAATTTATCCATAATATCGTCAATATTCCCAGCCATAATGCTTGGTAAATTTGACCATGATTCATGAATTCTATGATCAGTTACACGGTCTTGAGGAAAGTTGTAAGTTCTAATTTTTTCTGATCTATCTCATGTTCAGATTTGATTTCATCTCAGACTTTTTTCTTCTGCTTGTTTTTTATCTAATTCAATTTGATATAATCTAGATTTCAAAACGGCAAAAGCCTTTTCTTTATTCTGAATCTGTGATTTAGAATCTCAGATATTAACTATTAATCCTGATGGGATATGGTGAATTCTGACTCATGTCTGATTTTTGTTCGCATTTTGTCATCAGTTACTAGATGCAGCGTAAGTATCCATCACAATATCTTTCATATCAATCTGAATATCTACATCTTCAGCTTCTGGCATAACTGCAACAGTTACGGTTGAAGTGTGAACTCTTCATTGAGATTCAGTTTCAGGAATTCTCTGCACACGATGAACTCATGATTCGAATTTCATCAATGAATAAACTTTTTTACCAGTCATTTTTACCATCACAAATTTTACTCAACCGATATCAGAAAGCTGTTCTTCGATTATTTCAGTTTTCCATCATTTTTTTTGAGCGAAAGCAAGGTACATTTTTAGAAGTTCAGCACCAAATAATCCTGACTCATCTCATCATGCAGCGGGACGAATTTCAAGGTAAATATCTTTATCATCGTTTGGATCTTTTGGTAGGAGAGCGATAGTTAGTTTTTTATCCAAATCTTCAATTTCAGCTTTAGCTTTGTCTAGCTCTTCCTGAGCCATTGCAACCATTTCTTCATCAGTTTCTGTATCTAGTAGTTCCTGAGCATTTTTTTGATTTTCTAGTGCTTTTTTATAAGCAACTGCGATATTATATGTATCTTCAAGGTAAGATAACTCTTTATTTACTGCTTTAGATTTTTCCGGATTTTGAAAAACTTCAGGAGAAAGTGATTCTTCTCTTAATGATTCATATTTTGTGATAATCTTTTCTAATTTATCAAGCATAATTTGACAGTGTATATAAATTTTTTTTCAAGAATTTTACGAAACTAATTCTATTGAAAAGGGGAATGCTTTCAAGGGAAGATTAAGTTCTAATATCAGGTACATTTATATATTTTTTTAGAAAAGATCCCTGTTATCACAACAGGGATCACATATTGGCAAATAAGAAAATTGCAGAAAAACCGCATGGTGTTATTATATATATTTTTATAAGAATATCAATAGATTATAGCGGATAGATAAAAGATATAACTCATGCTTGAATTTCTAATGGATAATCGTAAATTCAGAACAGATTTTTTGAGTTGATTAAATGTTATATGAAGTATAAATTGTTGAATGAATCATATGATAAAACACTGATTGAAAGATTGCTTGAAGTCAGACAAATTGCATCGGATGTTGATGCATTTTTTGAGCCAACTTTACAGCATACATGGATAGATCCATTTAAAATTGAAGGAATGGATAAGACTGTAAATCATATTATGAAAAGCATGAAGAATAATGAAAAGATTATGATTTTTTGAGATTATGATGTGGATTGAGTGACTGCTAGCTATTGTTTATATAAATTTTTCCGTTATTTTCTAAAATATCCACATGTGAGCATTATGTATCCTGATAGACAGAAAGATGGATATGGGCTTAGGGACTATCATTTAGACGAGATGAAAAACAGGTGAGTACAATTGGTTATCACTGTGGATAATGGGATAACTTCTATAGAAGAAGCTAAACACGCAAAAGAAATCTGAATAGATTTATTAATAACGGATCATCATCAACCATTGAATGAGTTACCTGATGCGGTTGCAGTTTTGAATCAAAATTGTTCTCCTGATTATCCATTCAAATGATTAGCGTGAGTAGGTGTAGCCTTTAAAGTTATCGTTGCAATGTTGTCTAAATGTAATTTTACAAATGAAAGAAAAAATCAGATTTTTAATTTCTTTTTGCCTATAGTTGCGATTGGAACGGTAGCCGATGTGGTTCCACTTTTATGAGAAAATCGTTTTATAGTAAAGAGGGGATTAGATCTGATGAATCGTCATACTGATAACTTACCGAAATCACTACAATGATTCTTGTCGTATTTGAATATTAAATCTCCGATAGATACTTATCATATTTGATTTGTGATTTGACCTAGAATTAATGCGTGATGAAGAATTCAGTCTCCATATGATAGTCTAAATGTATTTTTGCATGAATGAGATGAGCAGAAAGAATTTTTGGATAAAATGGATGCCATCAATCAGGAGAGGAGGAGAATTCAGGATGAATGATTCAAAATTGCTGAAAAGCTGATTGATGTCGAGTCGCCAATACTTATTGCTGAAAGTCCAGATTTTCATGAATGAGTTATCTGAATTATAGCCTGAAGATTGACAGAAAAATATAATAAACCATCAATTGTTTTTAAGTCTGATAAAGAAAAGTGATCGGCTTCAGCAAGTCTTAGGTGACCTGATTATTTTAGTGTAATTGATATGCTCAAAGAGAATTCTGATATTTTAGAGCGTTTTGGTGGACATCAATGAGCGTGAGGATTGACTGTGAAGATAGAGAATTTAAATAAATTATGTAAGAAGTTGAAAAGTTATTGTAAGAAAAAAATAAGGGAATCTGATTTAGAAAAAGTTTTGGTCGTTGATACAAAAATTTTGCCACAAGAATGGACGAATTGAAATTTTAAATTTTTGGAGAAATTTGAACCATTCTGAGAATGTAATGAAGAACCTTTATTCTTATTCGAGGATTTACAAATTCAAAAAGTAGAAAAAGTTTGAAAAAATGGAAGTGCGCATATGAAACTTTATGCTCATCGATGAAATCAATTATTACATTTGTTGTTCCGATGAAAGGGTAGTCAGTCAGATTTAATTTCTGATGAGATTTCTGTAATTGGAAAAATTAAAAGGGATACTTTCAATGGTGGATATTTTGTAGATGGATGTGTAGTTATCGAGGATTGAAAAATTATAGATTTTTAGTAGTTTGTAATAATAGTTTTATTTTCTTCTAGTGCTCATAGATCTATTTTTTCTATTTTTTCGAATTTTGGATATTTCTCTCTGAGTGTATTATACTTGAATATCTGGGCTTTTCGTTGTTCTTCAATATCTGATAATTCTGGGAAGTTGAAATATAAAGTTTTATCATCTGATGTGAATATTGCAAATCTAGTAGATCATGCTAAGTATACAAAACGTAACATATTGTTTCAGAATTCTTCTTTGGCTAGAGAGATGATTTGCATGAATTTTTCTAAACTTATTTCAAAGAAGAATCAATCCAAACTATTTGATCATGTTAAATATTGAGGAGTTTCTATTAAGAATAGAGGTTCTTCATCTGGGCCTCTAATTCAGAGTAACATTCATTCTTTCATTTCAACAAAAGTTTTTTCATTCCATACTGCAAATTTTTTGTCATTTAATTTTACTAGTACAACTGGATCATAGTACATCAGTTCTATTCATAAGGTTCATCAATTATCAGGTTCTTTTCGAGATGATTTGAGAGGGAAATTGTTTTGGATAATTTGTATTCATCATGATGATGTTTCAGTTTGAATTTGGGGTTCTTCTGTGTTAAATCATGATTGAGGAACTTCTTCATTTAACGTTTGTTTTTTTATAGTAGGGAATTTAATTCATGTTATTAAAGTTTCATCTTCTACGACTGTTTCTTCTTGTTTAGGTTCAAGTTGTAGATCAATTTTTCCTACGAAAGGGAATTTTTTTTGAATTTTAGATAATAATTTATCTTTGTTGGATAATAATATGTAATAGTTTTTTCATTTTACTTCATTTGATATTAGATTGAATAGTTCGATATCTTGGTACGTTGCTAGTGTAGCTTCGGAGAACTTTATTTGTGAAATTGTTTGTTCAGGTTTAAAAAATAATGATTTTATTAAAATAAAAATTCAACATACAATTATTAATACGAAAAATACTCATCGGGATAATATACTTTTAATTTTTTGACTAATTTTAATTTCAGGAATAGGTACGCCAGACCTGTTTAGTGTTTTTCTAAAAGATTGTCTGCGTTTTTTGCGAGAAAATGGTCTTTGACTTACTAAACCTTTAGACATACCGGATATAATAGAATACAAAAGTTAAAACAACTCAGAATATGAAACCTCACATTACTTCCATTGGGGTATGTCATAATCTTTCTTTTAGTTTTGATTTTCTCTGTTCGCTCATTAAGAAATTTTCTTGAAGATCTCTTCTAATTGCGTTTAGATATTCTGCATGTTTTCAGGTTTGATATCTTAGATTCATAGCATCATAAGCAAAAAGCATAGAAAAAGTCAGAGCTATAGCAAAAGATACGCTCCAAATTCAGTCCGCTAATAATGCTAAAACTGTTACGCTACTAGCTACTCATGTATGAAAAGAGGGGAACCCTCCTGAAATAAAAATGTGGTTTAAACAAATTCTTTTTTCTACGATGGAATCAATTATAATTTTTACAAATTGTATAATTACTCCTACAAGGAGTACAATGAATATAGGAGGAATTTTTTCTGGGAAATAATCAATAAAATTATGTCGCAGCAATATGATATAGTCTCGCATATTGTGTAAATAAAAATAAACTTAATACCTTTGATATTGATATTAAGTTTAAATTCAAATAAAAATCTGATTTTTATTTGTTACATAAAAAGCTTGTATCAATTCGGTAGTCTTTTGGATTTTGGGAGTTTATATGTACTGTTACAGAATCTCATCTTTTGAGATATTGTCAATTGATCTTTATAATCCCTCATTTCAATACGGAAAAATTTTCATTATCCTTTGATGTTGAGTTTATTGGTATTTCATCGCTGATATATTCAATATTGTTGTCATAAGCTGAAAATTGTATGTTTTTTCAAGGGAATCGGATATAGCTGATTATTGCTTTTTTACTCATGTTGTATTTTTCCATATCTCTAGAAAAATTATTTTTGTTTTTATGATTTTTATAATGTTTTATTGTTGTTGTGATAATTAAAATTAAAGATGAAATTATTAATCAAAAAATGAGTATTATAAATATAACACATAAAATTTGTAATATTAAAGGGAGATTTTCATTTCGAATTGTGTTGTTGATTATTTCAGCTGTTTCTTGGATCTTTACTAAAAATTCTGTATTTCTTGTCAGAACTCATTCAACTCAGTATAAAGAAGCTGAAACTTCATTGTAAGTTCATTCATCAGATAATATTGTGAATATTGGTGTAAAAATAATTACTATTAATGTTAGTAAAATAACGGATAATATTCGTGAAAAGATTTTTGTAATTGGTTTTTTTCCCTTCATTTTAATAAAATGAATAATTTGTTTAAATTTTTTATTCTTCGAGCATTCGTGGGTAATGTTTTTCTACGGCTCTCATTAAGTTTTCTGGTCTGATAACTCCGAATTCTGTTATAATTCATGTAATACATTTGTGAGGAATTCTATCAAATGCAAAATTTACTATGTCTAATCATTCTGGGGCTTCTGGTCGAAGTTCTTTTTCGCTTCTTGTTTCTATTCATATTTTATCAACTACATCGATTTTTAATAAACTTCCAACTACATATAAAGGCACTCATGAGTTCCATGCAGATAATCAAATAGCAAAACTTCAAACTTTGTTGATTACACTTCAATCTGGCTTAATACAATCAGATCAGAGAAATATTTCTTTTACATCAATTGTATTTCAAACGGTGTTGTCTATTATAGATGAAGCTGAACTATCAACAACCATTGTGTCAGGAACTCAAGTTTTTACAAGGTCTTCTGATGTTTTTCTTCACTGATATAGTGGCCTAGTTTCGGTATTATATACATGAATTTTTTTTCAATCATTCCGTGCTTTTACTAGAATATCAATTACTGATTTTGAATGGCAATGTGTAAATACGATATCTCAATCGTGAATTAAATCTGATCATATTTCTGGTCTGATTTTTTCTTCTCTTTCAATCCATCATAGATACTCTCAAAATGCATCAGCAATTTTATTAGAATCTGCTCATCATTCTAATTTTGATTTTGCGTATTTCATAGCATTACGAAGTAATGGTTCGGTTTCTCTTGCATCTATAAGCATTTGCGAAGTTTCATTGAAGAATTTTCATAATTCATCCGAATTTGTAAATCCTCAAGCACTTAATTCTTGTTGCATTATTTTGCATGCTTCTCTTGCAATATTTGTTGCTCATTGAATAGTGATGTCTTTAATATCCTGTGCAATTTTTTCTACATTTTTTAAATTAGCCATTTTGTTTTTATTAAAATAAAACTTTATATATTTTATTCAAAACATTCTCAAAAAGCAAAAAAAAATGTACTTTTTAAAAAAGTCGTCCGTGAATACAGAACGACTCGAAATGTTGTTTTGAGGTTTTACTTTGTTTATTTTTCTACTCTGAAAGTTACATCGAATTCGTTGTTTTCAATTGATGAGTCAATTTTCTCAATACCTAAGTCTTTATTAGTTTGCATGAATTTTGATAAATAATTTGCAAATTGTTTATCAGAGTTACACCTGAAGTTAACTTGAACTTCTCTACTGCTAAGGTCAACAAATTGAGTAGCTGATTCTTCATCGGTAACGCTGATTGTTTGCCGAGGATTGGAAATAATAATAAAGAAAATGGTCATAGAGATTGCCATCACTGAAAGCAAATCTTTTAGAAATTTTTTAATTTTTTTCATTTTGTTATAAATTTTTTATGATTTTTTGTTTATGATTTTTTAATTTTATATCACGTAATATTCTGTATTAGTGTATTCACTAATTAGTGGTGCTAATTTATGCTTATTTAAAAATAGGTGTCTAAACCTATTCTTTTTTTAAAGAATTTTACGTGACATTTTATGTATAATTAATTTGTTCAAAAAATCAACTCTTTTTTATGAAAAATAAGCTGGGAATTGGTATATTATTATTGTATTGATTTTTCATCAATGTAATTTTTTAGAGTTTCTTTTACTTTTTGGATGTCGTCGTTTATTGCTGCAGGTGTTCATTCTAATGGATATTCCCGTCAAAGTTTTTTTCGTTTTTCTATTGCCATTGTATGATATGGGAGTAGATTTATTTTCTGGAAATTTTTTAGTGATTGTATGAATTTTCACAAATTTTTGATGTCTATTTCATTATCAGTCAGTCAGGGTACTACTACGTATCTTATCCGATAATTCATTCATTGTTCGTCTATATAACGAATGAAATCAAGTGGTGTTAAGTTTGATGTTCATGTTATTTTTTTGTGTAATTCGGGAGTCATTCCTTTAATGTCAGGAAGAACATGGTCTGTGTATTTTAGGGCTTCTTTTACATCATCATTTAACAAAAATCCGTTTGTATCTAGGCATGTATTGATTCAGTTTTCTTTTAATAATTTTAATGTTGGAATTAGTTCTTTAATTTGTAAGAGGCATTCTCATCATGAAAATGTAACTCATCAATCTTTTCAAAAATATTCTTTTTCTTTATAGACAAGTTTTAATATTTTTTCTTTAGAGATTTGTTTGTTTTTGTCTGTAGAAATCGTATCTGGATTTTGACAATATAGACAACGAAATGGACATCATTGTAGAAAAAATACTATTCTGATTCATGGTCCATCTTGAGTTGAAAATGATTCGTATGAATGGTAATTTAACATTTTTTTAATCTAAATTTACATTATGATAAACGTGATCTACATCATCATTATCGTTTAATTTGTCTAATAGGTTATTGAAAACTTCCAAATCATGTCCCTCTAAGGTTATTGTATTGTCTGCGAAATAATGCAAATCTGCTTCTGTGATATGGTATCAGAGATCCTCAATTTGTTTTCTTACAGTAAGGAAATCAGTTTTTGTAGTATATACCTCGGCTACTCAATCTTCTACGCTTACATCAGTAATTGCTAAATCCATCATGGCCATTTCAACTTCTTCATCATTGAATGGATTAACTTTTTCCATTTGTCTTCATTTATCTTCATACTTTTCTGATAATCAATCGATTACGATTAATCACTTTTCCTGAAATTGCCAAGCAACAGCCCCCATTTCAGCCATAGCTCCACCTCATTTGGTTAAAATAGTTTTGATGTCAGAGCTGGTTCTATTTGTATTTGATGTAATAGTTTTGATAAGAAATGCAGAACCATTTGGTCAATATCATTCATAAATCACTTCTTTCATATCTTCTCATTCTAGTTGTCCTGATCCTTTCAAAATAGCTCTATCTATAACATCTCTTGGTAATCAATTGTATCTTGCTTTTTCTAAAACCATTTCAAGTGCAGGATTCATTTTGGGATCTGCTCAGTTTTTTGCTGCCATTTGAATCTTCTTTCAGATGATTGAGTAGATTCTTGATTTAGCGGCATCTCCACTTGCTTTACGAGCAGCGATACTATGTCGTCTTCACATGATATTATATTAGGGAAAATAAAAAAATCTGAACGTAGTTTATTTTTTTGATTTTTAATTTCTAGTGAAACTTTGGTAATTATTGATTACTTTTCTTTTGCTTGAATTTTTATATTCAATATATATAATCATTTGCAGACAATTTTTTATCATTTTAGTGTTGTTGAATAATGAAAACAGCTCTTATTATTATCTTGGTAATACTTTGATGTGTCTTTATGGCATGTGTTTTAATGATGTCTCCAAAATGATGAATCTGACTTTGAATAGGTGGATTCTCAGCATGATGAAATGAATATGGAAGTAAAAAATCTATTGAATGAAAATTGAAATTAGTTGCGATGATTTTGTGAATTTTGTTTGTTTGTGTTTGTGCGTTTATGCCATTTGTTGGTTAGTTTTATATTTTGAAAATTAATATGTGGTATACACCATACGAAGTAAGTGTATGGAAAAGAGTTTGAAAATATCTTTTATGGGTTGTACTTCTTGCTTGGATAATAATTGGTTTCATTTTCGGATATTTCTATTTATTAGCTACTTGATCTCAGGAAGATAAAAAGGGATGAACTTTTGTTGAATGAATTTTTAATGAAGTATCATATTTGCCTTATTTGAAAAGTGATGATCAGAGTGTCTTTTATCAGAAATTTCTTTTTAGGTCTTGTCTAAATTTGTACAAAGATTGAGATAATGATCAGTGAGAAAACGGAATTTATGATGGTGAAGATATAGCATATGCACAGGATCTTTGTAAAGTTTATACAGAAGATAATCAGAATTATGTTTTGAGGCTTGCAGATGAAAGTGCGAATCGGTCAGATTGAACACCGGTAACTATTCAAGATATATTCTTTACGTATGATGAAATTGTTCGTAAAAATCGTTGGGAAATTCAATCGTTGAATGCACGAAATTCTGTTTCTGTTGCTTTAGAAGATGATAAAGTAAAAGTTACATTTCCTACAAAAAATTCTGATAATGTAAATTTCTTTACTAATGCAATTTTGCCTAAACATGTTGTTGATTCCATGAATTTAGAGGAATATAAAAATTATTTTTCAGTTTCCCCTGTAACTAATTGATGTGCAAAAATAATGCCTCAGACAAAAGATGTAAATAGTTTGATATTTGATCTAAATGAGTGTACTGATACAAATTTTGCCTACTATCAAGTTAAAAATTATGAAAGTTTTGAAGAATTCGAAAATTTTTTGAAGTGAAAAAATGAAAAGGCAATGGTGGATGCGTATACTTCGATTAATTGATTAGAATGATTTACAGGTCAGAATGTTTTGACTTCTAAATTGTTGTGAGTATTTTTTAATACTGATTCATGAAAAGCGAATATAAGGTTAAGGAGATCTTTATGATGATTAATTTATCATAACTTTTTTACATGAGGTTATGAACAGTATTTGAAAGAGTATGATTGAGAATTTCTAAATTATTATGTTTCGGCGGGTGAGAATGTTGCGGAGATGATAAATCGTATGAGTTTGTCAGATGATGAAGCTGTCAATGCAAATGATTTGAAAGATTCTTGAGCGCAGGAATTGCCTTCAAGTATGTCGATTAACGGAGTGGATAGAAAATTTGTTTTCTTCTTGGAAAAACCTGAAGGTGACAAAGATTTGGAAATAAAATTTAGTAATGAATTTTCTAATATCAAAGTTAAAGCATCAAGTGATTGATCTACGTGGGGTCCTAAGAATTATAAAACTAGTGATAAAAGAATTGTTTATAAATTAATTAGTTGAAAAAATTTGAAGGTGTGAGTAAATAATTTTACTATATCATGATTTATAAAAAATAAAACGTATACAATTGCTAGTATCGATATTTATGTTTTTGAAAAATTATCAGCAAGTAAGTCTGAAGACAATCAATGGAAATTGAATGTATTATATTATAATGATTTGCCGTCAGCTTTTGCTATACAGCAGATGAGAAACATATTTCAAAATGCTTGAATTTTGGAAAATTTTGTATTTGAACCGGTTTATAATGCAGAAGAATTAGAATGAAAACTTCTTATGTGAACATATGATATTTATGTTTGAACGATTGATTTGTGAAGTAGAAAGGACGTGTTACCATTGTTCTGAACGGAGGATCCTCTTCTAAATCCTTCAAGGTATAGAAATCCTATATTGAACTCTTTGATTAATCAATTTTACAAAACTCGTGATGAAAATGTTAGATCTCAAATAAATATTTTATTGGCGCAGGATATGCCAGTGATATTTATATGAAACACTTATGAACCTATCCAGTTACAGGAAGAGATAAAAGATATGATATTTTCAGATGATGAGGATGGTAATAAAAAAGAGGTGTATGCTTATAAGTGGAGATATGATATTTATTCTCATTATTCGATAGTTCATTCAGTACGTTTAAATAGCAAGAATGCATTCAATAGTGAAAATTTTGAAACGTTTTTGGTGTCTAATTTGTTTCCAAATAATGAGGTTGATTTAAGTACAGTGGATGTTGATTTAGATTTTTTAGATAAGGAGAAAAAGGAAACATGATATAAAGTTCCTTATTATACGTTTGATTATGCAAATTTGTTGAGTAAGTAAAACTGAAGTATTTATTTGATGAATTTATTTGGTATGTTTGATGCGATTGGTTTAGATCAGATAATATATTATGTTTTTTTGCTTATAATTTTGTTGATATCAATTTGACTGCATGAGTATGCTCATGCGCGGACTTCTTATAAACTTTGAGATCCAACTCCTGTTTTGCAATGAAGGCTTACTCCGAATCCATTGAAACATGTCGATTTAGTCTGATTTATCTCTGTTTTCTTGATTTGATTTTGATGGTGAAAACCTGTTCAAATTAATCCAATATATTATAAAAATCCTATCAGGGATGAAACATTAACAGCTTTTGCATGACCTGCTATGAATTTGGTGTTAGCGTTCTTTTGAATGTTGATAATGATGGTATATGCGAAAATTATTTGAATTTGAGTCCAAGATGTATTATTGGTGAGTGATTTTGTTATATTGTTTCGACAAATGTTTATTATGTTGAATATTTGTTTAGCTGTCTTTAATATGATTCCACTTCCTCCGTTGGATTGATATCGTTTGATAAAAGTTTTTTGGAAAAAATGAGCACAACGAATGGAAAAAAATGTTATGCGAATTTCTGCTATATTGATTATATTAATTGTTTCAGGTTCTCCGTTAATTTGAAATTATATCTCAATTGTGAGTGATGCTATATATAGATTGTTTTTTATGTTGTTTAGCTTAATTTTTTATTAGACATTCTTTATGTCTATGTTTGTCTAAGTTGTCTACTTTCTATCAAAGAATCAATCTATTTCTTTTTTTTCTATTCTAACAAAGAATGGTCTTCAGTGCTGACATACAAACATTCATGGAATTTTCTCAAATCAATCTTTTACTAATGCTTCCATCTGAGGGATAGAAAGTTTATTTCAGGCTTTTATAGATGTTTTACATGCTCTTGTTGCATAAACTCAATCAATTAGATGATCAAATGTAATCTTTTCTAAGTATAAGACATGATTAAATAATGTCATTAAATCTACTGGATTTGTAGCAAAAATTTGGGGTGTGGCATATATAACTATAATGTTTTCTCATAGCATAGAAATTTCGAATCATAGTTGATTTAATTCTTCAATTTTTTCTGGTAAATTAGGAACATTAGTTATTTCATATTTTAATGGTTGTAATAATGGTTCTGGGTTTAGATTTTCCTCTTTTTTCATAGTTTCAAATGCGATTCTTTCGGCTAATGCGTGTTGATCTATGTAGTATAAGGCATCTTGTGATTCTATTACGATGTAGCTGTTCCAAATTTGTCATATTATTTTGTATTCTCAAATTTCCTTGTTAAAAAATCTATTTCATTCATTTCTTTCGTTTTGAAGACTATCCAATCAGAATAGTGATTGAGTAGAATTGTTTGTGATATTGGTGGTCTTTATTGCTTCATCAAATAGTTTTACCTGTTCTGAAGTAGGAGAGTTTGTTTGTTGAATTTCTCAAAAATCCGAAACAATATGATCTAGAACTGCAGAGCTTTGTTTATTTACTCAATTGTGTTGATTGTAATAAAACTTTTGATTTGGATTATTAAAGCTATAATGTTGTGATTGGTGTGAAATTTTGTTTTGTCATAATGTTTCGGAAATTGTGTTATAGACCATTTGAAAAATCTGTTGGCTATCTGTAAATTTAACTTGTAATTTACTGGGGTGAACATTTACGTCAACGATTTTTGGATCAATATCAAGCTTTAACACAGCGAATGGATATTCTCATGGAGTGATTTGTCTGGAATAAGCGTCCATTAATGCTTTTTTTATGATTTTGTCTTGAACTGGTCTTCAGTTAACATAAATTTTTATATTTTCGGTTGATCAAAAGCGTAATCTTGGATCTGACACTACTCAGTAGAAGTGGATAAAATCTGTTTTTGTGTCAAATTCTTTTAAATTATTTTTCCAATCTTGTTTATAGATATCAGTTATTCTATCTAGTAAATTAGATGGTTTTAAATCAAAAACTATACGGTTATTTTTTCTGAGTGTTAAATGTTTGTCTGCATGTCGGAGTGCTATATTTACGAAATAGCTATAACAATAAAAGTATTCTGTTTGTGCGGATTTTAAAAATTTTTGTCTTGCGGGAATGTTGAAAAAAAGGTCTTCAATTTCTACTATTGTTCAATGTTCAAATCAGACAGCTAGATGGTTTGTAATTATATCTCATCATTTTTTTTGTAATTTAGTTCAGATTTGTGAATATTTGGTTTTTGTAATCACGGTTATTTTGCTGACTTCAGAAATGCTGGCTAGTGCTTCTCAGCGAAATCAATAACTGGAAATATTATATAAATCTTCGTCACTTTGAATTTTTGATGTAGCATATCTTTCTAGTAATAAATCCATGTCTGATAATTCAATTCCGGTTCAATCATCTTGTACTGATAGAAACGATTTTCATCAGTCATTGATTGTTATTTCTATATGTTGAGCTCAAGCGTCTAGTGAATTTTCTACTAATTCTTTTAAAATACTGGAAGGACGTTCAACTATTTCTCATGCTTTTAATCTATTTATTACATAGTCAGGTAATTTATGAATAGACATTTTTGTATGTGAAGTTTTGGGTATATAAAAATTCGCGTTGGATTATACTATATCCTTCTCTAAAATCAATTAAAATTTTTATAAAATGGCAAATATTTAGACAGAAATTTTTTGGTGAATATAATCGTATAATTTTTTTAGAAAAAAGCAAATGAAAAGCGTATGTTAATCTGATTTTTCTTTGCATTTTTATGTGTTAAATCTATTCTTATTTAGTTAGGATTTTTTATAGAATTTTATTAAATTTGCTATGCAATTAAAATTTAAGAAAACCTGCCTTTTGACTACAATTTTTGTGTATTGTGTTTCGTTTTTGCTACAGAGTAATTTTGCCCTTTTTCAAGCTCTAGCAAAAGAGGATAAAACACCTCGCGTAAATATTGTTGCTATTTTGGTTGATAATGAAATTTATAGTTGAAGTCGTGAGTTTCGTGATTGATTGAAATGGTATGCATCCAATTATGTGCAACAACAACTTTCCGATACAAAAGCATTAGTGATACCTTTGAATCTCAAAAATATTCATGCTTATGATATTTATCGTATGATGGAGAATATTTATTTTGATTGATTGAAAGATGTAAATTCTTCTTTAATTTGATTAATTATGGTTTGAGATATTCCGTTACCTGTGGTTAATCAGGATTGATATATTTTCCCTACGGTTTATCCTTATGTAGATTTTGAAGAGCAGAAATATGTTTGGGATTCAGAGATAGAGTATTTTGTACCAAATGATAATCCGATGTGACAGGCTGAGATTTGGCATTGATTGATTAATTATTGAGATGATATTCAGGCTTATCTTAATTTTTTTATAAAGGTTAGAAATTATGCAAAAGATCCTGAATGATTTATTTGAGATAGTATGTGGTACGATGATTTTATCTCTCAAAAAAAGTGATTTTTGAATGAAAATTTTCCTTATTATAGGAATAGGATTATGTTTGCTGAAGATCTTTGATATCAAAGATATTCTCCATTGATGAAGAAAATGTTTAGAGGGGAACAGACTGAAAATGCTTTGGATATAGTGTCAGATTTGGAAGATGCTACTGATTTAGATTTTTCATGAAAAGATGTTTTGTTGGAAATGAATGCTCAGTGATTATGAAATATGCACAGTACACAGATGGTTCAGCAGGAGATTCAGACAAGTTTTATATCGGATTATAATGATCTTTTCTCTAAAATTAATACCTCAACTATGAGAGAAAATGTTTTTGCTTGATGAAGATGGATAAAGGAATATCAAAATTCAGATTGAGAGAAAAGTATGGTTGTAGATTCTGATAGTAGTGCTGCAAAATTGCAATTGAAAGATGACATCCTCCTTTGAAATGAAAATTTACAGTGATTAATTGAAAACTTAAATGATTTGATGGAGGATATGATTGATAAAAAAATTGAAGATGAAAAGTATAGTATGGATATTGTTGTCCCTGTCAGTTATCAGAAAACAACATGAAAGAGGGTTTTGTTTAAACGTTATTATTTTGTAGATCGTTATGAAAATTATTATTTTGGTAATAATGCACGTTTGATTGATGATGCAGAAGATCTAAGTATTTATAGATGAACATATAGAAATTTATCAGATTTAAGTGGTGTTTCATATAGTTCTTTATTGCAAGGGAATAATCCTATTAAATGACAGTATGATAAAACTGATTTAAAATTAAAATCTATTTGATGATCATATGATATATTTTCTAATCAGGTTGAGTGAAACAGATGATATACTATGTTAAGTGTCGAAAATGACCTAAATATATATGATGAGAACAAAACTGAAAAAAATGCTAAAAAGAAAAAGAGTTGATTTTTGGGTAGGGTGAGAAAAAAAACTCGACCAGAGGCGTGTCCTAATGATGGAGATACAGAGTGTGAATTATTGTATGATTTTGCACAAAGGTGGCGATGATGAGCTTCTCCAATAAATTTGGATATTGATAGTATTTCAAACTGAATCTATGCTTTGAGTGGCTATAAGGCGACTGATTCATGGAGACCTATTTTCGATATGTGATGATTTCAATCCTTAAAAGTAGGTAATGATGAATGAATAAATGGTACGTGATGGATTAGTTGATCCTGAACTTGACCACAGTGGGCTGCTAATAGTTTTAAGGCTTATATTAAATATGCTAGTCCAACACAGAGAGAATGATGGAGAAAATATAGACAATTTTTGACTAAATATGAATATTATGAAAATCATACGCCGGATGTTCATAGACCTTTTTCTGATTTGGATTATTTTAGATTGGATGAAAATATAATTAAAGGTTGGTCAATTTCTAAGGATAGATCAAGCGATAAGATTTTTAACATTTTTAGACCAAGATCTTGAAGGACTATGGAACAGTATAGTTATAAAGTTATTAGTTCTGTGGTTAAACATAAGAGTACAACGGATGAACAGATTAATTGAATAGATCGTAATAGATATGGAGAAAATTGAACATTATCGATGTATTATAATGATGTTAAGTCAGCGTATGAAAATTTACAGTATTCAGTATCGGAGATACTTGATACGCTTTCAGGATTAGTTGTTAATATAAATTCAGGGAGTGCTTATATTAATGCCAAGCTTAGTGAGTTAAAGGATACTGGTTTAAGCTATACTGGAATAAATCCTATTTTGGATGATATTGATAGTTTTGTTGATGAAGAACATGAAAATTTATCTGGATTTTATAATTCTCTTCAGTGATTGTATGTTGAGAATATTATAAGTGTTATAGATTCCATAATTTATATGGAGTGATGATCTAGAAGTTGAAATACTGTAGATATGGGGAAAATCTGATTTTTACCTATTTGGTTGTCTGAAATTAGTGGTGTAGAGAAAAATATAACATGAAGTATTTGATTAATCAATTCTTATTATGCTGAGGTCAGATCTTGAATTGTTGTTCAACAAGAAGTATGGAGTGGATTATATTGAGATTTGGTTAATAAGGAATGAATAGAATCGTGAAAAGTAGAGGTAATTTCGGGTAAGATTAATAATATTTTCTGGATTGAAAATATAGAGGAATCTACTGGAAATTTGATGGATGATCCCGATCCTATAGCTAACGAAGATCGAGATGAAGATGGCTCAGGTTGAGGCGAAACGTGAGAAACAACTAGTGGTGTTATGTTAACATGATGAACAGCAGAAATATTGATGGATGCTTTTAATGAGGAATTAAAACAAGTTGATATAATTTTTTCTAATGTGTTTGAAATAGATACGATAGGGCCACAAATAGAATTAGCAGCGAAAAAAGATGAAGATTTTGAAAAATGGATGAAGAAAAATTGAATTAACTATGAATTATTTACTTCATCTGATTGGATTAATCAATATGCCCAATGGGTCAAATGACCATGATATGATTCAGAATGAGCAAGAAAAAACCATGATCTTTTGGATGGAATAAGTGAACATATTACGTGAATGAATATTTTAACTCCTGATAGACCAATAGATTCTCCTCGTTATGTTAGTATGCAATCAATTGCTTGAAATGAAATAAAGTTTATTTATCCAGATCTTTTTAAAGTGGAAGTTTATAGTGTGAAGGGAAAGAATAAAAGTGGTTATGATGAGCATGAATTATTAACGTGAGGACAAATTAAAGCAAATTTGATTAAATATTTATCATGAAAAGTTTATGAGTATAATAGAATTTTGCAGAATGAATGTAATAATGCAAAACAGATGAATTTATATTTTGAAACGTTAAGTGAATTGGGATATGAATGAGCTACTCCTGATAAGTGAGAGCATGGATGCAATAAGAGATTTACTTTTGAAGATTTTGTAGATGTTTTATGATGAGAGAAAATGTTGGATGTCATATCTGAAACATTATATTATCAGAGTTTGACTAACAAGAAAAAGTTGAGCGCATGAAATGTTTCTGAAGATATAGATCTTATTAAGCAGAGTTTTAATTTGAATGATAAGAGGGGACAGGTGTTAAAAGATTATCTAACAGAATGAAATGAAAAGACAAGAAATCCAATATTTGAAATTCCTACTTATGAAATAGATGGATATGAAGTTGCTTTTATTAACTCGGATGGTAAAGATTATATATTTTCACAGGATGAATCTGAAAATGGTTTGGGAAATGTGGATACAGATGTGTTGAATTCTTCAAATAAGGGTAATAGGCAACCTAGTTCACAAGAAAAAGAGCTGGAAGATGAATGTAATATTCCTCCAAGTTGAAAGTTACCTTTGTTTAAGTTAAATGGGACTTCTCCTTGGTTGGTGTGATTTAAGTGTTGGTTGAAAAAAATTAGAGAAGAACCTATAAAATTAAAACTTAAATTTGACAGTAGTTTATGAGAAATTTTGTCATCAGATTCTTTTGAAGAATATGTAAAAAATTCTGATTTAGGTGAAACATTTAGTGAATGGTGAAAATCTTGGGATAATTATTTAGATTCTTGGGATTCTTTGGTAAATACTTCAGATTCATATGATTCAGATGCAAAAATTACGCAAATGCAGGTAAATGCGGAGAAATATAATCAGGAAGCAATTGTCTGAGATACTTGACTCTCTAATGCATTATCGAAGTTATATAAAAACTTGAAAATAAGTAATGATAATGTTTTATTGTCGGATAGTAATCCTACTAGTGAGTTAAGGATAGAATCAATGGTTGATTTATGATGAAATATTACAGTTGAATTTATTTGAACATGAGATGGTTGTATACAGATAGATTCTAATTCTTTGTGTAATGGTAAAACATATCAAAAAGTATTTAATCCTAAAACAGATCCTTTTGTAGGTGTTGTATCTTCTTCAGATCACATTGCGTGAAAGGTAGCATTAATAATGAATATTAAACTTTGATGATGATATATTAAAAAAGTAATTAAATATACAGTTAGTCCAAGTGTTTTGGATCATGTTGATATTAAGCTTGATGATAATAAAACAGTGGCGTGAATGATGACTCCTATTGAAGTTATTTGATATGATAAATATGAAAATAAAGTTTCTTGGTGATTGCAAAAATATGATTTTGAGCTTTCTCAATGAAGATTTTTCAAAGATTGAGCATATCAAACAGGATTTTCAACAAATGATTTTAGGAATTTAAAATTTTATTATCAGGCTCCTTTGGATGCTCCAGATTGAAGTGTTGTGACTTTTCAAATAAAGCCATCTAAAACATCGGGGAATGTGGTTTTGTGAACTCGTAATTGGATGATAGTTCAGGCTAATCCTGTGATAAAAGTAAATTGAAATACTGTTTTGAGTTGATCTGAAAAGCTAGTTGGTACGGTTTCTTATAAGTTGAGTGATGATGAAGATGTTTATTCTTGATGAAAATTAAATGTATCTAAATTACAGAAATTTGATATAGAAATTAGAGATTCTAAGTGAAATCTTGTTGATGTGGATAGTCAGGTTTTGGTTACTTCTAAAAATTGATTATTGGTGTTATGAAATATAATTAAACAAGAAAATTGAGAATTTATATTTTCAGAGACATCAAAAGGTTATATTAGGTCAGGTCATGTAATAATATATTTTTATCCTACAACGACAGCGGGTGATGATATAGTTGATATTGATATTCCATGACTTGATACTCGTGTTGTTAATTTTTCCATAAAACCATGTGATTCGAAAATAGTTAAGTTGAATGTTGTGGATGAATATGTTGAGATGGGAGATGTTACATATCTTGAAGTGTTCGCATCAGATGTTCGATGAAATTCTACAGATATGGAACTTAAAATACAGTCAGATCCAAGATATGTTGATCTAATTTGAATTTCTAAAATTTATAGTGGTCAGGATAAAATAATTAGTTTGGTTAATGTTAAGAATGGGTATTTGAAAATACCACTTCGTTGAGTATGAGCATGATATACTGATATATCTGTATGAGTAGGTGAGACAAATGCATTAAAAGTACTTAATGATGTTGAATTTAGTGTAAATGATGATTTACTGCCGAAGACTTGATTAAATATAATGTATTTAAATTATTTTTGAAATGATTGGTGAAATCAGTGGTGATATTTGTCTAAAAATAATAAACATGTGGAGTCTTTAATGAAAAAATCAAATAAAATTATTACAACGACAACGCTTTTAGCTATTGAGGATAAAATTAAAAAAGTTGTATGGAAAGTTGAGCCTTGATTTAAAATTACGAATTTTGATGGTGTAAATACGAAGATGATGATGAAAAGTTGAAAGTTAAATATATTTGTTTGATGATTGTCTGAAATGGATGTGACAATACCTTCATTTGATTGGGTAACGGCTACTTTTACCTCTGTAGATTCATTATTGAGTGATTCTACGAGTTCAAATAAAGATTATATTTTCTTTATTCCAAGTGATCCTAATTACAGTATAAAGTGATGAATATTGTATAATTCTGATGAAGCTATTGCTAATGTGATGGATTGAAAATTGTTTTTACAGCTTGATAATCAAATATTGGATAATTGAGATAATGTGTGGAATGTGATAGATAAGTGAGTTAATTATTGAAAATTGATTATACATTTCCCTAAATTATCTCCTTCAGTGAAAGATTTTAAGGATATAGATAGCCGTTATATGGTTGATAAATTATTCACTAGATGATCAACCGATATTATGTCTAGTGTGTGACTTTTTGATATGATTAGTGAGTTTGAACTGAATACTAGCTATAAATCTATACAAAATTCAGATGAAATTGATGAAAAAATTTGATTCTTGGGTGATTTTAAAAATATTACATTATTTGCTGAATGAGAAATTGTTGGAGATGCAACTAAGACATATTGATCAGAATTATTGATAAATCTTTGAGATCCTGTTTTGTCAAGGAAAGATGTAAATGAAAAAGTTTATGGAACCGATTATGATTGATGAATTTGACAAGAGATATATTCAGATCCAGAAAAAGATATATTTTGAACGTATCAAATAGATTTTAATAATGATTGATTGAAAGATTGGTTAATAGTGTATTTAGATGGGTGATTTAAATTGGCAAAGAATTATTGATGAAAGCCTGATCTTAGAAATATGCAGGATTTGATGCGTATAGCAGTTCGCGTTAAGGATGTTTTTGTGTGAGATGCTGATTGAAATAAGTATGAAGATATATTTGTACTTACAGATAATAATCAGATTAGAGTATATTTAAATAATTGATGAAAGTTTGATGTTGATTGAAATGTTGTTTGTTTAAATCAAAATGTATTAGAGTGAGAAATATCAGAAACACCAAGCGATTTAAAATGATTGAATCAATTCTTTGTGGAAGATATGAATCTTGATGAGATTAGCGATATTATTACTTATGATGAGAAGTGATACGTTAAAGTGTTTTATTGATGATCTACAAAACAAGGTTCTAATTATTTGAGTAAGGAAAAATATGCTTGTGATTCGTGATGGTATGATAGAGAGATTGGTAATACAACGATTGTTACAGCATTATGACTTCATTTATCTTCAGGTGATGTTTATGATAATAGTATGATGTATTGGGTAGGGCTTTCTAAATCTGAGCTGCAGATAACAGAAAGCGAAATATCGGATTACTGAGTAAATTTTAATCCTAGTAGTTTGTCGGGTTTTGTGAAAGTGAAAGATAGAAAATCAGCAGGATCTATAAAACGTGTTATGGAAGAAGTCATGAGTAAAGATGGCTTTGACGTGAGTGTTGCAAGTAGTAAATTTATAGATGAAGAATCTAAATATGTTGATGTAACATTGTATGAAAATACATTAGTTTGATGATCATGAAAAAATTATACATTTGTACCTATTAGTTATTTAGATTCAAACAATCCGAAGGATAAATGTATTGTTTGGAAGAATTATAAAGTAAAATCATGAAGAAATATTTTAATGGATGGAGATATCGTAACGGTTAGTGTTACTGTAAAGGCTTCGGATTCTTCTCAATGTATCTGAGCATACTGAGATATTATACAGTGACCATGGACCATATATTATGATGATAGTAATATTATGAAATGAATAAAATTTTTACAAAACAAAAGAAATGCTGTTGTAAAATCAAAAGATTGAAGTTTTTCGTATATCATAGATAATATTAGATTATCTCCATGAGAGAAAATGGAGTTTGAATATGATTTGGAGTATCATCCACTTCCTTTAAAAAAGATGAGTATAACATATGATACTTTTTGGTCAAATGATAAGTGGCCTGATATAAAGTTACAATATGTTGATTGATGTTGAAAAGATTTTGATTGATTTATAAATCTTTGAAAAAATAGATCATTTCAAAATAAGAAGGTTCCTCTTCAAAACTATATTGATAAAGAGTATGAGGACGAAGATAATATGACAAATGATTATAGTGAGGATGTCATAAAAAATTGATCAAATGTGAATCAACTGCCAGGAATGGTAAAAAATAATATAAATCGTGTTAAATTATTACAAAAGACAGCTATTGAAATAAGCGATGATGAAGATGGTAAACAAAATTTAAAATCTGAATTGCTTAGGAGAATTCAAGAGTGATGATTGGAAGCATTGAATTTAAATATTAGTTTATCGATTCTTGAATGACAGTTAGACAACATTGAAAGTATTGTGGATGATTTGACAAAGTGAATGTGTAATTGATTTAGTTTTGGATGATCTAATAATTGTAAATGATTACCTGTTCCATTTAATCAGGCTTTTCTGGCTCCTGGAAAGTATCATTTATTTGGTTGTTGGCAGTTGCCAATGGGACCTCTTGAGTGATGATTGCCTACGTTTTTCTTCCCATGAACGCTTTGGGTGCCGACGCCAGCATGAACAATTCCGGTTCCATTCCCACGGTGACAAAAATCTAGCTATGATGGATTTTTGTGGGCAGAAGGTTGAATTTATCCTTCTTTTATTAGAATTTATGCGGCTCCTACATTAACAGCTCAGCTTTGAATCGCTGTATGTATGTGACCTTATATGAATGAGTATGTTTTTCCTTCGCCATTTTCTGATATTGCTGGTAATTGTGTTGTGTTTGCAGTAAAACCTCAGTGTAAAGGTGGTGGTTCAGAAAAGAAAAAAGATAAGGATAATCCTAACGAGATTTTTGATCCTTTTGTTGAAGATGTAAGGGATAGTTGAGTATGTTTACAGTCTCAAAAATGATTGCAAGTTACTAAAAAATGACATCGTTCATCACCTTTTGATTTGTATTCGTATAGTTCTAATATTCAAGATGGTTTTGATGGTAAATGAACGATGGGAATTATATCATGGGGTAATATGAATGTGGATTGATGAGAAAATAACCAATTGGAGTTTGATTGAAGTTTCTTGTGAATTATTAATTTGGAGACATCAGCTTATATATGAGGAGATACGGATACTCCTAATGAAAATAATTCTTTATTTATTTGAGATGTTGATGTTTTAGGATGAGATTTTAGTATAAATAAAATTAGGTGATGAATACAGCAGTGAATTAGAAAAATATTAATAGATAAGTGGCTAGATCCACAAATAAGGTATATAGTAAATCAACTCACGAAGATGCATATAAATATTAAATTACCTGATGTCTCAAATTTGATTGGTAATGAAGTGCAAACAATAAAAAATGTTAAAGATAATTTTAAAAGCATTTGGAAATTTGATAAAAGTTGATATTCAAAAGTAGAAACTTGAATTGCATCTAAACTTTGAGCGTTTTCGTATATAAATACTGACAATTTGCAGAATTTTAATAAGGCAATATCTAATCCTTTTGAGGCTTTGGCTAGTTTGATGAATGAGAGTAATATAATTAATATTACAGTCGAACCTATAACCGTAAAAGTGCCAATGATTTTCCCAGAAAATATTAATGAATATAGTATTTATTTACAACAGTGGCTAGATGTGAATGAAAAAATATTGTATGATTGGGCGTCAGTGTTGAGTAAATCTGAATTTGAATTGGCTTTGAAAAATTGGGAGAGATTGCAAAATCAGATTTATGTTAATTTGATGACACTGCAAAAATATAGGAATTTTCCTTTTGAAATATATGAATGGATACACGTAATAGATAGATATATGGCAGAAATAGCTTCTTTAATTAATAATACGATTTGATATTTAGCTTATTGGACGTCAACAAATTCTCAGAGGTTTGTTTGATATGTTGATGCGATTGTGCTTATTTTAAATATCATAAAGACATATCAATTGTTAATTAATTTTTCAGTAGAGTGGTGACAGAATTGTGGGAATTGTACGAAAGATACATATGACCAATATTCTTGTAAATTATCTCTTTTGTGTGATATGATTCAGTTGCCAATAATTCAAATTCCTAATTTCAAACTGCCTAATATTACTTTAGATCTTTCTGATATTGATTTGGGATTAGATATTATTTTGCCTAAATTTAATTTTCAAACTGTTAAAGTTAATTTGCCAGAATTACCAAATTTGCCTGAGGCACCGTCTCTTTCACTGGGAATTAAGTTGAATTTGCCAGATATTCCTATGTTGCCAGAGCCTCCAGAATTACCAGAATTACCATCATTTATACCGGAAATAGAGCTTGAATTGCCTATTTTACCTCCAGCACCTGAACTTCCAAAACTTCCAAATGAAATAGAGGCAATAATAAAAGTTGCTAAATTGATTTGAAAGATATATTGTATTGTAAAATGAAAATTTTGACTTGTATGAGAAAGTTCAGTTAAAGCTAAGATTGAACAATTAACACAAAGGACATATGAAGTAAAATGGATAGATACACTTATGGATTTTACAAATCGGTCAGTTGCTCCTGTTCATAATTATGGATTGGATTATGAAATATCGTCAGAATTGGATCTTCAATTTGATTTTTCATTTTTCTATGATTATTTGGATACTTTAACAAAGTCTATAAATAATTTAAGTACGTCTGCAGCTAATTGGGTGAATAGTAAAGTTGATACTATTGTAAATGATAATCCTGTGGTGTGAGCTATGGAAGAAATTAATGGAGTTAATGTTGGTGTAAATGTTGAACTTTGAATGGCAGATACTTCTGTTATAAATTGAAATACAGATTGATTATTGAGTGAAGAAATTGAATATGTAGATTATGATAGTGCAAAGTCTAGACTTGAGGATGTATTAGTTTATTTTAATAAGGAGACGAAAGATACTACAATGTGAGATACGATACAATCGTCAATCACTAATATAAAAAATCAAATTAATAAGGAAAATAGAGTAGAATCTAATGTTCAAGGTTTGGAGAAACTTCAAAAAGATGTAATTGCATATTTGGATGAACAGAGGTCTGGCTATAATGAATTAGCAACTTTAATTGACACGGATTATGAAGGATTTTTAGCCATGATTGATTCACAAAATAGTAACAAAAATTCGAAATCTGAATCGAAGACAGGAGAGTTGTTAACGTTTAATGTAGAGTTGTTTAGTGTAGATTCTTCGACTAAAGATGTAATACAGAATATTACTAAGGCAAATCCATATGAATCGATTATATCCAATAAAAAGGATGTTATTGATTGATATTGGAATGCAATAAACTCAAATACGGCAAATGATTTATGATTGTCAGAGCGTCAGTATTTGGTTTTGCGTAATAACATATCTTCAATGAAGGATCAGGTTACTACGTTATATTCGGTGATGAGACCTGCATCATCTACTGAATTATTAGCTAAAAGTTCGAGAATTAATACAAATAAAACATTGGTATCAGCAACTGAATCTACAAGGTTGTGAAGTAATATAGAAGTGGCTGATGCTATTGATCCTTCTGTACTTTCGGAGTGAATTTATGCTAAAATTAACAAGTGAGCAGATAGTTGAAAACTTACAAAAGTTGTATATTCAGACTCTTTTGCTTCAGATATTTGAAAAAAGTATTATCATACAGACCATTTTAGGGGTGGTCATATTGTGTTATTTAATGATGGTTGAGTTTACTTAAAGTGTTCTGAAGGAATATGTTCAAGAGCATGATGAGAAGAAAAGTGAAATTATTATGTTTCTAAAACGGTGGTAGAGGAAATTCCTTATGAAGAGATGTGGCTAAATTTTGGTAATAACCTTAAATTGAAAATAGCGGATTTAAATACTGAAGTGAAGAAATGGAAAGTTGTGTGACAGAATTATGATTCATTACAATTGTCTCGAAATGCAGATCAAAGGATTGATGGATATTTAATTAAATTAGTTGAAAGAATTGACAACAGCTATGAAAAAGTGGATTATAAAACAGTAACACCAGTTAAATATGTTTTGGCTCTCCCAGAGGGAACGGATGTGAATGAGTTATATTCTAGTGGGGTAAAGTTAGAATTGCTGAAAAAGACTGGTAAAATCGGAGATTTATTGATAGATGATGAAGATAAATTTGAAGATTTACGTTGAGATAATCTTGTTCAGATTGTTTATTATAGTAATTATAAAGATGAAGTAAGTATAATGATATCGAATATTGATAGAAAATGGTATTATGCTCGTATAGCAACGCTTGATTTGGATAATAATACATATAAAATATCTTCTCCATGGTCAAATCAAGTTGTTGCGTGAAGACAGATTGTTTGAGATGATTTAGCTCCAGAATGAAATCCAATTTTATATAGACCTAGTGTTAAAGAAATTGTTAGTCAATGAGATAATCTTGAATGATATGTGGGTACAAAGTATAATTTAATTGTAAACTGGAAAGATAATGTATCTTTGTCATATATAAATCTTTCAAAAAATGGAAAGATATTAGATGAAAAATATACCTCAAATGTTAGTGATATAGTTAGTACGAATATAGATATTCATACGCAGGATGGATATGATACTTTTTCTTCTGTGTGAATAGATCAGTTTGGAAATAAGACACAGAAACAGATTATGGTTAATTATTCTGTTCCGGAGATATCAATAACGAATATTTCGAAGAATTCAGATTGAGAAAGTGTTAGTATTGAAGCAGAACTTTCTCAAGATATTGATCAATGAAATGTTTCTTTCCAAAGAAATAGAGGATCTAAATGGAAAACACTTAAAACAGATGGGGATGGATCATCTGATATATTGTTGTCATTGAAGCAAAAGTTAGTTGTTTGAAGTCCTTATTCGATATGAAATGGAATAGCAATGTATGGTAAAAATTGAGAAGTTATAGCCTCATTGGATCCAGATACGGCAGAAATAAAAATACAGACAGGATATGAGGATAAATATGAGGTTGGAGTTGTTGTTCAAAATGGTTTAATATTACAGTTGCGAGATAAGAAATCTGAAGAATCGGTATTTTCAATATCTGTTCCGATTGAAGATTGTTCGATAAAAGAAGCGGAAAATTATAATGTTGTAGCTTTGCCTAAAACGTGAAAGATGGGTATGTTTAATTGATGAAAGGCTGTTTATAAAGATTGAAATAATGTACTTTTCTTGTCTCCAACATGTCATTTTTATAGTGAATTATGACTTGAATGAACTTATGTCTATGATAGAGAACAGAATTCATCTTTAATTACATTGTACCAATTATCTGATTTAGAAAAAAATAGTCCGATAAAAGTATTGTTTAAGGTAAAACCGTACTTTGAAAACTAATGTGAAAAAAATGTTAATAAAAATGTTAAAAACACAATTCTGAACTAGATTTTCTCTTGAATCGGGTTGTGTTTTTATTATATATTAAATTGCATTTATTTCATGTGATCAAAAAGATGGTTACGGAGTATACATTACCTCCTCATAATATTGAGGCAGAAAAATGAGTGATTTCATGAGCGTTGATTGACAATGAAACTATTTGGGTTTTTGAATGAGATGGTATAGTTCCAGGAGATTTTTATCAGAAGGAACATAGTATGATTTATGAGGCTATTGTTCAGCTTCGAAATGATAAGAAAACTATAGATCCTGTCACAGTATCTGATCAATTGTCTAAGAATTGAAATTTGGAAAGTGTTTGATGAATAGATTATCTTTATGAGTTGTCAGCTTTTTTGATTTCTTCTTCTTCATGTGTAGAATATAGTAAAATAGTTAAGGAAAAATCTTTATTAAGACAGGTTCTCAAAGTTTGTCAGCAGATTACATGAGATGCATATGAGCAAAAAGATACTGTAGAGATTTTTGATAGTATCGAAAAAAGAATTTATGATCTTACTCAGAATAATGTTTGAGATAATATTTTGAGTATTGAAGAAATATTAAAAGACAGAGTAGAAGATTATATGGATATAGTAGATCATCCTGAAAATTTTAATGCGAATAAAGTGAATTCAGGTTATAGTCAGATAGATGAAAAACTTACAGGTTTTAAGCCTGGTGAATTGATAATACTTGCGGCAAGACCTTCAATGTGAAAAACAGCTTTTGCTTTGAATGTGTTGACCAATATTGCTCTAGAGCAGAAAAAATCAGTGGCGATGATTTCGCTTGAAATGAGTGTAGAGTCAATTGTGGATAGGATTATGTCAGAGGTTTCATGAGTACCTATGTATAAAATTTCTAAGTGAAACCTTGATAACGCTGATTTTGCACAAATGGGTGAAGCTATGGAAAAACTTTCGAGTGCCAATATTTTTTTGGATGACAAAGCTTGAATGACTGTTCCTATGTTGAAATCAAAACTTAGAAAATTAAAAATTGAAAAAAAACAATTGGATTTGGTGATTATAGATTATTTACAGTTGATGCATGCTACAGTATTTCAGTGAAATAGAGTTCAGGAGATTTCGGAAATATCGCGTTGACTGAAAGAGTTAGCTAAAGAGTTACAAGTTCCAATTTTGGCGTTGTCACAGCTTTCTCGTGCTGTTGAGCAAAGAGTGGATAAAAAACCTCAGCTTTCAGATTTAAGAGAATCAGGTTCAATTGAGCAGGATGCAGATGCGGTTTTAATGCTTCATAGAGAAGAATATTATGATCCTGATACGGATAGAAAGTGAGCTACGGATGTTTGTATTAGAAAAAATAGAAACGGAGCTGTTTGAGAAGTAGAGCTACACTTTGAAAAAGAGATTATGAAATTTGTAGAGACAAAGAAAAAAGATAAAGTTGGAGATGGAACTTATTAGTTAATTATTTATTATTCAAATAATTCTTTTCGTAAATCTGAAATTATGTTTTCATCGTTTCACGTTCAGCTAGTTTCGTTGTTTTCTTCAGAATATACTGTTTCTAAATTGTTGTTTTGTAGTTGAGTGACAGGATTTGTTGTATTTTGAGTTTCTGTATTTGTTCACATTGGAATAAGAGGATTACGTTTTTTGATATAATTTTTTAATTCATCTATTGTAGAAAAATATTTTGAAGAATTTAATTCGTATGATGTATATTTTCAGTCTTGTTGTATTATAAAATATATCTTTCAGTTTGGAGCGGTATAGCGGTCTGTTGAGTTATTTGCATCTTCGTATGATGTAGTAATCCAAAATCTACTTGTGTAGCATTCAGCGTTTTGGGCATTCTTAGAATCAACATATCTCTTGAGATAATCTATATTGACGAAATATTCTTTTTTGTTTAAATCAGGAGAAGAGTACGCATTTAGTGAAGAAATATATTCTATATTATATGGTTTACAGCTCCTTGCTATATATTTTGATTGAGGTGTTGTATAATTAATGGTGTTATTTGTTGTGAAATATTTACTAGAGTTTAAGCCAAGATCTTCCATAGCTTGTTTAATTTCTTCATCGGTTCGTCAATCTTTTTTTAGTTGGTCAATAACGTCTCATCAATGATTTTTGTTTGTGTTTTCTATAATTGGATCAGCAATAATTACTTTAATTTTTGATTCTCATGTTCATAAATATTCATCGGAATTATATCATAAATCATTCATAGCGACCCTTATTTCATCTTTCGTTCGTCAATCATTTTCTAATTGCTGTAAAATATTTAGTCATTTTTGCGTTGTTGCTGAGAAACTAACAGAGAAAAAACAACACAATAGTATGCACGATGATATGCTTTTTATAATAATACTGTTTTTTTTCATTGAACGAGAAAATACTAAAATAATTTTTTACATTGGAATAAGAGGATTGCGTTTTTTAATATAATTTTTCAATTCATCTATTGTTGTAAAATTTTTAGAAGAGTTTATGTTGCTTGATCTATAGAATCAGTTTTGTTGATTTATAAAATATATTTTTCAATTTGGAGCAACAAAACGATTGTTTGAATTAGAGGTATCTATATAGGATTTTGTAATCCGGGATCTGTTTGTTACGTAACATTCAGCATTTTGAGCGTTTTTGGAGTCAACATATCTTTTGAAGTATTCGATATTGACGAAATATTCTTTCTTTTTTAAGTCTGGAGATGTATAAGCATTTAGTTCTGGGATATATTCTATATTATATGGTTTACAACTTCTGGAAATATATTTGATTGAGTTCTGAGATTGTATTGTTTGAGATGTTTCAGTTTGTTTTGTTTCTGTTTTCGTAGAGGATTCTTGTGAAATTGAATTATTATTTGTATTTTTTTTATCTTCGTCTGTATAATGAGATTTGCCAGAATATCAATTGTTGCTTGAGCTTGAACTTGAGCTTCAATTTGTTCCTGAATTGTTTCCATTTCCTTGATTTGTATTTTTAGCAAAATCAGCGATTATAGAACATGTTTTGGTCAAAGTATCTCAACAATTATTAATTCGTCCACTGAAAGAGTATGTATATAGAGTAGTGGACTCGGAAGGGTTAGCAATAACATCAGTAGATCCGATAGTTAGAATGTTTTCGCTAGTAGAAATTTTGGATAAAAAATCAGCAGTAACAGACTCTAGACTAACGGTTCAGTATCCAGTGTTGGATGAAGTTATAGTTACGGTGTATTGTCTTGTAGTTCAAGAATGAGTTGTTCAAGTTCGTTCAGCTCAAGTAAAAATTGTTCAAGTATAAGTTCCTCAGGTAGCTTGAGAATTTTTTTTGAATTCAGCAACAATTTCACAATTTCATATTAAAGAATTTCAACAGTTATTAATCCATCAACTAAAAGAGTAGGAAGTAAGCATAGTAGTAGGCGTGTTGGGGGAGGCGACTACATCAGAAGATCCGATAGTTAGCGTATTTCAGCTGGTGGAGATAGTGGTTCCAGAATTGGCGGTAACAGAAGTATGACTAACAGATCAATAAGAGGTAGGATATGGTGTGATGGTTACAGTGTAAGTAGTTTCAGTATTACCTCATCAACCGCCTCAAGAATTAGCGTTCCAGTCAGCAGTTAAAATGATATCATTTGCAGGCATTAAGCCAGAGGTTGGTAATCCAGACCATCCGTTGAAAGTGAATCAATTTTTTGAAGGAGTAGGAGTAGGGATAGTAGCTTCAAATAATATTCCAGTATCAGCGATAGGAGTTCAACCGTTTGAATCATAGGTAACAGTATATCTATTTCTAGTATAATAGTAGTTAATAGTTAATAATCCTCAAGAAAGAATAGTGCCTGATTGAGTATTGGGGCTGGTAAATCCAGTATACGTTTTTGTAGAAGGAGTAATTTCATCATCAACTATTCAGGTGAAAGTTTCAGATTCAGCTAAATCATAGTCAGTTAAGTCAATATTTTGTTTGAGGTGATTAATAGTATAAGTTGTTTCAGAATTCCATTTAGCATATAATGTAGTATCTCATGTTACTGTTTTCCGTAAGTTATTTATGTAGTGTCCACTAGAGTCAATGTATTGTGTGCCACTACCATTTATATCTGTATAATATCAGTCGAATATATATCCACTTTTTGTTGGAATTTCAATCTGAAGAAGTGAATCTGTGCAGGCTTCATTTTGCCAGTAATATACGGCAGTACCATCAGGAGTCGATCCTGTTGTATTGAATTTGTAATAATATTTTTCAGTACCTGGGGTAGTCGCTTCTTGGTTATCTAATGTAACACTGTATAATGTGGTGTATTTAAAATTGAAGGTGTCACCCGTAACAGTTTCTCCTCGTCGATTTTTCAGTGAAACCTTTATTTGTCAAGTTCCTTCAGGTGTTAATAGTTGTCTCGGATTATCTAAATTGTCTTTTAAGAATATTCAAATTTCGTAATCTTCATAATAGTATGGACCGGTAGGGAGCTTTGATAGTTCGCAATTATAATTTGAGTTATTTATTGTTATTTCGCAGTTAAAACTTGGGGATGGAAGTCGACTCTCAGTCATTTTTTCCCTACGAAGCTGTAATTCAAAATCTAATCATGCATCTCGGTCATGAATATTATAATTTATTGTTTGATTCTCGTAAGGAGAAATAATGCGCAGTGTGGCAAATTCTATGTTAAAGGTGTCTGATCTTGAGGCTATAATATCATCTCATGACAGTATATCAATGGATAGTGTATATTCTCAGTTAATTCGATGCGCAACATTATTTTTATCGTCTTCTGTCGAATGAAATGGCGATATGCCAAATTCCCTTACTCATCCTGTTAATACTCCAGAAGTCTCTCCGGTAAAAATCCCACCTAGAGGATCTTTAAGTGTATACTTAGATAGTATGTTGGGGTTTTCTGAATTATAATTCCGAGTGAAAAATTCGCAATCGAAAGGTTCTGACCGGTGATATGGGCCGTTATAAAAGCAGGCCTTCTCTTTTGTTATTTCTACGGGTGGAGTTAGTAGAGTTATTGGGTTGTTTTTTAAATTTACTATTCTAGGGGGATCAGATAGTCAATGTGAAACTCGATATGATGGGTGTGTATAACTATTTGAAAGATTGTCGGATAAAATCACCTCAGTCCGATAAACTTGAGGATTCTCTCAATATCTATCATCATTATTAAACATTTCTGGAATCTCTTTTAATTCATTATTTGATAAGTTAATTGTTCGGCTTGATTTATCGTAACATATCTCATCAACTCATTGCTCTCATCGTTGGCATGATTTATCTGTTTCGGTATATGATGTTCAATTTCGTTGATAAGCAATTCGTTTTCAGTTTTTAAAAATACTACCCTCAAAAGCATTATTTTCTATATGGTTTATTTTGTTATTTTTGAGATTTAAATATGTTATGTTAGTTGCTCAGCTCATATTTATAATATTTGTAATATTTGCATTAGATAAATCTAATTCTAAAATCTTTTCTGCGTTGGTGCTGTCTATAGTTATGGTATATTCTCAGCTGTTAGTATAACTGTGATTACATGAGTTTTCGCAATAGTCAGAGGAATTATCTCATCGATTTATTTCAATTCAAGAATTGAAATCTCCTTCGACCGAGGTTGAGTTTCATTGTATAGTATATTGGATGGCATTAGCTTCTGAAATAAATAGGCTTCAGCATATTAAAAAAGCAGAAATTCCGGTAGCAATAATTTTTTTGTTCATGAAAAATTTTTATAATTAAAAGAATTTACATAAGATAATGTGTAGTAATTTTTGGCTTTTTTCCAAGTGAAAACAATAAAAATTGGTTGACAAAGCATTAAATAATTTATATATAGTCTCGAGTTAAATTTATTCATTTAAAATGTTCGTCAAATAGTAGTTTGAATGTGGAGACTTCATCGTTTGAACATGTCCATAAATCATGCTTATTTTTTTTTAAATTTTTAATAAATGAAAAATCAGAATCATTTTGATATTTTTTTATTATAACATTATAATCTCATTGATTAAAAATTAGTGGAGCGATTGCTATTGATTCAACTTTATTGATGTCAACTTTACTGATAATTTCATCCAAAAAATCTGAATAAATTTGATGAAAATTTTCTACAGGTAGAAGGGGTAAAAATCTTAGCCCGACACGAAATCATTTTTCCAACAATACATTTATTGCACTTATTTTAGCATCAAAGGTGGCTGTTCATAATTCATATTTTTCTGCGATAATGCGAGGAGAAAGTGAAAAAGCAATTTCCATTTTTTTGGTAGGAGAGTTTCAGCTTAAATTTTTAGTATAATCGAGTAGGGCAGTAATGTTTGCAGATTTCGTTCTAGTTTCGATTAAAACTTTGTCTGGTAGCGATTCACAAAATGGTAAAAAGTTTTCGTGAAAATGTGAAATGTTTTCAGTAGCGAGTAAATCTGCGTAATTGCTGGCGTAAAATGTAATTTGTCCATCAAATCAGGACTGCCTGACTTTCTGAATCTGGTTTATTATTTCTTTTTGCATATCTTCATAATTTAGGAAAAAGACGGGGAAACGATTTCTAAAAGTTCACTGAAGATAGCAATATTTACAGTTGAAAAAACAATTTAGACTTGGTTTGAAAAAAAATGATTTTCATGGGAATCAGTAATTTTCAGGAGTTGGAAGAATGGCGATATGTTCTTGTTTTGCTAGAATGATTAGAGGTTCGGTTTTATAGTTTCATATTTTAGCATCGAAAAGATTTTTGTAATGCTGAATTTCTATTTTTTCAGAATTTTTAAATTGTTCAAAAATTTGTTGGGCGAGAGGTAGGTTTTTTATTTTGGATTCGTAGTAGATTAACATGTTTTTATATTATGTATATAACTCATAGTTTTATTATATGTATTGAGTAAATGTTTTCAATGTTGAAAAATCCCCGCGTTGACACAACGAAGGGATTTATTTAGAATACATAAACAACAAGTGCAGGTTTTATCTTGCTACGTCAGTATATATAAGTGTTTTTTAAAATCAATCTTTTTTGAGTTTTAATTAACTTGCTTTCAGAAGATAAAATCATATTTTTAGTTTGTTATTTTATTTTATTATTTTTATTGATATGGCTTATCAAATTACGAAATTACACGCGAGAGAGGTTCTTGACTCTAGAGGAAATCCAACAGTGGAAGCTGAAATTACTTTGTCAGATGGTACATTTGCTCGTGCTATGGTTCCTTCTGGAGCTTCAACATGAGTACATGAAGCATTAGAATTACGTGACGGAGATAAATCTCGTTATATGGGAAAATGAACTTTAACTGCAGTAAATAATGTGAATACAACTATTAAATCTGCTATTGAAGGTCAGAGTTTTGAAAATTGGAGAGAATTAGATAAAAAGTTATTAGAACTTGATGGAACTCCAAACAAATCAAAATTATGAGCAAACGCTATTTTGGCGGTTAGTATGGCTTTCGTTGTAGCTTGTGCTAAAGCTGAAAACATGCCACTCTATAAATTCATTAACGATGGAAAAGGACATGTTCTTCCTTACCCAATGATGAATATTTTGAATGGTGGAGCTCATGCTGACAATACAGTAGATATTCAGGAATTTATGGTAGTGCCTACAGGTGCTGAAAATTTCAGAGAAGGACTTAGAATGGGTGCTGAGGTTTTTCATAATTTAAAAGCTATCCTTAAGGCTAGAGGATTAGCTACATCAGTTGGAGATGAATGAGGATTTGCTCCAAACTTAGGAAGTAATGAAGAAGCTTTACAGGTAATCGTTGAAGCTATCGAAAAAGCTGGACATACTTGAAAGGTTCAATTGGCTCTTGATGTTGCTGCTTCAGAATTCTTTAAAGATTGAAAATATAATCTAGCAGGAGAGTGAAAAGTTTTAGATCAAGATGGATTGGTTGCATTATTCACTGATTGGTGTAATAAATATCCTATTATTTCCATCGAAGATGGAATGGCTGAAGATGATTTCGATGGATGGAAGAAATTGACAGATGCTTTAGGAGATAAAATTATGCTTGTTGGAGATGATTTGTTTGTTACAAATATTCAGAGACTTCAAATGTGAATCGATAAAGGAATTGCAAACTCAATTCTTATTAAATTAAATCAAATTTGATCAGTAAGTGAAACTATTGATGCTATCAACTTAGCTCATGAACATTGAATGAAAGCTATCGTTTCTCACAGATCTGGAGAAACTGAAGATACTTTTATCGCAGATTTGGCAGTAGCCATGAATTCAGGATTTATTAAAACGTGATCAGCAAGTAGAACTGATAGAATTTGTAAATATAATCAATTAATGAGAATTGAAGAAGCGTTATGAAGTGAAGCTAGTTATGGAAAATAATTAAATATAAGTAGATATTAAATCGGTTTTCTTTTAATTGGAAGCCGATTTTTTACATTCTATAAAAAAGTTTGTAAATATTTGACAATTTTATTTATCTGTATATAATTATAAATATTAGTTTTTATATCATAAATTTATAAGAATGAGTATAGATAACCCATCAAGTAGATTAGAATCATGAGAGTCTTTTGGATGAGATAAGGGTAAAAAACAGACACCAGAATATCATCCAAATAATTATGTTTCTACAAAATGAGATGAAATAAAGAAGAAAGATGAAAGAGAAGCAGATGAGCTTTTGAAACAAATAGAAGGTGGTCGGGAATGTAAATGATTTATGACTGATCTTCTTGAAAAGTTGAAAAAATAGTTTTATGGATGTGTTTGAAATGTGGTTTTTTGTGAATAAAGAAAAACCCATCAAGAAATACAGGATGGGTCTAGATATACTCCAGACCGCCAATCCAACTCTTATTCAAATTGAGTTGTATATACAAGTTTATTTTCACAAACTTCTGTATAAAACTCAATCTTTTCTACAATACTGAAACAAAAGGCGATCTGGTAAGATTGCATCATTTCATCTTTGGTAAGATTCCCTAATGCAGAATAAATGCTTTCCGAATACAGATAATCATTTATTCAAATTCAAGCGAAACGCTGAATTCTCTGCACCCCACACAAAGTTAATCTTTTTATTTGTAAATTTTATTTACACTCATAGAATAATTTATTCAAATTATCATACAAGAAAAAATTAAAAAAATCCTCTAACCATTGGTTCACACTTTTTAATTAATGATATTATTATAATATTTACAAATTTTTAAAAGTTTTAAAACTTATAATGAATTTTCGATAAAAGATAGTAGTTCTTCTCTTCATTTTCAGTGAATATTGTCGACAACAAATTTTATGTATTTTGTTAATCAAATTTTATTCATTTCTTTATCAAAAAGTTTCTGATTTTTGCTACGTTCTTTTTGATTACATTTATCAGATTTAGTAAAAACGATAGAAAAATTAATTCAATCTTCTATAAAACACTTTATCATTTCGATGTCAATCTTCTGAGGAGGGATGCTAGCATCTATCAGTAAAAAAGTGTTTTTTAATGTGTCTCTTGTATTCAAAAATTCTTGAGTAAAATCTAACCAATTTTTTCTTTCTTTTTCTCATGATTTTGCGTATCCATATCATGGTAGGTCAACGATGATTCGTTCATTGTTTATTATAAAGAAGTTGAATAATTTTGTTTTTCATGGAATTTTTGAACATTTAGCTAAATCCTTTCTTTGGGTTAGCATGTTAATTAATGAAGATTTTCATACATTTGAACGTCAAAAAAATGCAAATTCAGGCAAATTTAAATTAGGACACTGTTTGATATCTGCTACACTTTTTATAAATTCTGCTGATTTAATTTTCATATCAACTACGTATTTAATAAAATAACGACATAATAATATGAAATCACTAATAAAAATCAAAGTAAAATGACCATTTTGGACACAAATGGACAAACATTGACACAATGTACTTAAATTTAAAATTTAGTTTGAATATCAATCAACAATAGTTATAATATGTACTGTAGATTTACTCGAATCATTCTTATTTATGTCAGAAATCTCAGATTCAATTATTACAGAATATAATAAAAATCCAGTAAATTTTTATGAAATGAAAGATTTTTCAGTTTCTCGTCATGAATGAAATTTTATTTGTTGAGATGATATTACTGTTTATTTGAAAATTAAAGATAATATAATTGAAAAATTTAGTTTTTCATGAAGTCCTGGGCAGGTGAGTACTGCTTCGTGTAGTTTATTAGCTGAAATGATAGAAGGAAAATCTATCGATGAAGTAATGACTCGATGATATGAAACATTTGTAGATCAATGACTGGAAGTTTTACCAAGAAGGAGAAGGGCAGTAGTAATTGGACTTTTGTGAGTTAGAAATGCGATTCATCAACGGAGAAAAGACAAAAAATCAGATTCAGATGAAATTTTAGTAGAAGAATTTGAAGATATATTAGAAGATTAAATTGCTTGAATTTGTTTTTTTAAAAAGTATATACGAAATATAAAAAACAGAAAAATTTTTAAAGTCATGGAACGGGAAGACAAAATGGGTAGAGAAAAATCTACTAATCGTGTAAAAGGTATTTTGATCACTGTACTTCGGTGGATGTTTGTACCTTGTGCTGTGTTGGTTGCAATGTTCTTTGTTTTTGTGGCTATACTGGATTGGACAATATCCAGTGTCGTTGGATCTATTAAAAACTGGATGTAACGCATCCAGTTTTAATTAAAGTTATTTATATTTAAAATTTCTTAAAATGGTTAGATATTCAGTTTCGCAAATTCAGGTTTATATGCAGTGTCCTCTTAAATATCGTTATCGCTATGTGGATAAGATCCCGACTTCTGAATTCGTGGAAACCACGGATACTTTGTTATGAACTTTGGTTCATGAATCATTGCAAAATTTATATAATAGTATAAATGTTTTTAAAGTACCAACAAAGGAAGAATTTATCTCAGATTACTATGCTTTGCGAGAGAAAAAAGAAAAAGAAACTTCAGAAAATTGATGAGAGATTCTGAATCATCATACGGATTTAACTATCGATGATTTTAAACGTAGATGAGAAATGTATCTTTCTAGGTATTATGACAAGCATGCACCATTTGATGATATCCAAGTTATTAGTACTGAAAAACAAATTTCATTCCAGCTTGCTGATTGAATTAATTTTTTGTGATTTATAGATAGATTAGATAAAATTTGAGATACATTTGTTATCAATGATTACAAAACAAATAAAAATTTGCCAACTGAAGAAAAGGATCAATATGTTGAGCAATTAACTTTATATTGATTGTGAATACAACAAAAATATGCAAAATATTTCAAAAATCTAAAAGCTAAACTATATTTTCTACACTTCGATATTGAAGATGAACGAGAAATTACTCAGAATAAATTAGATGAAATTAAAGCTAAGTATGTCAATATTATCAAAGAAATAGAGCAAAACAAGTTGCAATATGCAATGTGAAGTAAAAAAATATTTGAAGCAAATCAGTCTTCTCTTTGTGCTTGGTGTGATTATCAATCGGTGTGTCCGTTGTTTTCTGTTGTAAATTCGGATGATGAGGTTGAATGAGAGTTGTCTGATAAAAGTATTACTGCACTGGTTGATGAGTTTGTTGAAATTTGTGATAAAATTTCTGAATTAGAAAAGGAAAAAGAGTCATTGAAATGTATTTTCCAAAGGTATGTTATTAAAAAAGATCCAAATGATGAAAAATCAGATTTTATATTAAGTGGAACAGATTGAAATGTAAAAATTACTAAAACACTTAAAATGAATGTGATAGACAAGGATAAATTTTTGGAAAAAATAAAATCATTGTGATTATTTGAGGAATATGCTGATATTCCGTGGCAAAATGTTAATAAATTATTTTTAAAATCATGAAAGGTGAGATTAAGTGATTTTTTATGAGCAGTGGAAGAGGATGTTAGTTTTATGGTAAGAAAACAAAATAAAAAATAGGATATTATTAAGTTGCACTTGAAATAAGTGGACAAAAAATTATAAGTTGTCTACTTTTATATGCTTCATCAATTCATGAAAATTTTCAGAAGGCTGATTGTTAATATTGTTATTTGTTGAGTGCTGTTATATGTCTTTAATTATTATTGATTATGAATCAAAATTTCTTTTTCAAATCCTGAAATTGAAAAGTCGATTATAAAATTGGTTGGAACATTTTTGGTCCTTGGTTTTATATTCTGGATTTTTAATTCTCCTATCAAGTGGATATTAAAGACATTGTCTTGTCCTGTCAATTTTATGACTCTGTGATTAGCTTCGATTGTAATTAATGTATTGGTTTTTTATATGTTCGCATTTGTTGTTAATAATTATTTAGACTGAGAAGTAATGGTTAAATTGTGAGAGATATGGCAGACTTTGATTTTATCGGTCATAATGGGTATAAGTATTAGTATATTAACAAAAATATTATAAATAAAATTGTATTTTATCACATGAATTTTTACTAAATGAAACGTTATACTGTAACTAGGAATCAGGCAGCATCATTATTATGAGTATCTACAAGAACTATTGATAGATATGTTAAGTCTGGTAAATTATCTTATAAAAAAATCGCTAATAAAGTGATATTGAACGAAGAAGAGTTGAAAGTTTTACAAAACGAATTTACGTCTTTACGTCAGGAAATTTCGACGGAATTAATATGAGATAATAGTTCAAAATTATCTGTAAGACCTGTCACAGATATGTCGACAATTGATGAAAAACTTGATAAGTTTTATTTGATTTTTCAAGAAAAAGATAAGCAAATTGATGAAAAAAATAAGATTATATTTATGTTGCAGCAAAGAATAGGAGAGTTGGAGGCTAAAATTCAGACAATGATTGCCTTGCCTGATTATAATAAGGAAAAACAGCAAGCTATTGAAGAAAAAAAGATGTTAGAAGAAAAATTAGCAAAATTAAAAGCTAGAGTTAAAGAACAGGAAACTAAAACTTATGTGGTGTTGATATTTGCTGTAATATTTATTGTAATTGCCTGTATTTTTTATATGAAGGGTATGAATTAAGCTTTTCTAGAAAGGATTTTCTATTTCTCATGATTCCGTTTCTTTTTCTTTTGAGAATATGTTACTGAAAATATCATATAGTTCTTTTCTTTGTTCTCTTGTTTCGGGACTTACTAATCGATTTTCAAATTCAGAGTTACAAAAATTAACCATATATTGAAGTCATTTTCTTTCTAAACGAGGATATGATTCTATGGCTCACAATTTTAAAATAAATACTCATGTTTTATAAAGATCTTCGATTCACTCGATGATTCTGCGATATTTTTGAGGATAGAATTTTTTGATTGTAAATACAAGTCTATTGTAATAGTCTCAACTGATTCGTTTATCATTTTTTATGTGTCTATTTGCTAATTGGTAATATTTTCATAGTTCTTTTGTGGTGAAAAATCCGTAGTCAACAGTGTTATCTCGGTCTCAAATAAAGTAATTATCGATTCAGAATTTGTTTAAAAATTTATGTCGTGCTTTGTATGATCACTTTCAATTAATGTTTACTATTTCGTATGTTCAAGTAATGGACTCCCATTCTGGTTGCTCTTGCAACCATTTTAAATAATGCGAAAAGAAATATAAATCAGAATCTCATTCTACCATGATAATTTTATTTACAAAAAAGATTTTTGATAAATTTTCAAATCTTAATAAATGAACCAATTTTGCGTCATCTGGAGCTATTTTTATATATGGAGTAAATACTTTTGTTCATCAATTCTCTTTTGAAAATCTGTAAACATTGGTGATATTATCTTCATTGATAAAAAGTGCTGAATAAGTTGATAGAAAAAATTGAGTTCAATATCTTTTATTAATGTGATTGAAAAGTAATGATAATTCTTTTTGTAATTGAGGGTGAATATGAAGTTCGGGTTCATCTATAACCATAAATCCATTTTCCAAGTCATTTCACAATAGGCAAAAAATGATTAATAATAAAGACTGTTGTCATGCTGATAAATCATCGAAATAGCACGGCTCTCAGTCTGGGTTTTGTAATTGTAAGTTGATTGATCATTGAATATAGTTGATGTTTAATTTTTTATGAAGAAAGTTTTCAACAAGTGATACTAAATTTTTCCAAAAATCTGATTGGTATAATGTAGTTTCTCGGGATTCATCAATGATGATTTCTTTTTCTCAGACAGGATTTTTGGTATACTGATGGGGCTTTTTCATGATGTTTCGGATTTTCCAGAGGCATTTATAATATCAATCTAAATTTATATTATTTTCTTCATTCCTTTTGAAAATATAATTGTCAAAATCCTGAAATTCGTTTAGATATTTCCATTCGATTGAATCTCTTTGTGATGATAAGATTGTAAAAGTACTTTTTAATGGTTCTCGTGGGGAGTTTCAATTCTTACTTTCTCGTTTGTTATGTATATATGAACATATGTATAATAATTCTCTCTCTTGTATACAGGTTAAACAAAAAAATTCCATAGGAGTTAGTGATGTTTTTTCTATTATAAATTCTTGTTTCTTTTCATCAAATTCTGCTTTTAAACGAATTTCTTTTATTTCGTTTTTTATGTTATTAAAGTTAAAATGGGGGAATCTGTAGCTTAATTCACTATATTTTTCGATGATTGTATTAATTTTTTTGACATTTTTACATACAAATCAAATATTATCAAAATCAGCATCAAAAAGTTCGATTGTGATTTCAATTTCTGATGGTTTGTCTTGAAATTTTGTATGTTTGGTTAATTTGTACGCAAGTTTTCACACAAGCTGAATAGCTTGTTTGTAATCTGATTCTTTTTTGTTATTTAAAATTTCTTCATCAAAGGTGTAGTCTAAAATTAAATTTCTACAAAACTGATTAATTATTTCTATAAAATTACTTTTTCCAGAACCGTTTGCTCAGATTAAAATATTCATATCTAAATTGTTTTCTATTTTTTCAAAATTCATTCAATCAAAATTATCGAAATCTTCTATATAAGGGAAACTCATAAGATTGGATATTTTTAATTCTCTGATTTTCATTTATGTTGCTTTCTTTAATTTAAATTTTGTTATATAATAGTATATCTCTTTTTTTTGAAAATGCAAATTTTCATTTACTAAATTAAAATTATAAATATTTCTTTATTATTGAAATTGCAAAAACAAAAAGTATACAATTGAATTAGTTTTTTATTGTTTATAATTTCATATGAAAAAATTGTTAATTTCATCAATGCTTTGATTGTTGTTTACGTTTACGATATGTATTTGAATGGATTATTCTTCTGAATTAAGGCAAGCATATAATTGGGCTTATCAAAGCGAAATTACTACTCAAAGTTCGATTGAAAAGGCAAATATGTGATGAAAAATTACAAGAGAAGAAATGGCAAAGATGATTAGCAATTATGCTATAAATATTTTATGAAAATCTCCTGATACGACAAAGAATTGTCTATTTTCTGATTCAAATATTAATCCAGATTTAGTTAAATTTGTTACTGAAAGTTGTCAATTGTGATTGATGTGACAGTGAATAACATCTTTTAAACCAAAGGATTTTGTTACGAGGGCTGAGTTTTGAACTGTACTTTCTAGAGCTTTATGGTGAAATAAATATGGGTGATGAAATACTTATTATGAGAGCCATTTAAAAGCATTACAATATGAGTGAATAATGAAAAAGATCGACGTGCCAATGGATAATGAGATAAGGTGATATGTAATGTTGATGCTTATGAGAAGTGTAAATCAAAAAACTGATTATAGCGATGATCAGATTTCGGAAGTGATTCAATTATTAGATTAAGAATTTATTGAAATTAAATTTTATTATAATATTAATCATTTTGTGAAGGTGTTAGTATTTTATTCTATATAAAAAATAGTATGAAGTTAACTTATAAAGATTGATTATTGGAATATGTAATAGAATGAGACACATTGTTTGTTTTGTCTATTTTTGTTGAAGAAAGGAGACAGTGAACAGCAACTAAATTAATGAATATGCTTTTAGAAAAGTCTAGAGAAGAGGATGTTAGTGTAATAGAGCTTCCTGTTATGTCTTTTGATTCGGAAGAGTGAATGGAAACTGAAGAGTTGAAAGATTGGTGTGAAAGAATGTGATTTGAGATTGTTGAAAAATATTCAATAGGTGATAATAAGTGATATGCTATGAGAATGGAATTATAGTTTCTTATTAAAATTGTGTGATTGGATACATTAGTAGTGATAAAAACTTGTAGGTCAGTAAAATATTGTTGAATGTGAATTTAGTTTCTGAAATGGTTTCATACTATTATATCCACAGAAAGAATATGGGTAACGTTAAGAAATATTTTAATTTTCAGGGTTAAAAAATTTTGAGTAATCGAGACAAATAGGCACTTAAATATATGAAATATATCTTAGAATTGAAAATTTTTTGCTGTTTCTTTAATTTAAAAAATGTGCTAAATTATTTGACATTTTGAATATTATTATTTATAATAGATATGTTGTGTTTTATTATTAATTTTTTAGTAACTATGGAAAATTATGAATTGGCATCAAAAGATATTAAACAAATTGATTGGGTAACTTCTCAAGTAAAAAATTGATTGAGTAACATAAAAGAAAACGTAAATCAGAATAGTCCTGAGCAGACCTCAACTGAGACTCCATCTGAAACTTCAACTGAAACTCCAACAGAGACTTCAACTGAGACTCCAGCAGAGACTTCAACTGAAACTCCAACAGAGACTTCAACTGAAACTCCAACAGAGACTTCAACTGAATCAGGAGAATTGTTTTATGAAATAGATAACGAAAAAGTTATTCTTAAAATGGATATTGTTAAAAGTTATTTAGAAAAGATTAAGGATAAAGAGCGAAATGATTTAAAAGCTAGTAATGCTGCTGCTTGGATTATGGCCGTACAAATTGCTATTAGAAGTCCTCAAGTTTGATGAGGAAATAAGGATAAGTATTGAGATATAGTTATTGATGGTATTTTGTGACCTAAGACAAAGGAAGCTGTAGAAAAATTTCAAACAGAATACAAACTAAAAGTTGATGGTTTGCCTGGTAAAGAGACTATGAATAAAATATATGATATATTAACTTGAAATGTTCAAGCATGAACTTGAGAAAAAAATGAATCAGAATGAGATGACTCTAATACTAATTCTTGAAGTGAAGCTTCTTGAAGTGATTCTAATGAAGAGGTGAATAAAGAGACGTGAGATAATAGTGACATAAAAGAATCTTCAGAGAAAGAGCCGAAAGATACAGAAATTGTTCCTTTGAAAAATTATATTAGTGATATTAAATATGATTTGAAATATGCGACAAAAGATAATAGTTTTAAAACTAAAATTTATCCTGACTGAGAATCAAATCTTAAGCTAAGATATGATGCGGTACAGAAATTAATGAAAGCTCAAGAAACTTTGAAATCACAATGATATGAGTTGAAAATTTTGGATGCTTATAGACCTAAAGATGCTCAACAAAAATTATATGATAATTATAGATGACCATCGTCAACAAAAGGTTCTAATGTGGCATATCCATGAACGTCTCATCATGGAACTTGAAAGGCGGTAGATTTGACTATGGTTGATTCTAATTGAAATGAAGTTGAAATGCCGACATGATTTGATGACTTTTCATGAAAAGCAACATGGAGTAGTATTAATAAACTCGGTTCTAATAATGTTAAAAGAAAGAATGCTTATATATTAAGAAAGGCAATGGAACAAGCTTGATTCTATACAATATCAAGTGAATGGCGGCACTATCAGATTGATAAATGAAAGAGTACCTTAAGCCATGTCTAAATAATCTGTCAACTTCCCATTGATTTTTTGAATTATTTTTATAATATGTAAATATATTTATATATTATTTTTGAATAATGGAGTCAAGAAATAATTCAGAACTTTTCTTAGAACAGGGTAGTTCTAATCTTAAAAAATCAAAGGAAGATTTGGTTAAAAATTTGAATGTAAGTAAATCTTCAATTCCTGATTGGAAGAATTTTGATATAGAAGATATTGCGGAGGTTAAGATGTGATTAGATCAAAAAATTTTTCTAAAAGATGTAAAGGAGAATGCTAATGGAGAAAGATATATAGAAATTAATTGAAGAAAGTATTATGAATATAATGGAAAATGAACTCCTAAGAATTCATTTTATATTCATAAAAGAGGGGCTTTGTTTTTATGAGATAAAATATGATGATTGTCTGTTTGGGATGGAGTTTCTTTTAGATATTTAAATGATAGTTGAGAAAATTTTTTCTTTGAACAGCGTAAAACAAGGTATTCATGATGAGCTATGCATTTACAGCAGCTTTATAAATCTGAAAATTTCCCTTCTTGAGATAGTATAACTACAGTTAGTAAGAGGTGAAAGAGAGTTAAGATTACGAAAAATCTTATTGAAAAATATTTAGATTGATCGATTGGTGATTCAAGTAGGGTTATAATTGAAAATGCTATGAAGCTGGATCCGGAGTTTTTTGAATATGTAGAAAGTCTTAATAAGTAGCATATAAGTGCTCTATTTTTCTTGGATTGTTTTTTTAAAGTCTAGAGGATAGGTAGATAAATGTCTAAAAGGGAGAGGAATATTATTGATACGCTTATTAGTTAATTACTATTATTAACGAATTTATTTGGGACTTTCATGGATAATGAAGTCCCTTTTTTTAAAATTTATAAAAATAAAAGGGGAGTACTTCGATAGTAAAAAACATATTATATATCATTTTTTCTTTAAAGTAAACTCCCCCATTTTTATGGAAAAATTTTTCTAATGTAAAGATATGTAGAAAAATTAATTGAATAAAAATTTTATATTAGATCATTTTATAGAAAATTTTATAGAAAAGAGATGAAAAAAAATCTGAATGAAATGAAATCACAGGAGAATAAAAAATAGAGAAAAATCTGTTATTTAATGAAAAAACACAAAATTTTAAGACACGTTTTTGATGTTAAGTGGAACAACTATCCACCTTAAACAAAAAACGTCGCTTATTTTCATCTTACTATAAACACCAATTAAGAACTGATATTTCTTTAATTTTATAAAATATATAGGGTAGTTATCTGATCTTTCAAAACAGAGAAACACCAGATATCAGCTTATAACACTCAAAAAGATTTTTTACAAAATGTGTTGCATCTAGGATGTTATTTTTTATAATAATTGTGTTCGTGAGATTTAAATATGTTAGAATTTCTTAATCTCTAAGCGTCATTCGACGCATTACAAATTCTAGGTTTACTTTGCACAAGGTACATTGTGCAAAGTAGTTTTTTATATTTTTTTGTAGCTTTTATTATTCGCTACATTTTAACTACTTTTTACAACTTAACTCAATAGACTGAATATATTATAAAAAATAAAATAATGATTGCAATAGAAAAATAAAAAAATTTTTTGACAGGTATAGGGCAGTTTCTCAGACTCTCCCATCCCTAAATATAGTTATATGGATCCTTTTATTTTGATATATGTTTTTTAATTTCAGAAATCACTTCTTCATGTTTCTCAATATATGTGAAAACTGTTGGTTTGTCATTTCCTGTCCTTATAACAAGATGAGCTAATCAAAATGTGTTTTCTGAATCGACTCAGTTAATTTTTGTATACGGAATTTCTTCTCTTGTTTTAGTAATAATTCAGCGTCTGATTAATATGCATTCATCATGAATTTCTAATTTTCGTGTTGAATATTTCCATGCGATGATAAGAAAAACTATTCAAATACCAGCAGTAAGTGTGAAAAGTCAAAGGATAATGTTCAACCAAATTATCAATTTGATTTTTCAATAAATTTTTGTTCCCATATTTTATATTTATAAAATAAATGCTTTATTATAGTTTATAATCGAATAAAAAGCAAATTTTTTAATACATATTTCTTTTTATGTATTTCATCTTATTTATACTTCCCTCTCTATTATTTCTTTATAAGTTTGTCTTTTTACAACGAGTTTTGATTTACCATTTTCTATAAAAACTACAGCAGGAATTGGTGCTTTGTTATAGTTGCTTGCCATACTGTATCCATAGGCTCATGTTGTATGTATAATTAACAAGTCTCATGAATCAGCTTTTTGAATTGGGCAATCTTCGATAATGATATCTCATGATTCACAGCATTTACCAGCAATTGTTACTTTTTTTGATTTGGGAAGATTTTCTTTTCAGATGACATCCGCATCATATTTTGCTTGGTAGAGAGCTGGACGAATATTATCTGTCATTCATCCGTCTATAAAATAGTATTCTTTGCTTGGGGTTTTTTTGATGTATCATATAGTGTAAAGTGTAGAACCTGCTTCTCAAACAATACTTCTTCATGGCTCAATACAAAGTTTTGCTATTTTGATTCAGCTTTTTTGTATAAGTTCTTCTGTAAAGTTTATTAATTTTTTAGAGATTTCAATTGGTGGAATTGGAGCATCTTCGTCGGTATAATGGACGGCGAATCATCATCATAAATTTAATATTAGAGGTTCCTTAAATGATTTACAATAACTTATTAATTTTTTAAGAGCTTCTTTAAAAGCTAAAAGGTCAAAAATCTGAGATCATATATGAGAATGAAATCATAAAAATTGGATATATTTTGAATTATTGATAATATTCATCATTTTTTCAAATTCTTCACCACCAAAAAGTACTCAGAATTTAGAGTCAATGTGTGCGGTTACTATATATTTATGCGTATGAGCGGATACTCCAACATTGAGTCTAATTAATATATTTACTTTCTGTTTTCTCTTAGTCGCTAACTGATTTAAAAGTTCTAATTCTCAAAAATTATCGACAACGATCGTTCATACTTTATGTTTTAATGCAAATATAATATCATCATATGTTTTATTGTTTCAGTGAAAGTAGATTTTTTCTGTTGGAAATTTTACTTTTAATGCAGTATATATTTCTCAAACAGAAACACAATCAAGGCTTATTCATTCTTTTTTAACGATTCTTAACATCTCTTTTATGTTTAATGCTTTTGATGCATAAATAACATCGGTATCGAAAGATGTTGATACGAAATTTTCTTTATATTCTTTTATATTTTTTTTAATTAATCAGACGTCGAATAAATAAATTGGTGTTCAATAACGATCTTTTAATTTGTATATGTCTTTTGATGATATCATCATAAAAAATGGGACAATATAAATGTAAAATAATATACGTAGGGATATTAGATTTTTATTTTAAGTTTTCAATCTTATTAGTGCAGAAAAAACAATTGTATAGTTGGATAAAAAGTTTATAAGAAATGTGTATTTTAATTAAAAAAATAATTATGAAATTAAAAAAATTATTCTGAAACTGGATAAAAGCTATTCAAACTTTCCCTTTTTCTCATGTTTTACTAGTAGTTTTGACTATCATATGAATATTACAAATTGAAAGAATTATTGACTTAGACTCCCCTGATGTGGTGCTTAGCTTAATTTTGGCATTTATAATTAGCTGTTATTGACCATTATTTTTAATTCATAGTAAATTGAAAAATAGGAATCTGATTAGTCGAATATTGCAGGTATGATCCATAATTCTATGATGATTATATTACATATTATTGTATAATATCGATATTGATAATCTCACATATTCTGAATGATTACTTTATTTTTGAATTATTCCTCTAGCTCTACTTTGAATTCCTTTAATTATTGCTTTATTACACAAAAAACATGAACAAAAAATCCGATTTTCATGAACTAGTTTATTAATATCCATCGTTTTTTGATGAATCGCATGAAGCATAGTTCGATGATGAATTGCAGGTGCTTTAGGCTCAATTGAAGCACTTTTTGATGTCAATATCGATTCAGAATTATATTTAGATATTTGAATGATTTCCATGGTTTTATTAGCATGATCATTCGTATTTAATTACTATCTTACACTCACCCAGGAAATAAACAAAAAATCTGACTTTGAAATCAAACCATCTCGCTTGAGAAGAATTTTCTGATCCTTCATTTTCCTACCACTTGCCTTAATATATCTTGCAATCTTCGGAGCTTACGGAATCAAAATTCTCATCACATGAGTACGACCAAAATGAATCATTGTTCGACTTTGAATCTGATATTTTACATTATGAATAATCAGTTCTTACCTAATCTATCCTGACAAAACTGGAATTCACGAAATCATAAATAAAATATTATATATAAGTTTCATTCTCATGTCATTTATGATGATATGAGCTATTACAAAAAGAATCGAACAATACTGAATCACCATCAACAGATGTTTCGTATGCTATATCATTGCATTCATCATAATTTTTTCAGCTTTATCTCTTATTTTTACAAAAAAAAGATTACTTACATTCGTATCCACATTGTGAATTTTAGTTTTCATCGCTGTCTATATTCGACCTTTAAATGTAGGAAATATCTCATTTAACTCACAATTAAACAGACTCGAAACTCTCCTATCCAAAGAAAATATTTCTCTTCCACTTACCGAGTGAGCATTAAAAGATATAAATGCAGAATCTACTAAATTGATTATGTGAACCCTTGATTGACTAATGGAAAATTACAATAAAGACAAAATCATAAATAAAATAATCAATTTCGAATACAAAGATTCCTACCGATCTTCTCGTTATGATATCAGAGAATTTTTAGGTGTAAATACAGATTACGATTATTACTACCCTACATACAAATACCGAAGTTACAGACAATACGGAAAATTCCAACAATCTATCGATGTTACATGATATTCAAAAGCATTATACTTTGAAAAATCTTATGGTAAAATGAATGATTTCACTCTGAATATAGAAATAGACGACCAAGAATATAAAGTCAATTTAACTGATTATTTAGAAGAACTTAAGGAAAAATCTGATATTTATGCAAAATCTGAATTAACAGATGAAGAAGAGGAAATTTTAAGAAATCCAGCTCTAATTTTGACGGAGCCTAATTATAAAGTGATTATCAATAGTTTTGGAATAGAAGAAAACAGAGAATGAAGTCAGATTTATAATGCTGAATGATATATTTTGATTAAATAGTTTGCTTATTAGATAATTTCTTCACAATTAAAAATATATAGCACATCACAAATCCTCATATCAATCCCCCAATATGAGCTGTTAATGATATTCATGGCATAAATCATGGAAGCAAAGCACAAAATACGGATGCTCCAACTTGTCTAACATCTATTTTTCATTTTAATTTATCAGAAAAAAACAATACAAAAGCTAACCACGCTCCTAGAATTCAAAATATTGCTCATGATGCTCCTGCTCATAATGAGAAATCTTGAGTAATTGACTCTACTCCAAATACCAATAAATTTCCACATATTCAACTAACTAGATAGATTATTAAATATTTCCATTTTCACATAATATGCTCAATCGCTGGTCATATATTGTACAAAGAAACCATATTCATAAACAAATGAGTACCTCAAAAATGTAGAAACATAGCAGTAAATGCTCTCCAAGGTTGTGCAGCAAAGATTGGAGTAAACATTGCTCAGAAACCAAATGCGACCTCTGTATTAGTACTTCATCCAGCCATTTCTTCCAAAAGAAAGATTACAACATTAATTACAATCAAAATATTGGTTACTGTCAAAAATTTTTTCATAAAACAATTTTAATAATAAAACATTCGTAAATTACAAATACATACCTATTTTTCAAGACATTTAGAAAACATTTAAAATATCTTGATTTTTCCAAATAACTCAATATTCAATAATAGTATTTTTACTTTTTAATAAAACTATCATGAAAAAATTCATCGCTGAGTGCCTATGAACTATGGTTCTTGTCATTTTTTGATGTGGAGTAGCTGTTTGGACTAATGTAGATCCTGTAGCTACAGCATTAGCATTTTGACTAGTAATTGTAGCATTAGCTTATGCTATTGGTCCAGTTTCATGATGTCATGTAAACCCAGCTGTTAGCTTATGAGTTTTCTTGACATGAAAAATGAAAGCAAAGGAATGTCGACTTTACATGGTTGCACAATTTATTTGATGAATTTTATGAGCTTTGGTTTTAGGGGTTTTACTATGAGGATTTGGTAGCTTATGAGCAAATGGATTAGACTGAGTCAATGGAAATGTTTGGCTATGATTGCTAACTGAAGTAATTCTGACTTTCGTATTTGTTTTTGCTGTACTATGAGCCACTAACAAATCTGAAAATGCTTCAGTAGCTGGATTAGTTATTTGATTATCTTTAACTCTAGTTCACCTATTAGGTTTAGGATTAACTGGAACTTCAGTAAATCCTGCTAGAAGTTTTGGACCAGCTTTATTCCAAGATTGAGCATTTGGTTGTGTTTGGGTATTTATCGTTGCCCCACTTATTTGAGCAGCTTTAGCAGCGTGTTTGTTTAATTATTTCTTTAAAAAGAGTAAATAACAATTATCACATTAAAATAAAAAAGTGAGCATGTAAAAGTGTCCACTTTTTTGTAAATATAATTGAAAGAATTATCCTATTTTTATTGTTTTAACTTTATTTGGGAATATTTTTATTGTATAAATCAAAGGAAACATTGTAGCTATTGCCTTTACTGAAATCTTTTAATCAATTAACATATTCAAGCTTTTTTGTTTGGGTTATATAATTAAATACTAACCATCGTATTCTTCAATCACTTCTTCTACTGACTTGCCTCAAAGTCAAGAAGATTTCTTTTTAAATTTTTGGCTTGTGGTTGTTTTTCCTTGTGATTTCTCTGTTTTTTCAAACCGTTCAATTACCTGTTTATAATCGTTAATATCTGCACCATTTTTTTCCATTTTTTTACAAATGTTTTGAGCATATCATGATCCATAGTTACAAATTCTTCAAAAAGCTAATATAGCTTTGTCATTTGTTACTCACCATGATTTCACCTTTTTTAGATATCACTCAATTGTTTCATCAACTGCTTTATCCATTTCTTTTTGAGCTTTGGGGTCCTCCATTAGTTTCTTGTATTGATTGGCTTGTGTGTCATTTCGTTTAGATTTTGCGGCTTTGTCAGTATTTTTGAATAAAGAATCTGTCATGATGGAACTATATCTGTTAGGATCAATTGATTTGATGTTATTTAAAATTTCTCCTGTTTTGTCTCCATGAAATTGTAATAATCAGATGGATACAAAACCACAATCGTTTTTATTAACATCTCAGTATTTTTTACCACGGACACATATTTCTTTTAGTTTATTTTTTAGTCCTTTCTTGTCTTTTTCAGTAGAATTGTTTATGTGTTCAGACTCTGTTTTATTGTTATCAGTATTTTCTTTTGTTTCTTTCTTTTCGTCCTTAATATTTATATCACCTTCATTAACTTTTACATTCTGCTTTAAATTGTTTAATTCTTGTTCATTTTTTTTGTTGGTTGAAAAATTTTCTGAAATGAAAATTTTTAGATTTTTCCAAATTTCACGAATATAATCCAAAAAACTTTTTTCAGATCATGAATTTATATCTTTATTTTCAGATTCTAAATTCATGTTTAAAAGTATATATGGCTAAAGGCAGTTTAATATTCTGTATGTTTTATTTTTCGCACATTTCTCGCAGATGAGAAATGACATTTTTAACAACTTCTATTACTCTTTTAGATAATTCCATAAATCATTTTACTGCTATGATTTCGAATCATTGAATGGCTCATGTCGTATCTGTAATCATATTTACCAAAAATTTATTTGAGCTAACTTCTAATAATACCTCGTAATTACTTTGATTAATTTCTGTAAAACTTGCCTTAACAGAATTCCGTATTACGTCTTTTTTTGCGCATAATTCAGAATCTATTAGGGCTCATTGAAACATACTTAAATGATTATATGTGAAATAAAATTCGTAAATTAACTACCCTGCTTTTATGATTATCGTGTCTTTTTTCAATGGAAAAGTTTATTAAAAAAATTAGGAAAAAACTCTTGAATTTTTAGGAAGATTTGATATAAAAAATTATCGCTATTTTTAGTTATTTAAACTAATAATGAACAATCCTATTGATAATTTAGTACAGATTTTAAGAAAGCAAAAGAAAAAAATTATATCTTCTAATGATCTTAAGAATTTCATTTATGCATCATTTTGAGAAAATACATCAATTAATAAAGTTTATAAAATAACTTTTCAACTTAGAAATCGTTGATTTTTGTATTTATTGAGGAAAGATTTATTTTATATTACGAATCCAGAAAAAGTGCTTATTGCAGAGGAAATAGAAGAGCAATGGTATCGAAAATTATTGAAAGATCATTGTAATACTATTAGCAAACAGTGGTATATTTGATGATTAACTGCTTTGGAAATTCTTTTGTATTGAAAAGGTGTAACAATCCCTGAAATGATTATGGTAGTTAATAAGGAGAAGCAAAATATTGAAACTGTGATTTTTGAGAAAAAAATTTTATTTAAAAAATTTGAGTCTAAGTGAAAAAATCTTCTTTCTAAGTTGATAAAATTGACTAATGAGGTGTCAATGCTTAATTGTAAAAATATTTTGGTTGCAAATTTAGAATTATCGATTCTCGAATCTCTTTATAATTTTGATACGTCTAATGGTTGATATATAGAGGCTTGTATTAAGAAAGCGATTAAGAAAAATGGTAAAACTTTAAATTTACAAAATATTGAGGCAATTATAAAATTATGAAAACATAATACTTCATTAAATAGGTTGTATTTTCTTACTAAAACTCCGTATCCCTCTTTGTCAGAGGAAATAAGAAAGTTAATTAAGAAGTATGGATTCTTTCTATGATAATTATTAAAAGATATTAAAAAAACTGACTCCAATTTAGGAATCAGCTTTTTTGTATGTGAGTGTGACTTTTATCTATTTGAATTCATCTAACTAATTATTATTTTCATCTCAGTTGTTTAATTGTTTTTTCATGAAAGCAGGCATTTCTCGATCTTCTTCTGAATTATCAGGAGCGCGAAAATTGTTATTAGTTACTTCTGGAGTATTGTCTATGTTTGATGTAGAGAATCCTCAAGTTTGAGATGTTGTAAATCATCATGTTGTTTGATTTACTGCTCTTGTGATAAAATCTTCTGGTTGTTGAGGTCTGATAGGCCTTCAGAAAGTGTCAGTTTTAACTACTTTTCTACCACTATTTACTTGTTCATTGAATCATGTAGCGATAATTGTAACTTTTACTTCATCTTCGAAAGAATCATCAAATGACATTCACCAAATCATGTTTGCTTCAGGATCAAGAATTTCTTGAATAACATCAGCAGCTTCTTGAACTTCATAAGGAGATAAGTCAGAACCTCCACTCACAGCAAAGATAATCTTTTTTGCACCATCAAGATTTGTTTCAAGTAATGGGTTCTCGATAGCTTTTCTTGCTGCATCTACTGCCCTCTTTTCTCCAGCTCAGTATCCGATTCCAAGTAATGCATTTCCAGAATTTAACATAATTTCTTTAATATCGGCGAAGTCAATATTGATATCTCATGGTTTAGTAATTAAATCAGAAATTCATTGAATTCCTAGATATAATACTTTATCTATCATTTCAAATGCAGCTTTGAATGAAGTTTTTCTATCGGAAATGTTGAAAATTTTGTCATTTGGAATAACGATTAAAGTATCAACATTTTCTTTCATTTTAGCTAGTCCATCAACAGCATTTTCTGATCTTTTTTTTCATTCGAAACTAAATGGTTTTGTAACAATTCCAATTGTTAGGATTCACATGCTTTTAGCGATTCATGCGATAACTGGAGCAGCTCATGTTCCAGTTCCTCATCACATTCATGCAGTAACAAATACCATGTCGGCATCTCATAATGCTTGTTTGATTTCGTTCTCAGATTCTTCTGCAGATTTTCTTCAGATTTCTGGATTTGCTCATGCTCAAAGTCACTTAGTAATATTCATTCAAATGTTAACTTTAGATGATGATAGGTTCGCTGCTAAATCTTGAGCATCAGTATTAACTGCTATAAATTCAACACCTTCTAATCATTGTTGAATAATTCTGTTTAATGCTTTATTTCCACCTCAACCAACTCATACAACTTTAATTTTTGCACCTGGAGTGATTGGAGGAAGTGTAATTTCTTGTATTGTCATGATTGATTTTCTAATAATAGAATAAAAGTTTGATTATATGTTTAAGATTTTTGTTTTAATGTATGTAGATTAAAACAAATCTTTGAAGAATTTTCAGATTTTTCACATAGTTTTTCAGATATTAAGTCCTCATCATCCGTGGCGTCCTTCTTCCATATATTTTAATGATCGGTAGTAGCATCAAATTATGTTGATGAATTGGATGTTATTTGATAGGTCACCTAAGTTTAAAACTTGGTCTTTTGCGTAGAATGAAGCTAATTTGAATACTTCTTTTGCAAGAATATCGATATATTTAGTTTTAGCTCATCATCAAATTAGTAATATTCCTCATGGTAATCTTCAATCTTTTTCTAGTTTGAATAAGTGGTCGTTAATTTTTCAGAATATTTGTTCGTATCTAGCACTGATAATTTCAGTTAAGAAATGTGTATCTAATGGTAAATCTTGTGGAGCTTCGCTATCAATGATACAGCTTCAATTACTTTTTTTAATATCTTCAGCTTCTTTGATGTCTACTTGCATTCAGATTGAAATATCTTTTGTAATTTCTTCTCAACCGATAGGTAGTGTACCGTATCCTAAAGGATATCAATCTTCATAAATTACATAAGAAGTCTGATTTTTACCGATATCTATTAATACAGTACCAAGGTCTTTGTGGTCATAATCGACAGCAACTTCACTAGCAGCAAGGATATTTGGAATAATATCAGCAACAACTAATCCGATTTTATCGAAAGCGTCGATTAATCCGTTGTAGAAATTTTTTGGTATCATAAACACGTCTGCCATTAAGTCGAGTTTTTTGCATTTTAATCCGATTGGATCTTTTTCTCTTTTAGTTTCATCTAAAATTCGAGATACAGGAACAATTTTGATAGTTTCATAGTTGTTTACGTTAGCTATCTCCCCTACTATTCTCGAGAGATGATTTAAATCTTCCATTTCAACTGCTTCGTTCATGATTCTTTTTCATTCGATGATTCTTTGAGTTATCATTTCAGGATGTGAGATTCCTACATAAACTTTGTCGATAAAATCCCCTCCTAGTTTTTTGATGAAATACTCTACAATTTTGTTTAATACGTTTGTGAAATCTTCAGCTTGTAAAATTTTTCATTTTCTCATTCACATAACTGGTTCTGTTTGTTTTGCTAATATAACGTCTTTGTCGTTATCTTTTCAGAATACTACGGCTTTGATAGTATCGTTTCCAATATCAAAGATTGCTCTAATATCATTCATGTGGAGACATAAGTAAGAAAATAAAAGGTATGAACATTTTGTTTTATTTGTGACTTTTTATCTTGTATGAATATTTATTCGAAAAACAAACCAATATTTTTATTTTATGATATATTTTGGTTATCACACAAAATTTTTCATTTTTTGTGAATTTTGGATATGATAACTTTTGGTTTTCGGTGATAAATCGGGCTTTTGGACTTTAAAATTTTAATATAAAAAATGAAGGTTGATGTTATTAATGGTTTGCATTGAATTACTTGATATGTTTTATATGACTATTTAATTCTATTTAATACGATATTCAATAATTCATCAGAAATTTCTTCAATAGATTTGAGTTTTCAATTTGGTGCACTATCAATGATTGTTCGGTCATATTTATTAGCGACGTATTTGTAAGCTTCTGCTGCATTTTTGAGATGGTTTAAATCAGCTTCGTGAATGTCTCTTTTCTTGTCTGTGTATTCTCTTTTTCATTTCTGATCTACCAATTGTTGTCAAATTTCTGTGGGCATGTAAAGTAAGATATTCATATCAGGTCTTGGAATTCAGAATAATCAATATTCAAATTCGTCTAGCCATTCTAGGAATTTATCTCTTTCTTTTAAGTCGTGGATTTTTCATGCTTGGTGTCACATATTTGATGAAACGTATCTGTTTGAAATTACAATTTTTCATTCTTCTAATCGCTTCTTAATTCTAGGAGAAGCTTCATATCTATCTACAGCATAAAAAACTGAGGCTCTATATGGTCATACTTCATCTGCAGTTCAAAGATTTCAATTTAAATATTCTTCTACCATTCATGCGGATTTTTTTCAGTATTGTGGAAAATCTGCGATTTCTACATCGTATCATTCCTCTTTTAATCTTTTCATTAAAAGTTTCGTTTGAGTTCCTTTTCCGCTTCAATCAGTTCCATCGATTACGATGAAGATTCCTTTTTGCATTTATGGTAAGGTAGTAAGTAAAATCTGATTTTTATTTTACTTTTATATTATATTTGAGTGAAACTTTTTCTCTGATATCCTGGTGAAATTTTAGCATAGAGTCAGAAACTATAACGTCTTTATTTCATATAGGATTTCGTATTCTTTTTAGATGAATTATAGCTCTTTGAAGGTGTTTTACCGTTCGTTCAAATATATTTCACAAGAATCAATTTCATAGATTTTCCATCACATCTTTGAATTTAGTGTTTCAAAAATATGGATTAATTCAAAGAGATATGGTTTGTTTTTCTTGGTAATTAGGAAGAATTCATTTTATCCATTTGTTGTTTTCAAAAAATGTATTATTAACTTTTTCGTCTGGTTGATAGATTAAAACTAGGTGAGCTATTCGGTATGCTAAGTATATATCCATAGACGATAGTGAAATAGGATATAAGTTTTGTTGGTCAGATGTGATGAAAAATGATAAACAGATTTTTTTTCTAGTTTTTTTTCAGAAACGTTTAGCTCATTTGAGTGTAAATAATATCATACTTCGAAATTTTACAGTTCGAATTCTTCATGGTTCACTAATAATAAATAGGTCTATATCCGAACTTTCATCTAAAGCATTGAAACTGATTGAATTACAAAGAAAGATTTGTTGAACAAAAGGAATAGACTGGAATGTCGATTTTAGTCTTTCAACTTCTTTTAGGTATTCATCCATATATTTGGATTTTTTGTCTCGTGAAAATGAGTTTTCTTGTTCTTCTAGTTCTTTTAATAATTTTTTTCTAATTGTGCGTTCCGTGTCAGAATATTGAAAGAACAGTCCTGCATTTTTTGGGACTGGATAATTCATGATTTCGTAAAATCTTAGGTATGGTTGGATTGATAGATTTTTGTATAGTTTTAGTATTTCTCACATATTGTTGGATCTCCAGAATTATAAACATTACATCCATCTCGAGTTTTACATTTTGTTGGATTGTCATTATCATAAAATTTACAGTTTTTGAACGATATTGTTTGAGAGCGAGCATCTGCTACAAATTTTCATATTTCCTTTGGATTAGAGCATTCATCATTTAGACAGAGTCATACTATAGCATCTCATAATAGTTTTTTTCAATCAGTTCATGATAGATAGAAAACATTTTTATCATGGATATCTTTTGGAGAAAATCCTTTATTCATTATTATATAATTTGTTTGTGTTCAGCTTCGATAAAATTTTAGTTTGTTGTTTTGACTACAATTAGAAATACTGAGTGTTTTGTAAGTTGTTATATTTTCTGGTGAATCTTCTCATGTTGAATAAGATAGGTTTATTTTGTCACACATATTTCAAATTGAACAATAATCAACTCCTCATCCTGTTCATCATGTGAATTCAACTATATAGTAATTTGGAGAACCCTCAAAAGAATTAGTTTTTAAATTTTTGCTAGTGAGGGTAAAGAATAAGAAATTATTTATTTCTCATCATATTGTATTTGCACATCATTGAGCTTCTATCGTTTTTCTTTTTTCGTCACTTCATCAAAGATACATAGTTGTTGCCATCATCAAAATTCATATCATCATTACGACAACGATTATTTCGATTAATGTGAATGCATTAATTTTTTTAATGTGCACTTTTTTATAATAAAAACTAAATTCTGAGTATAAAATAATATTTTTACCTTTGGTTTCAAGTATTAATAAAACAAAAATGTTACCTTTTTAGGAGAATAATGAATTATTGTTTATGCTATAATTTTCTGTGCTTTTCTTGTCTGAAGGTTTTGATAGTTCAATAAATTTATTAACGTCGAATGTATAATCTTCGTTATCCATATCAACTTTTTGGAAATGTAGCAGATAAAGTAAAACTAAAGCAGTCATTCTAACATCGTTTTTACAGTATTCTTGGATTTTTTTCAGAATTTTCTTGTCATTTGAATATTTTCGCTCTTTCCAAAGACTTTCTACATCAGCTCATGAATCCAAAGTTTTTTTTACTCAAACTAAGGCATCAGAAATTTTGTTTAATCACATTCTTTTTCAAGTTAATTGTTGGAAAAATACGTATAAATCCAAACTTTTTTCATTCAGGATTTCTACTTCTTTTTTTCATAATCATGCATTATATATGCTTACTGGATTATCAAAATAAATCTGATTAAATCATATTATGTATCCATCAAAATCTAGCATTTTTTGGACAAAATCTTTCAAATTTTCCATCATTATGCATGAGTATGTCATTTTTCATGCTGTGGATTCTTCCATGCTATATCATAGATAATATTCAGGGAAATTTGTTTCACTGATTTCTCATGAAATAAGAGCTGTTTCGATATCGTAAACTATATATGGTTTTCAGAGTATATCATAAAATTTTCATTCAACGAATGCGTCCATAAGGATTTGTTCGATAGTCCTTTGTCAGATTTGTCTTTGCTTTTTGGAAATATAACGAATCATTAGGCGGTTTAATCCCCCTTTTTCGTTAGCTGGTACTTGAATTTGGATATTATCTACTTCATCTGTAATATGAATTTGGTTATCAATTAATTGTATGGTTAGTAATGGATTTCATCTATCAAAAAACATTACTTCGTTTCATTCATGGAAAGCGATTTTAAAAAAATCATTTACTCATTGATATTTTTCTCTTTGAATAATTGTATGTAGGTGTGGAATGAGATTATTTTGAATCGTAGAAAGTTCTTCTAAAGTGAATTTCTTGTACATTCAGATTTTTGTAATATATGAAATATATATAACTTGTAGAGAAAAAAATCTGAATTTCAAGGGCAGAGTTTTTTAAGATTTTGATTGAAAAAAAAACTGAAATTTTTACAATTAAGTTGTTATGATATAATGTTTATTTTTGAATCGTTTCTTCGATGTACATACCACTACATTGACATAGTACTTATAGCTTTTTGGAGGCTTTGGGGCAACCAAAAGATATAGTAAAACGTGCGAAAGAATTGTGATATCCTGCAATTGCAATTACGGATTATAATGGTATGTTTTGAGTGCCATCGTTTTTCTTAGCTGCAAAAGATTCAAAAAATCCTGAAGATGAAAATGATAAATGAGTGAAGGCAATATTTGGTTTAGAAATCTGATTTGTAATGGATTTGAAATCTTCATGAGTTGGAAAGAGTGTGTGAAATCTATGTTTATTAGCTGAAACTGATGAATGATATCATAATATGATGGAACTGATTGCTTATGCTAACCAAACTGGATTTACAAACTGAACTCAGAAATTGGATTTGAATGCATTGAAAGAAAAGTCAGTATGAATTAGAATTTTTAGTGGAGGGGAATTGAGCTGGATATCCAAAATGCTATCTGCATGAGAAAGTGAAGCTAAGATTAGAGAAATTTATGATATGTTGCATGAAATTTTTGGAGAGAAATGTTATCTAGAGATAACAGCTCAAGATGAGACTCTCCTTCCTATTACGAAGAAAGTAAATCAATTTGTCTATAAATTAGCTCAGCAGACAAACACAAAGCTGATTGTGAATAATGATTATCGTTACTTGAGAGAGAAAGATAAAGAAGCATGGGAAATTGCCTTATCGATTAAAGATTGAACTAAAATGTATGATGCGAATCGTAGAAAACCGGCTGGGAAATATCATATTATGGATTGAGAAGAAATTAGAGAAATATGTATCAAGAATTGATATAAAGCTGAAGAAGTGGATGAATGGATGGCGAATAATGGAGCTATCGCGGAAGAATTGAATGCAAGCATGTTACTCAATCAGAAATTATTTCCAAAATATAAAACACCAGATCATATTCAGGCATATTATGATAAATATTGAGCAACTTCAATTGAATGTTAAGTCAGATTTTTCTTAGTTAATTATACAAAATAAAGGAATGAATATAAAAGAATACATATCTTCACAGTTGAATGATGAGCAGACTTTAGCAGCTTTACATACAGATACTCCATCGTTGATTATTGCTGGAGCTGGTTCTGGGAAAACTAGAGTTTTGACATATAAAATTGCTTATTTATGGTGGGGATTGAAAACTCCTGTTCAAAGAGTTTTGGCAGTGACTTTCACGAATAAGGCAGCTAATGAGATGAAAGAAAGGTTGATTAAGATATCGGAGGAGATTTGAAGTGAAGTGAATGAAGATATAAGTGTGTCATCCTGAACGAATGTGAAGGATCTTAGGTGAGACACAAAAGATTCTTCGGCTAATGCCTCAGAATGACAAAAGAAACAGGGAGAAAGACAAGAGTGAGAGCGTGATGATATAATGGATTTTTTGGTGGCGATTGAGGCAGATAAACAGGAAAATGTAGGTAATCAGTATCGCTTATTCCCATATCAGATGAAATGGATTTGAACATTTCACTCAATTTTTCTAAAAATTCTGAAAGAAGATATCGATAAACTTTGAATGAAATATACCAAAGATTTTACGATATTGGATACGAACGATACTACAAGTGTAGTAAAAGAGATATTAAAAAGGCTGAATTTACAGGATGTTTTTAAGCCAAACGAAGTAAAATGAGTTATCTCGAAACTCAAGAATGACTGAATGATGCCTTCAGATTTTTTGAAATGAGTTAATTCAAATTATGATGAAACTATGTGAAAGGTTTACGAAGAATATCAAAAAACTTTGGAGACTTCAAATTCATTAGATTTTGATGATTTGTTATTACTACCCTATTTATTATTCAGAAAAGAGCCTAAGATTTTGCAGAAATGGCAGAATTCGTTTGATTATATTTTGGTGGATGAAGCTCAGGATACTAACTGGATACAGTTTGAACTAATGAAAATGATGAGCTGATGATGAGCAAAAATGACTTTGATTGGAGATGATTTTCAGAGTATTTATGGATGGAGATGAGCTTTGATGGAGAATTTTTTGAATGTGAAAATGTATTGGCCAGATATTCAGATGTTTAAGCTACAGATAAATTATCGTTCTAAACCTCATATTGTAGAGGCTGGGAATGCTATTATCAAGAATAATGCTCGTCAGTACGAGAAAAATATTAAACCGAATAGGTCATGAACTGAAAAAGATATGATTACGATTTTTTCACATAGTAGTGATGTAGATGAAGCTGCGAATACGATTGAACTTATTAAAAAAATGAAGAATACTTGAAAATTCAAGGAACGATGACAAGTAGCCATTCTTTATAGAACGAATTCTCAATCAAGTGTATTTGAAAGTCTATTTATTCAGGAATGAATTCCTTACAAGATTTGGTGAGCTTTTAAGTTCTTTGAGAGAAAAGAAATTAAAGATGTTCTTGCCTATTTGAGATTTTTCTTGAATGATAGAGATAATTTGGCATTAAAGAGAATTATAAATATTCCAAATAGAAAAATCTGAGCTACGACATGGGAGAAAATTGAGGATTATGCATTAGTTCATGAAGAAGCGATTTATGATACAATCAAAAAACTACGAAAAGCTGAAATTTTACCTGATGAATTGAAACTTACTCCACAAGCAATGACTGGAATCAAATCGTTCATTATTGCTATGGAGGAACTCAAAGAGGATTTGGCTGTTGAAAATCCTTCAGATTTTATTGAAGCTATGGTTAAAAAAATCAATTACAAAGATTACTTAATTAAGGAAGAATGATGAGAACAGCAGGCGGAAGAAAAATATGAGAACATTGGACAATTGATAAATATGGCGAGTAAATATATTGAGAAATGAGAGCCAACTCTTAGACAGTTTATGGAGGAAGTTTCGCTTTTGAGTGATATTACGGAGAATGAAAAATGAGATATCGATGCAGTGAAATTGATGACAGTTCATTCTAGTAAATGATTGGAATTTCCTTGTGTATTTATAGTGTGATTGGAAGATGGAATTTTTCCACTTTCAAATGCAACTCTGGATCCAAAATTATTGGAAGAAGAAAGAAGGCTGATGTATGTGGCAGTTACGAGAGCAAAAGATGTTTTGTTTATGTCGTATGCTCATTCTAGAATGACTTGGTGACAAGTGAAAAATAATCCACCAAGCAGATTTTTGGCAGAATTGCCTCAGAATTTGGTAAAGAGTTATGATTTGTCGTGATGACTAGGAAATGAAGTGACTAGTAATATTTCTGAATGAGATACGGTTAGGCATAAATTATTTGGAGTGGGCTATGTGATGGAGGTTTGGAATAATATGGCGATTGTGAAGTTTCAAAATCCAAAATTCTGACTTAGAAAGGTGGAGTTAAGGTTTTTGGAGTTAAGTTAGTTATTTATTGTTTAGATAGAGATATAAATTGTATAATATTAGTGCCATATCTCACCTTGAAATATTTTGTTTATCTAGTGTGTCAAATTCATATCATCACCATTTTAATATTCAGTAAGAATCAGCTGCATAATAATAGTTTAAATATCGTGAATTATAATTTTCATCCATATATCAATTAGCCATTCTTACGGTAACGGCAATTGCTTGGGCTTTGGTTAGTTTGTTGAATGGATTAAATTTTCAATTTGTTCATTTGAATAGTCACATATTATTTGCATATATTATATGGTTTTTTAATGTCGGGTCTGCATTTGATATATCGGAGAAAATATTATAATTATATATATTTCATCTTTCTTTTCACAAAACCTTTGCAGCAAATTCTACAAAAAATTTTGATGCTTGTTCTCTTGTTATTTCATTATTTGGTAAGAAATCTTGGACTTGGTTATATATTGTTAGTCAATTATCATACATCCATTGTATCGCAATTTTTAATTCTTCATCTTTTGTAATGGGTTTTGTCTGTGTTGTTGTGTTTGTTGTGTTTCCTTTTTCTTGAGTTTCTTTTTCTTTTATTTGTTTTTTGACTAACTCTATTGATTCTTCTACAGGCATTCAGTCTGTATGCCAGGATATTTTTGTGTAACTATCCATTAAATTCTTTGCTCCTTGAAATTCTGCTAATGCTTTATCTAATTGGTCTGATTTCCGATATTCATTTCATTTTTTTATATATTCATTTACTTTATCTATTGCCTTTTGGTCCTGTTCATCTTGTTTTTGTTGAATTTGTTTCTGTTCCTCCTTTATAATATCTTTAGCTTCTTGTATTTCATTATATGTTATGTTGTAAACTTCTGAACCTACGGGTTCATAATATATAGCTTTTTCAAGGTATTCAATTACTGATTCATAGTCATCTCTTTGTGCTGCACTTATTGCTAGTTGGTGATAAAAACTCCAACTATTTCTATCTTCCCAGTTTTCTGCTTCTGATTCACAAATTTCATAAATTTCGTCACCATCAGGGAGAGAATTTAAATATTCACTTCAATTTCTAGAAAATCATAGTCAATCTGATGCTTGTGCTTCGGCATTGTTTATTTGTATTTGTAAATTTTGAACACATTTATTATATATATTATAATCAAATCTATCGGTTCTAGCAAAGGTTAGAGTTGTAATAAACAAAAGAAGTAATGGTAATAAAATGAGTAATTTTTTCATTTTAGAAGTCTTATAAACTAAAAAGGCGACTTATCCTGCTAGTCGCCAAACTATACACTCTATACCATCAACGGATGATGAAAGAGACAGAATAAATCGCCTTTTCAATCCGTTAATGGCAAAATTACCTTAAAGGATGATATATGTGTATAATTTGGCTCTTTTAAGATATAAAAAATATTGTAGATTTCAACCATTTTGTTATAAGTAGTTGTTTACTAGATTTTTGAATTATGAAGAAAAAAGTTTTAATATGATTATCTGGATGAGTAGATTCGGCAGTTAGTGCTGCCCTACTTTTGCAGCAATGATATGAAGTGGTATGATGATTTATGAAGAATTATGTGAGTGATAAATGAAATTGTACAACTTTTAAAGATGCAGAAGAAGCTATCAAAGTAGCTAAGTTTTTGTGAATTAAATTATTATCTTTTGATTTACAGAAAGAATATCAAGAAAGGATTATTGATTATATTTTTGAGTGATATTCAAAGTGAATTACTCCAAATCCCGATGTTTTATGTAATAATTTGATAAAGTTTGATGTGTTTTTGAATAGAGCTATGGAGCAGTGATTTGATTATATTGCTACATGACATTATGCTAGAATAAAAGCTGAACAAATCTCCCCTAGCCCCTCTTTATCAAGAGGGGGACAAATTTCCTCCTTGACAAAGGAGGGGGACCACGAAGTGGTGGAGGATTTGTCTTCTTGAAAAATTAGATATCATCTCTTGCAATGAGTGGATTCGTGGAAAGATCAGAGTTATTTTCTTTCTGGATTGAATCAATATCAGTTTAGTAAGAGTATATTCCCATTAGGAGAAATGACTAAGCAGCAGGTAAGAGAAAAAGCAAAAGAAATCTGATTACCAAATGCTGAAAGGAAAGATAGTCAGGGACTTTGTTTCATATGAAATGTTCCTATTAGAACTTTTTTGATGCAAAAGTTTCCTAAGAAAGAATGAGATATTTTGGATTTGAATTGAAAGAAGGTATGAACGCATCAATGAGCATATTTCTATACAATTGGACAAAAGCAGTGACTGTGATTGAATTTTAAGGCTTATGTGTATCGCATTGATATTGAAAATAATATTCTTTATGTGACTGACAAGGATGCAGAAGAATTAAAAACTAAAACTTTGATAGCGAAGAATTGGCATTGGATTTGTCCTGATATGGAAGATGAGATATTAAAATGAAAGAGAAATCTGTCTGGAAAGATTAGATATAGGCAAATTCCTGCAGTTGAATGTTGTTTAGATAAAATGGGAAACTGAGATATGAAAGTGACTTTTGAAAAAGAGCAGTGGGCTGTTGCTCCTTGACAGGTTTTTGTTGCTTATAACTCCGATGAATGTCTCTGAAATGGAATGATTGCTTAAAATAAAAAACTGACCGTAGATATTGATCAGTTTTTTGGAAGAAATTATATTATTTGAATAGACTTGCTAATCGATTTTTCGGAGATACATCTGGTTTATTTTCAATTTTTGAAAATTTGAAGTCTCATACAGATTGAGCAGATCACATTCGTTTAATTCAATGTCATACGTTGATAAAAGGATGGGCTATTGTATCTCTTGCATTTCTGAATAAATTACATCATGTATGTCGAAGAGTTTCAGCAACTCATTCAACAGCCATAAATGGAGTAGCTAATAATGAAGCTGGAGCCTTTCGTAATTTGTGGTATCGCTTTCATTTTGTGAAAGCATTATGTACAGCATCCTTAATACTTGATGCAGTTTTCCCAATTCATTCTATTGGATCTAGCACACTATAAACAGCAGTTTTTGTTGCATCAGAAATAGTATACAATCCTGTTCAAATTGTACTACGTGGTGCAACACCAACTGTATTTCCTATTCTGTTGAAAAATTTTCACATGTTGTACATATTAATTAAAGTGATTATATTATAACAATAATTTTTATAATGTCAAATATTTGTTGACTTTTTGTTAAAAAATAAAAAAACTGACTCACTTATTGATATGAATCAGTCTTTTTAAACTTCACACTACCATCTCCTTTAGGAAAGGGAGAAAATGATTATTTCTCGTTGTTGATTGCAGCTTGTGCGGCAGCTAATCTAGCAACAGGAACTCTGTAAGGTGAACAAGAGACATAATCTAATCCAACTTTATGACAGAACTCGATTGATGAAGGATCTCCTCCATGTTCTCCACAAATTCATAGGTGGATGTCAGGGCGAGTAGCTCTTCACAATTCTGCTGCCATTTTTACTAATTTCCCAACTCAAGTTTGATCTAATTTTTGGAATGGATCATTTTCGTAGATTTTTTTGTCGTAATATGCTCCTAAGAATTTACCAGCATCATCTCTTGAGAATCCGAATGTCATTTGAGTTAAGTCGTTAGTACCAAATGAAAAGAATTCAGCTTCTTTTGCAACTTCGTCAGCTGTTAGAGCGGCTCTTGGAATCTCAATCATTGTTCCAACGTGATATTTTAGTTCAACACCAGCTTCTGCGATTACTTCATCTGCAACAGCACAAACTATATCTTTAACATATTTTAATTCTTTAGCTTCTCCAACTAAAGGAATCATGATTTCTGGTTCAATAGCATGTCCAGATCTTTTTGAAACGGCGATTGCAGCCTTAATTACTGCTCTAGTCTGCATTTTTGCAATTTCGGGATATGTAACAGCAAGACGACATCATCTGTGTCCCATCATAGGGTTGAATTCGTGAAGTGAAGATATGATAGCTTTAATTTCACTAACTGTTTTTCATTGAGCTTTAGCTAATTCTTCGATATCTTTTTCTTCTGTAGGAACGAATTCATGTAGAGGTGGGTCTAAGAAACGAATATTTACATTGTATCCATCCATAGCTTCGTATAATTTTTCGAAGTCTCATTGCTGCATTGGTTCTAATTTATTAAGAGCAGCTTCTCTTTCTTCTACAGTATCAGAACAAATCATTTCTCTGATTGCAGATATTCTATCTGGTTCGAAGAACATGTGTTCAGTTCTACAAAGTCAGATTCATTCAGCTCCTAATTCTTTAGCTTTAGCAGCATCAGTAGGGGTATCGGCATTTGTTCTTACTTTTAATTTTCTATATTTATCAGCCCAAGCCATGATTCTTCAGAAGTCTCCAGAAACGCTGGCTTCAACTGTAGGGATAGCTCCATCATAGATATTTCCAGTTGTACCGTCTATAGAGATTATATCACCTTCGTGATATTCTTTTCCTCATAGTTTGAATGTTTTATTTTCTTCATCCATAACCATTTCTGTACATCCAGAAACACAGCATTTACCCATTCCACGAGCAACTACTGCAGCGTGAGAAGTTCTACCTCCACGTCCAGTTAAGATACCTTGTGAAGCTTTCATTCCAACGATATCTTCTGGTGAAGTTTCTAGTCTAACTAGAATAACTTTTTCTTTTCTTGATGCCCACTGTTCAGCGTCTTCAGCAGTAAATACAACTTTACCACAAGCAGCACCTGGAGATGCACCTAAGGCTCTTCATATAGGTTCAGCTTCTTTTAAAGCTTTTGGATCGAATCCTGGATGAAGTAGTGTGTCTAGATTACGAGGATCTATCATTGCAACAGCTTCTTTTTCTGTTCTCATTCATTCATCTACTAGATCACAAGCGATTTTGATAGATGCTTGAGCTGTTCTTTTTCCGTTACGAGTCTGAAGCATGAATAATTTACCGTGTTCTACAGTAAATTCCATATCTTGCATATCTCTATAATGTTTCTCTAGAGTATGACAAACTTCAACGAATTGTTTGAACGCTTCTGGGAATTTTTGTTCCATTTCAGTAATATGCATTGGAGTACGTACTCATGCAACTACATCTTCTCACTGAGCGTTTGTTAAGAATTCTCCGAAAAGACCTTTTTCTCATGTGGCTGGATCTCTAGTGAAAGCTACTCCAGTACCACAGTCATCTCCCATATTTCCGAATGCCATAGATTGAACATTTACAGCAGTTCCCCAAGAATAAGGAATATCATTATCTCTTCTATAAACATTTGCTCTAGGATTATCCCAAGATCTGAATACAGCTTTGATAGCTCACCGAAGTTGTTCGATAGGATCTGAAGGGAAATCTGATCAGATTTTCTCTTTGTATTCAGCTTTAAATTGTCTTGCTAATTCTTTAAGGTCATCAGCAGTAAGCTCAACATCAAGTTTAACTCACTTTTCTTCCTTCATTTTATCGATAAGTTGTTCGAAGTATTTCTTTCCAACTTCCATAACTACATCTGAGTACATTTGGATGAATCTTCTATAACAATCCCATGCCCATCTCTCATTTCCTGATTTAGTTGCTAAAACTTCAACAACATCTTCATTTAATCCAAGATTCAAAATTGTATCCATCATTCATGGCATAGATGCTCTAGCTCCTGAACGAACAGAAACCAAAAGTGGATTCTCTTTGTCTCCGAATTTTTTACCGGTGATTTTTTCAAGCTTAGCTATGTATTCAGTAACTTCAGCTTTGATGTCATCATTGATTTCTCTACCATCTTCATAGTATTGAGTACAAGCTTCTGTAGTAATAGTGAATCCCTGAGGAACTGGCAAACCGATGTTTGTCATTTCTGCGAGATTAGCACCTTTACCTCCTAGAATCTCTCTCATGTTTGCATTTCCTTCACTAAAAAGATATACATACTTTTTAGCTTTGGATTTGTTTCCAAAAAGTCACATGTATATAAAGTGATAATAAAATAAAAATACTCATTCAGAGTGTCGTTTTATTGATACTAGAATGAGTATTTTTTTCAAGAGATTTTTAGTTTTAAATTTGTTTGCTTTTTTAAAATGAACGATTATATTTTGGTTCAGATTTTTTGATTTTTTTATAATAGTTTTGTTTATGAAAACTTTAGCGATAGAAACAAGTTGTGATGATACATCTCTTGCAGTTGTAAATAATGACGATTGAATTTTTAATGTAGAAAAAATAGTGATGTATTCACAAATTCAGCAACATATTCCATATGGATGAGTTTTGCCTGAAGTTGCATCACGTTTACATAGTGAAAAGATAGTAGCTCTAATACAAGAAATTTGATTGGAAAATATTCAGAATGTGAATTTTATATCGGTAACTACGAAACCAGGATTGCCTGGATCTTTGGTTGTTGGTCGTACAACAGCTCTTTTATTAGCTGAATATTATTATAAACCATTGATTGAAGTGAATCATATTCATGGTCATATATTTTCGATCTTATTGGAGAGAAAGTTGGAAGATATTCAATGTCCTTTAGTGATTTTGACTGCATCGTGAGGTCATAATGATTTGTATGTGGTAACTAAAGAAAAGAAAGATGAATTAAAAAATCTGGATACTGAAAAAATTTGACCTTTTTTTGTAACAAAGATATGATATACTTTGGATGATGCGGCATGAGAGGCTTTTGATAAAGTTTCAAAAATGCTTGGTGGACCATATCCTTGATGACCATGGATTTCTGCTCAGGCTTTAAATTGAAAACATAATGAAAATTTTGAATTTAAAAGAATATTCTTACCTCTCAAAGATGATCAGATTTTTGAATTTAGTTTTTCATGAATGAAATCTCAGGTTTTGCAATTGTTATCACATATAGAAAAAGAATGAAAAAATCTGACAGAGCAAAATATTTGTGATATTGCTTATGAATTCCAGGAAGCTACGATTGAAACTTTATGAAAACGTTTGATGAGAGCTGCTAAAATGTATGGAGCAAAAACTATTGCTATTGCATGATGAGTCTCTGCAAATAAGAGATTAGCTGAGTTTGTTCAAAATTTGGTAGATGAATGGAATAATTCTGAATATGCTGAAAAAAAATGATTACATGTGGAGTTTGTACATCCAGTTAAAAACTTATACTCAACTGATAATTGAGCTATGATAGGGGTAGCTGGGCTGCTAATGAATATGTAATAATGTGTATTTATAATGCCTTGTTGTTAAATAATGGCTTGAATTTAAAACTTTTTTATATATTTTGGATTTATGTTAAACAAAAAACTAATCATCATATGTCGAAATTAAAGGAAATTAAAAAGAAGATTCAATTTGCTCAGCAGAAATGGATTGAGATTGAAGAAGAAACAGCTCAAAGTTCTTTATATTCTAAAGCTAACATTAATAATAGGAAAGAGAAACTAAAAAACTTTCTTGAGGAGATTCGTGTTAATATTGAAGATTTATTGACTCATTCTCAAGATCATTTGTTGGTAAAGGTTTGTAAGGGCTTTCTTGAGAAGATTCTAGCAATTAGTGAAAATTTGAGGGTAAGCTATGTTTCTCCTGGATATGTTGAATCTTATTACATTTTTGATACGTTAAAACTAACAGATCGTTAGTGTTTGTGTTAATCTTTTGTGGACTGCGTTTGAGACCGGGGTGTTTTCTCCTCGGTCTTTTTTTATTTATTTTCAACTAATTTACCGTTTTCTAGGTGGATAATGTGGTCAGCAAAGTGTAAAATTGTTGGATCGTGTTCAATCATCAGAATTGTATCTCATTTTTCCAGGAATGATTTGAGCACTCATAGTAATCTTGAAATATCTTCTGGATGTAATCATACAGTTGGTTCATCAAGGAAGTATACACAATGTCATCTGTAGTCTTTGAGAAGATGTCTGACTAATTTTAGTCTTTGAGACTCCCCTCACGAAAGCATGTGAGCTGATTGTCACATTTTGAGATATCATAGTCATATATCACACATAAGTTTTAGTTCACGTGTGATATTATCCATTTCATGGAAAAATTCTAAAGCATCAGAAATATACATGTTGAGGACATCTGCGATATTTTTCCCACGCCATTTTATTTGAAGAACTTCAGGTTTATATCTTTTTCATCTACATAATTCACATGGTACATAAGTATCGGGTAAGAACTGTAATTCTATTTTTTTGTATCCATATCAGTTACATGCAGGACATGCTCATTTATCTGAGTTGAAGCTGAAATAACTGGAATGAAATCATAAATATTTAGCATCGCTAGTATTTGCGAATACATCACGGATTCTATCGAAAGTTCCGACAAATGTAGAAGGACAGCTTCTTGGTGTTTTTCAGATGCTAGATTGGTCTACATATATTGTATTTTTGATTTCTTCGTATCATTCAATTTTATCTACGGCAAGGTCTTTGTAAAATTCTTGGAGAGCGATATTTTCATAATGAGCATATTCTTCTGCACGCATGATAGGTGCTGCTAAAATATCTTCCCATGAATATCATTTCTTGAGCATTTGGAGACGGATATATGATTGTACAAATTTCTCTTTATCATTCAGAAAACGGAAAAGTGTTGTGTACATCAACGTAGTTTTTCATGCTCCAGATCATCATGTAATTACGGTAAAACTTCATAGATTTATACTTACATCTACTTTTTGCAGGTTGAATTTTTCTGCTTTACGGATTTTTACTCGTTTATTTGATGGAGTGTGATTAAATTCCATTTCCACTTTTTTCTTTCAGTTCATATATTGAGCTGTCAAACAATCAGATTTCAAAAATTCTGAATATGGTCATGAAAATATTAAATTTCCACCGAAATCCCCTGCTCCAGGTCAAATTTCAACTATCCAATCTGAAGCTTCTATAAATTCTTCATTATGTTCTACTACCATGATAGTATTTCACATATCTTTGAGTTTGCGAATAGCTTGAATTGTTCTATCAATTTCTTTTCTATCTAGTCAAATCGTTGGTTCATCGAGTACGTAAACGATTCATGTAAGTTTATTTCAAAGCTGTTTGGCAAGGCGTAAACGCTGAATTTCTCATCATGAAAGAGTATCGATTTGTCTGTTCGTAGTGAGATATCCAAGTCATAAATCTTCAATAGTCTGAACTCTATCGAGTAATGGATTTGTGATACGGTGAATTAGGACTGGAGGTTGCTCTGTAGAATCGATAAAAAGCTGGAGTAATTCACGCATTTCTTCCAATGGAATTTTTTGTAAATCCCAAATATTTATTTTCTCATATCCGTCATCTTCAGGTTTAGCAAACGGTAAATCTTGCTGTAAAAATGATTCAGAATAATGAGGTAACTTTTTGACTTTTTTCACTGCTTCTGTAGGGAAAGTAAGGAAAACATGCAAAGATTCCCTTTTAATTTTAGATCAGAAACATTGAGGACAAGGCTTCATATCGAGCATTGCTTGAAAATCTACTGTAAGCATTCATTTTTCGAATTGGTCTTTGATTATATCTTCCATTCATACGTATTTGAAGCTAGCCCATTTTCATTTTACTGGGATTCTGCTTCAGATTGGTAAACGGAGTTCTTCATTATCTCAGTATACTACAATATGCAAAAACCATTCTGGTTGGTCTTTCCAGATTTTTTCCAAATCTTGGTCATATTTTTCACAGAGTTTACGCAATATCGCTTGTCAGATATTTGAATCTCTCCATGGAAGGATTGCGTCTTTTAGTGGAGAATTTGGTTCGATGATTTTATCAAAGTCTACCTGTAAAATTTCTCCCAGTCCATGACAGCATTCACAGGCTCATTCTCAGCGGTTTGGAGAGAAATGCTGAGTGGTGAATTCTGGATATGTGATGTTACAATTTGGACAAAACATTTTATCAGTAAATCGCTGGATTTCCCCGTCATTTTGAAAATCCCCCTGTCCTTCGGACATCCCCCTTTGAAAAGGGGGAACAGATTTAGATTTTCATTTCTTTGATGTAATTTCGATATTTGAAAGTCAGGTGTTTTCTACTTTTGAAACTGATGCAGATTCTCATGATTTGTCCATTACATAAACTCAGAATTTTTGAGCTTCTCAGAGGATTTTTATAATATCTTCTTTTAGTCTTGGTAACTTTTCTTCATCAACGCTGATACGGTCATATATTCAGAAAATTTTAAGAGGAAAATATTCATCTTTTACTACTGGATCTTCAAGATAAAAATATTCAATAGGTACAGAAAAAGCTGTTTTTTCTTTCTGATTTTTCTTTTCTTTTAGAGATAATTCTTGGTCTTCAATATTTTTTGAGAGTGATATTTTAGAATCTTTTTCTATAGGAGCAGAAAGTAGTAAATATCTAGTGAATCATGATCATTTTTCGATTTTTGATCTGTTGTTTTTTACGAATTTTTGTAAATCAGCTCTAGTGTTTAAACTTCATGATTCTTTGAGTAAATATAATCTTTTTCAGAAATATTTTTCTTTAATCTCTCACATGATTTGGTCTACATTTTTTGGTTTGATATGAGCTCCGCAGTTGTAGCAATAACTTTCTCAAATTTTAGCAAAAAGAAGCCTCGTATAGTCATCTATTTCTGTCAAAGTTCAAACTGTAGAGCGGCTGTTTCACCCACGTTTATTCTGTTCAATTGCAATAGCTGGAGAAAGTCATGCACAATATGCTATATCTGGTCTTTCTCATAGGTTGAAAAACTGGCGCAAATAACTGGAAAGCGATTCAATGTAACGAAACTGCCCTTCTTTGTAAATAGTTTCAAAAGCTAGGGATGATTTTCCAGATCCGGAAACTCACGTAAAAGTGATGATCTGATTTTTTGGTAAAACTAAGTCGATATTTTTCAGATTGTTTGTTTTGATTCATTCGAGTATTATTACATCAGATTGATTTGGAGAAAGTGCTGTATTTGTGTTTTTTTTGGTAGCCATAATATGAGAAAATTACTTAAAAAGATTGGTCAGAAATCAATTTATAAGATTAGGTATTTTGTGTGTAATTGCAAGTTTTATAATAGAAATCATTTTATTTAACCTTGATTTATTTAACCTTGATAATAAAATTATATTGCATATAGTGGTGCGGCTTAATTATTTAATAAAAAGAAATATGAAAATCTGATTATCTGAACATTTCAATTACAAAAAATTACTAACTTTCACAACACCTACGATAATTATGATGCTTTTTAATTCTATCTACTGAGTAGTAGATGGATTTTTTGTTTCCAATTTTGTATGAAAAGATGCATTTACGGCGGTAAATTTAACTTTCCCTGTGATAATGTTGATTGCTTCATTTGGATTTATGATTGGAAACTGAGGAAGTGCTTTGATTTCCAAGACTATGTGAGAAAACAATCTACCATTGGCGAGAAAGTATTTTTCAATGCTGGTTTATTTTCTGATTATCTGCTGAATATTTTTTAGTATTTTGTGATTCTTTTTGGTAGGGCCAATTATGAATATGTTAAAAGCTTCATGAGATGTTCTAGCGAGTTGTATTATATATTGAAGAGTGTTGCTCGTATTTTTGGTATTTGCTATGTTGCAACATGCTTTTCAGAGTTTCTTTATCGTGAATGAAAGGCCAGATTTATGACTAAAAGTTGCTATTGCTGTTTGAGTGATGAATATGGTATTGGATTATCTTTTGATGTATGTATTTAAGATGTGAATATTCTGAGCAGCTTTAGCTACTGCCTTGTCGCAAGTAATTTGAGCAATTATTCCTGTCATATATTTCATTACGAATAAAAAATCTAAATTACAGTTTGTGAAAACATGACTTGAATTGAAACCTATATTAAAAAGTTGTATAAATGGAAGTAGCGAAATGCTGACTACATTTTCAATGTCGTTACTTAATATATTATTCAATTATCAGTTGATTAAATTCTTTGGAAATGACTGAGTAATCGCATACTGAATTATAATGTATGTGTGATTTATATTTACGTGAATGTATCTTTGATATTCATTCTGAGTTACACCGATTGTATGATATAATTATTGAGCAAAAAATCATAAAGAATTGAAAAATGTATTATTCAAAAGTAGCCAGATTTTGTTTGCTGCTGCGATTGTACTTACTTTGACTGCTGAAATTTTCTCGTGATTGCTTGCAAAAATCTTTGTTAACTATGATGCGGAGTTATTAGCATTTACCACCAAGGCAATCAGATTATATTCCTTATGATATATTGTACAGTGGATAAATATATTCTGATCAGCATTCTTTACTGGATTGAATAACTGAGTGGTATCAGCGACTATTTCATTTTTGAGGATGTTCGTATTTCAGATAATTATGATATTTTCTATTCCTTATTTATTTGGTAGTGAATGGATTTGGTTGGCTACTACATGTGCAGAAATACTTGGAGTGTTTGTGACTATCAGTTTCTTGTTATGAAAAAGAAAAAAGTATAGGTATGCTTGATAAATATTCAGATTGAGGTTAGCTTTTTTATAATTTTTAGAGTGTCAAAGTTTACTTATGATTGACTTATTCTTTGATATTTTTTAATTGAAAAAGGTGTGGGACTCACCCACACCTGATTAATTTGGTCTAAGGTATCCTTTTTTTTCAAGATATTCACTTACTAGTTTTGCAGTATAAATTCCTAGAAAGTGGGTTCCTGCTATGATGAGGATGGATATCCAACCGTGCTTTGCGATAAGTACAACAACAGTTGCATAGAATATCGAAGTTACCATTCCAACCAAAGCAGCTTTTAGCTTTGTCGATTTGATAAGGAAGATATACTTCAAATTTTGCAAGAATACATTTGTGAAAGATATCACAAAGAACAATAAGTATTCGGCCCAAGGAGGACCTAGAGAAATTGAATCTAAAGCATTATGCATAATCAGATTTTTTTGTTTTTTCAATGAATCTTAGGCTTCATTGATTTGCCCTTTTTATTTTTAATTAGAATATAGATTAGATATTAAAAAAACAAGTTATTTTTATTTGAAATTATTCTACTTAATCCTAAGATTAAATTGTTATGTGTAATTTTTTATTTTATAAATCGATATTCTATGGTATCAAAAGTTTATTTTACTAAGGAAATTAGCCCAGAATCTTTAGTCAGAATTTATGAAAAATTATGAGTGGAATTGACATGAAATGTTTGAGTAAAAGTTTCCACATGAGAGAGATGATCAAAATGATATCTAAAAGCTGATTTGATAGCTCCATTGGTAAAAAAATTAAATGGAACAATAATAGAATGTAATACAGCCTATCCATGAGCCAGAACAGATGCTCAAGAACATATGAAAGTATCACAAGAACATGGGTTCACATCTTTTGCTGATGTAGATATTATGGATGCTGACTGAGAATTTCAAATTCCTGTAAAAAATGGGAAACATTTGAAATACGATATTGTTTGAGAACACTTGAAAAATTATGACTGTATGCTGAATCTCGCTCACGGAAAATGACATGCAATGTGAGGATTTGGAGCTAATTTGAAAAATCAATCAATTTGAGTAGCTTCTCGCAATGGAAAAGCTTACATTCATAGCTGTGGTCAGACTGCAGATACTGATAAATGTTGGACTATGAAATATGAACAGCAAGATTTCATTGAATCAATGGCAGAAGCAGCGACAGCTGTGGCTGATTATTTCAAAGATCAAAATAAACCAATTTTGTATATCACTGTAGCAAATGCAATTAGTCTGGACTGTGACTGTGATGCTCATCAATGAGATCCTGTTATCGCTGATATTGGAATTTTTGCAAGCTTGGATCCAGTTGCGAATGATCAGGCTTTTATTGATGCTATACGGGCTACTCATGAAGAGTGAACCAAAGATATTCAGGAAAGAATTGATTCTAGAAAATGAAGGCATATTACGGAATATGCTGAAAGTCTTTGACTTGGAAGTACGAAGTATGAAATAGAAGAAATTTAGAATTAATGTTTTAATAATGAAAGAAACTTGATTATTAGCTACTTTGTTATTTGGTAGTTTATTATTAATTGGTTGTAATAGATTAGATAATTCTGAAATAAGTTTGGATGAAACTCAGACTAACTCGTTTTGAATTTTCCATAATATACAAGAGTGAACGATAACATTAGATAATTGAGAGGAATCAATAACTATAATGGACAGGAATTTATGAGCAGAAGTCGCTTGAACATGAGAAGAATCTTTTTGATATTATTTTCAACGATGAAATAACCACTGATTCCAACTAAATTCAGAAATAAAAACATGAACTGAATTAGTATCTAGAGAAGAATCAATGCAGTATTGACCAAATAATTGGTATGATAGCGATGTACAATTTGTCGTTTTGGAAGAATTAAATCGTAATGTAGATTATTATAACTATAATTATTTAGCTTCATTTAATGATAATTTACGATGATGAAGCTGAGATAGTGAAATTGTGAATCGTATGTGAGAGTATGTTATAGACCAATTTAGATGAGATACAGGTAATCCTAGGACAGAAAGAAAATGACCATGTCCAGAATGATTTCATGTACCAAGTTTTGGAGAAATACATAAACTATTTAAGCTTTGGATAGATATTAAATATCCAGATGATATAGAAAAAAAAGAACATGTGAGATGGATGTCTATTTGAGGTGGATGAAATCAAATTTGAAGAGAATTTAGTAATGATTTATTACTACCAATGGCATGATGAATTCGCTTTGATGGTAATGCTACACCTCACGACCAAGAATCTGAATGATTTTATTGGATGTCTAGTCCGGGAAGATTTTTAAATTTTCATAGCTATATGATAGTAGAATATGCTGAATCATATCGTGCAGCTACATTCCCAGTTCGTTGTTTTAAAAATGACGAAGAAAATATTTTAGTTGTTGAAGAAGAAAATATGAATACAGACAATGTTATAAATCTAAAAATCTGAGATAAAACTTTTGATGTAACTTTGGAAGAAAATTCTGCAACAAAAGCACTGATTGAGAAACTACTGGAATGAGATATAATAGTAAATGCTCGTGAATATTGATGATTTGAAAAAGTTGGAAATCTTGGATTTGATTTACCTAGAGCAGATAAACAAATTACAACTGAACCTGGAGATTTAGTTTTGTATCAATGAAATCAGATTTCATTATTTTATGAAAGTAATTCATGGTCATATACTAAACTATGAAAAATTCAAATGACATCTAAAGGTGAATTGAAAGAGATTCTATGAGATTGAGATGTAACCTTGGTATTTTCATTACTGAAATAACTTTTATTTTTTATCCTATCATCTAAATGAAGACACGAAAAAAAGTTTTATGGTGCATTTTGGCACTTATCCTAATTGCATGAATTGTATGTGCATGATTATTTATTCGCAATGAAAACAAAATTAAGCAAAATTCTGTTTACTGTGGAGATAAACTAAGACAAGAATTATGAGAATATCTTGAAAATGTTAGTATGCCAAATGCAACTAAATTAGATTGAGCTTATATCTACACATGAAGTGTAAGATATGAAGGAGTTGATTATAGCTTTACATGTAAAGTCTATAGCAAGGAAAATGTTGATTTAGAATTAGAACCGATTAATCAAGCAGATATGGATAAATCTGAAGAAGCTCAGACTTATACTATTATGTGACCAGAAAATTGATTTGATGAACAGCTTGAAGCATGACAATTAGTTTTGAGATGAGAATATGAAGATCATGCTGATGTTATCTTTATAGATCAAGAATTATGGCAAAATTATGTTGATCCACACAAAATGATTTACGGAGATCAGGTTTCTTTCAAATGAGAACTCAATAGTATAGATTGAGCAGCTGGAACTCACTATTACAATGCTGTTAGTATTGATACATTAGAAGAATTATTTGCAGTTAATGTGAATAATAAAGAGTGAGAAAAATCTTTGGTAATAGTTTTCTCTCCTACTGGGCACACCAAACAAATCGCTACATATATTTCTGAGATAGAAGGTTCAGAATTAAGTGAACTTATTCCTGAAATCCCTTATACAGCAGAAGATTTAAGTTATAATATTGAAAACACCAGAGCAAACAATGAGCAAAATGATCCAAATGCAAGACCTGAAATAGCTACAGAATTTTCTTTGGATGGATATGATAGAATTTATATCGGATACCCTATTTGGTGGTGAACTAATCCAAAAATCATATTAACTCTGATTGAAAAATATGATTTCTCTGGTAAAGAAATTGTGCTTTTCTGTACTTCATGATCTTCTGGTATCTGAACAAGTGAAAATGAATTAAGAGGACATGGATTAAATATCATTTGAAGTAAGAGATTTGCTCAAGGTGCATCTAAAGAAGAAGTTCAAGAATGGTTAGAAAGTTTATAGTTTTATAATTCATTGATTATATAATTAATACTTCAAATATGAGATATTCTACTAAAAAATTTAAAGATTTATCTAAAAAAGAATTTACTAAAGCTGCTGAGAGATATGAATGAAAAAATGCAGGAGTTTACAAAATATGTAGAGCTGATTATCCTGATATTTTGGCAGAAATCAAAAAAGAAGATTTCAGTGATTTATTAGATGTATGATGCTGAACTGGTCCAATCTTATCTCTACTTACTCAAGAATTTCCTGATAAGCATTATGTAGGATTAGACCTAACTCCAAAAATGATTGAAGTAGCTCAAAAAAAGAAATTAAAGAATGTTGAATTTATAGTTTGAGATGCTGAAGATTTACCATTTAAGGAAAATTCATTTGATATTGTAATATGCTCTCAAAGTTTTCATCACTATCCTAATCCTCAGAAATTTTTTGATTGTGTATTCAAAGTTTTGAGACCTTGAGGTAAACTTATTTTGAGAGATATGCATTTATGAAAATTATTATCATATTTTGTTAATTATATTGAACTACCTTTTCTAAACCGACTTTGATATTGAGATGTAAGAATATATACCAAATCTGATTTACAAAAATTATGTGATAATTCGTGATTAACTTTGGAAAGTTTTGAACACAGATGGATGTTAAAACTTCATGCTGTGGTTAGGAAATAAATGAAGAATACTAAGAGTGGATCTTTGTGCTCCATTTTTAAATTTGACCTTTGAAAAAGTTTTTGTTTCATTAATATAGAAATTGGATGTTTATTTTTATTTCAACTACTTGAAATTCTATGAGCATTACAATTAATATCTATTATACATGAATAAATGGAAATGCTAGAAAATTTGCAGAGGAAATGATTTCTAGCTGATTAGTAGATAGAATTCGTGCAGAAGAATGAAACGAAAAATATGAATATTTCTTTCCTATGGAAGATTCTGAAACTGTACTATTAATAGATAGATGGAAGAATAAAGAGGCTTTGGATATTCATCATAAATCAGAAATGATGAAAGAAATAGCTGCACTTCGTGATAAATATCAGCTTCATATGAAGGTGGAAATGTTTAATGAAGCTTCTAAATAACTCTTGTTTATCAGTTTAACTAAAATTATTGAAATTGAAAAAAGTTCTCATTTTCATATATTTCAAATCGTTTAATTTCACAGTTAATTTGTAGAAATAGTAATGAAAAAAGCCAAGAGAATAGTTAGAATATCGTTAGATAGCTTAATATTAATACTTATTATTCTAATTTTGTTTTGAGTATATTTTTTTAATAGAGTACACAGAAACACGATTATTAAACCAGATGATAAATTAATATGAGAACGTTATGAAGTACCAAGAATGGGAGAAGAACCTGTTAATGTTAATTTATATTATCCTGATACTTACGAATGAACACTTCCAGTGGTATTTAATATCCATTGATGAGCATTTTTTGCATGAAGTGCAGACACACTAGATACACAGAGTGAAAGAATTGCTAAAGATTGGAATGTGATGGTAGTAAATATCAACTATAAATTACTCAATATGGATTATTCCATTTCCTATGCATTAGATGAAATCGTGGATACCATCAAATATTTCAGAAATAATGCTGAGAAATACAATATAGACCCAAATAAAATGATAGTTATGTGATATTCCGCTGGATGAGATTATGCAATGGAAGCCTGTATAACTCTGAAAAAAGAAAATATCGATGTTTTCGCTCAGATTTTGTGATATGCTTATATTTGAGATGCTGACGATATGTATTTAGAATTATCCGAAGAACAACAAAAATCTATCGCTCCTGCCCTATTTATCTTGGCTGATAATGATTTAATTTGAGATACATCACTGGAATATGAAGAGATATTAAGAGAAAACTGAATTCAAACAGAGATTAAACAGTATTCATGAGCTATGCACTGATTCATTGAGAGTAATAACCCTGAACGTGAAGCCGTAACTGGAGAAAGGCCAGAACAAAAAGAAATGGCAAGAGATGCTGAAGATTATGCTCTTCAATGGCTAAAGAATTTGTGACTGTAAAATTATTTATCGCTCTTTCTTCTATTGCAATCTCTACACAGCATTTGGCAATTTTCGGCAGTCGTAGCTCATCACTGACTTCGTGGAGTAATATGGTCTGCTTCCATTTCTTCAATCTGGAAATGTTCATCACATTTTACACAGATTCAATTCTGTCTTTCATAAGCCTCTCTTTTCATTTTATCAGTAAATGCACGAATACTCAAATATTTTTCATCACGAGTAAGCACATAAGGGTAAATTCATGGTTTTTTGGTTACATCTTCATCCATCATCAGCTTTTTAATCTCTTTTTCTAATTCATCTGTATTAACTTGTTTATCTTTGAATTGATTATACAACGGTCACCAATTCACTCATTTCATTTCTTTTCTATAATTTGGGAAAGTGGCTTTGATTCGGTTTATCACATTTTGGAAATATAATCGCAATTCATTAGCATTCTGATTATGCTGATGCTCTGCCATATATTGATTGATAAATCAGTCTGAAATCCAATCAATCGCAGTTTCCAAAATCTCCTGACGAATCGCACTTCATTTCACATAATCATTTCAGATTTGATAAGCTGCACATCATGTTTTACTAAAATGTCTTTTAGCATCTGTAAGCCATTCTCATGTATAAATCGCATTTCTAAGCTCTTGTGGGGTAAGCTTTTCTCATGCAAAATTTATTACTTCAAACCAATCTAATCTCTCCTTATCTGTTCATTCACAGAAATAAATCATTAATGGATAATTCAGAATTTGGTCTTGTTCGTCTTTTGTAAGTCCATGAAAATATTGTGCATTGATTGAATAATCTCAATTCACATACTGACAAATGGAAATAGTTCTCTGCTGTCCATCCAAAATTTCAAAAGTTCCATCTTCATTTTTCATCCAATACATTACATTTAATGGAAAATTTTTACGGACAGAGTTAATAACTGCTTCTCTTTTTTTATCATCATAAACAAATTCTCTCTGATATTTTGGACGAATATTCAGTTTTCCACCGTATCAAACTACTCATTCTTCAGCATTATCTACATAATCTTTGGCAACTTCGCCAATAGTAATTCTTTGTAATTCAATTTTCATGGTTTAAAATGAAAGAAATAAAAGTCTGATTATTTTTGTCCTCCTTTATTGAAAGGAGGGGGACCGCTTGCGGTGGAGGATTTTTATACATAACCTGTAAAAATCCCCTCGGCTTCGCCGTATCCCCTTTCGGTAAAGGGGAACAGCTTATTTTTTACGACGAATAATTATTCTCATATATGGAATTACTGGAATATGGTTTTTATCATAATATCATAACACTGGATGATCTGCCTTTATACTTCATTTTTGTCCACTCTTATAATAATCATCAACAAATTGTTGTGATAATCAGTAATCAGATAATTCTCTATATAAGTTTCATTGTCATTGTCAAATTATATCAAATTGCTCTGGATTATATTTATCAAAAAATGTAATAGGAACTCATATAAATCAATCATAATCACATGGGATTTCTGATACTTTATCCACATTTATAGCATTATAATTGTCATATTTTGGATATTCCTCTGGATTATAATGTTTATATAGAATTAAATCTTCATGCCTTTTTTGTGTGTCTAGATTTGTGTATCGGTTTACAGATGGTACTTTTATAAAATTTTTATCAGGGTCATATCATTTTGATTTAACAAATTTTCTATTTTGCTCTAATGTATTTTCATATGGAGTTTTATATACCATTGACATATTAAATCAGTATCATGTCCAAATTTGATTTCTTTGCAGTAATGGAAAAATTTCTCTATATGTAATAGCATTCATATTTCACAATATCAAGAATTTTTTTTCATATTTCATTAACTGAGCCACATATTCTCTAAATAAAGAAAATGGTGGGTTTGTTACAATTATATCTGATTGTTTTAAGAGATTTATACTTTCTTCACTTCTAAAGTCTCAGTCTCATTTAAGTAATGTTAATTTATTTTTTCATTTTCATGTTTTCAAAAGATGTTCTATATCTGCTAAATTTACGGCTCAATCTTCATTTGCATCATACACTTCATTTATTTCTATTTTATAAGCTCTCGGCTTTTCATTTTCTAATCAATTTATCTCAAATAGTGGCAACTGTGTAAAGGCAATTGGAGAAGTAGAATATCAAGTAGCAATTAACTTTTTTAATCACAAAAAATTAAAATTTGATGCAAAATATTTAAAAAAATTGCTTTCATAGGGGTCATCACAGTTACAAAAAACGGTTTTTCATTTAAAATGCTCTTTATAATGTCTCAATTCTTTATCTATATCTGGAAGTTGAGTATAAAATTCATCTTTTTTTGCTTTTCAAGCGGCAAGCAATTTTGTGATTGTCTTTGGCATAGTAAAAATAGTTTAGCGACTAAAAGCTTAATCAGCCGAACTATTTTTTCATACTAAAAAAGACGACTGATATTACCGAGTCGCCAAACCTATTTTCTTTAAATCGGATTTCGCAATCAACGAAGATAAAGAAACGATAATACCAATCGTCTTATCTTGTTAATTGCAAAATTCTTGTGAATTCCGACTAAATAGATTTGGCTCTTACCTTATATCAATATTTTCTCAAAAATCAAGCAAGTCAGAAAAAATTATTCCATCGAAAAAGTGTAGTTTTATAACAATTATTCCATCGAAAAAATGTAGTTTTGTAACAATTATTCCATCGAAAAAGTGTAGTTTTGTAACAATTATTCCATCGAAAAAGTGTAAAAAGATTTGCTTTTATATAAAAATTGCCTATAATTAACCTGTAAAATTAGATTTTATCTTTTTACAAATTTCTTAATGTATAGAAAAGCTATCGAACATTTGAAAAAGTGGCAAAAATCAAAAAGCAGAAAACCTTTACTTTTGACTTGAGCAAGACAAGTTGGAAAGACTTTTTTGATTAGACAGTTTTGAAATGAATGCTATTCAAATACGATTTATCTGAATTTTGAGAATGTCGCACCAGAAATCGCTCAGCTTTTTGAAAATGATTTAGATCCAAAAAAAATTCTCACAAATCTAGAAATATATTTTAAACAAGAGATTACACCATGAAAGACTTTATTAATCTTTGATGAAATACAATCAAATCCTAGAGCTTTAACATCTTTAAAATATTTCAACGAACTAGCGGGAGAATATCACATTATTGCATCAGGTAGCTTATTGTGAATTGCTTTACACAAAGAAACATCATTTCCCGTTGGTAAAATCGAATTTTTACATTTGGAGCCTATGGATTTTGAAGAATTTTTATTAGCAAATGGAGAAGAAAAATTAATTAAATTATACAAAAAAAGTCCAAATCAGATTTTTGATGGAAGATTGTATGAATATATGAAACAATATCTTTTCGTTGGTTGAATGCCAGAAATCGTTCAATCTTGGATTACAGAACAAGATGTAGAAAAAATAGATTTATTACAGTGAAACATCTTACAGTCATATAGATATGATTTTTCAAAGCACACAAACGAACAAATGACAAAAAGGCTGACTCAAATTTGGGAAGCTATCCCATTACAGTTTGCCAAAGAAAATGATAAATTTATTCGATGAATTCTCAGACAATGAGCTAGAGCTAAAGATTATGAAATCGCATTACAATGGTTGGTCGATAGCGGACTGGTAAGAAAAGTAAATAGAGTAAAAAGATGAGATAAATTACCACTTCTGGCTTATCAAGAAGATTCCGCTTTCAAACTTTATTTTTTGGATGTATGACTCTTGAGAAAACTTGCCGACATTCCAAGTAATGTACTAATGAATAAATATAGTATTTTTAATGAATACAACTGACTTTTTGCAGAACAATTTGTCCTACAAAATATGAATAATTATAAAATCTTCTATCGAACATCTAATGCAAATGCTGAAGTAGATTTTATTACACAGATAGAAGAAAAAATTATTCCAATTGAAGTAAAAAGTGGAGAAAATACAAAGTCAAAAAGCCTAAAAATTTATCGCGAAAAATATAATCCACAAATATGTATCCGCTTTTCTTTGTTGGATTTTATTAAACAAGATTGATTGATAAATATCCCATTGTATCTAATTTTTTGCTTTGACGAGTTGATTAATAAGTAATTATTCCATCGAAAAAATGTAGTTTTGTAACAATTATTCCATCGAAAAAATGTAAAATCTAATTTTTAAGTATTGATTTTCCGACTTCAGTTCTTATTTTTGGTAAAGCAAACTATTTATTTAAAATATATTAAAATCATGTTCTGTAGACAAGATGTGATAGATTATATCAAAGAGAAATACAATGTAGAACCTGAATATTTACGGCCTAAATATCCTAATTATTGTGCATTTCGTAATCCTGAAACTAAAAAACGATTTGCATGCTGAATTGCCAATATTTGAAAGAAGTTTGTTAATGCATGAGAGGAATGAACTATTGATATAATAGATGTTAAATGTGATCCAAACATGATAGAATATCTTCGTACTCAACCATGACTTCGTCCATGATATCATATGAATAAGAAACATTGGTTAACAATTCTTTTATGACCGCTCTCTCCAAAGGAGGATTTAGTAAAATCATTAATTGATATCAGCTATAAGTATAGTTGTAAAGATTGGAAAAAGCTTTTGTGATTGAGTAAATAATTCTGATTTTTATTTTATTATATTACAAAAAATGACTGATTTAAAGACTAAAAAAAGTATCGTGATTTACTTTTCCAGGGCTGATGAAAATTATGCAGTATGATATATCGAGAAGTGAAATACAGAAGTTATTGCTGAATATATTCAAGAATTAATATGAGCAGATTTATTCAAGGTGGAAAGAAAAATCCCTTATGCAAAGGATTATGCTACTTGTATAAAAGAATCTAAAATTGAAAATGATAATGATGAAAGACCAGAAATAGTTAATACTCTAGAAAGTATTGACGACTATGAAGTGATTTATGTTTGATGACCAATCTATCGGTGACAATTACCACAACCAATGGTTACTCAGTTAGAGAAATTAAATTGGGAATGAAAAATAGTTAGACCATTTACTACTCATGAATGATCTGGATTAGCTAGTGTTCCAAGTCAGCTTAAGAATCTCTGTAAATGAGCTGAAGTTTTGGATTGATTAGCTATTCGTGGTAGCTCTGTTTATCAAGCGAAAGATACTGTTGAAAATTGGCTGTAATAAAAAATTGTTTGATTTTTTTAGGGGCTTTTTTATAAGAAAATTAGATTTATAATATAATTCATAAGAATGGAAAAAGAAAAAAAGATAATTTTAGAAGCAATGAAAAGAGCTTGAGAGCCCATTAATGCTGGTAAAGTAGCAGAAATGACAGGACTGGATAGAAAAGTGGTTGATAAATCTTTTGCGGAACTCAAAAAAGAATGAGCTATTATTTCCACTGTTAGATGTAAATGGGAACCTGCTAAATAAATTTTATATATGAAAAACATCGATATGACTATTTATGATTATGAAGTTAAACAAAGAGATTGAAGTCAGATTTCTTTGAGAATTTTTAAATGAAAAGTATTGATAATTGTAAATACTGCGACTGGTTGTGGATTTACTCCTCAATATGAATGACTAGAAAATCTGTACAAAAAACATCACGAAAAGTGATTGGAAATTTTGGATTTCCCTTGTGATCAGTTTGGACATCAGGCGCCATGAAGTGATGATGAAATTCATCAATTTTGTACTATGAAGTACAACACTACATTTGATCAATTCTCAAAAATTGAAGTAAATTGAGAGAATGAACTACCATTATATACTTACTTAAAAGAGCAACAACCTAATGAAGAGGTTCAATGATTAAAAAATAAAGCATCTATGGCAGCTATTAAAGCAATAAGTAAAAGCTGTAAAAAAGATGGAGATATTGTTTGGAATTTTACAAAATTTCTCGTAGATAGAGATTGAAATGTAATAAAAAGATATGATCCAACATTTAGTCCAGAAGATATAGAAAATGATATTTTAGAATTATTGTAGTTCTACTGAAAGAAAGCATTTTTTCATTTTGTTAAAATCTCAAGGATTAAGTAATATTTTTGAAAAAATTTAAAAATTTCCCTTCAAAAAAGGATTAACGTCCAAGATTTCTCAGTAATTCATCACTTCTCAGTGTCATGGATAGCATAAAGTTGATGGATCAAGTCATAGATGTTTAAATTTTCATAAAGAAGCCTGCATTTTATTTATATCTCATGTTGGGGCACTCAGAGTTCATATACTTTCACCCATTACAGTATCTCAGAGGAATAGAGCTCATAATTCTTCAAAATAATACATTACACCTCAATCTGTATGTCATGGAACATGAATTACTTGGGTTGATAATTTTCAGAAATCATATGTTCACTGCTCTATTCATTTTACATCTGACTTAATTTTGATAGCTTCTCTTCAAACTAAAAAAGAACAATTTAATTCTGCGTTTGTTAATAATTCATGGTCAAAATGGTGAATATATGTTTTGGTTTTTGGGTAGTTTTTAATTATTTCGTCTACACATCTGATATGATCTCAATGTCCGTGAGTTAATAAGATTGTATCAACTTTTCAGAGTTTAGATAAATAATTCTTAAAATCTGAATCATAAAATCATGGATCGATAACGATTACTGTGTCGTTAAAAGTAATAACATAAACTTCGGATGAAAATATATTCGGATTAGAGAATACTTTTATATCAGATTTCATTTACGATTTTTGTGGTTAATGTTCTATAAAAATTAATGACTATTTCTTATCTAAATCAAAATTTTAGTCAATATTAAATCAAAAAAACCTCGGTACTGTCACAGCAGCGAGGCTTAAAATGCAAAAAAAGGTTCATTGAATACACAATATGTTTATTATAGTGATTTATATATCTGATTTCAATAAATTATTTCTTACTTTTCTTTTCAGTTTTTTCTTCTTTTTTAGTTTCTTTCTTCTCAGCTTTAGCTGCTTTCTTTTCTTCT
>CAMVNA010000001.1 GCA_947168725.1 uncultured bacterium | reverse complement strand
TCACAATTCTTACAATTCTCTCATGCATCTATCTTTCCATTTCCACATAATTTACCTCCTGTTCATTCTCATCCTATTACACATTTCTCTCACAAATCTACTGCACATGTCTCACAATCCTCTCACGACTCTATCTCACCATTTCCACAATTTGGTTTATTCCCATTATATTTTGTACACATCAGTGTACATTTTTTATCTTTACCATTATTCTTCCCATTATCGCATTCTTCTCACGCTTCTTTATCTACTTTTCCATCTCCACATGTAGAACTTTTACACATTTTCACATCCTCTGGACAACTATCACAATCTTCTCATTCTTCTACCTTTCAATTTCAACATTCTGCACTACATGCTTTCAAGTCTTCTGGACAATTCCTACAATCCTCTGCCGCTTCTATTTCTCAATTCCCACAAAATGCACTACATTTTCACACATCTTCCTCACAATTCTTACAATTCTCTCATGCATCTATCTTTCCATTTCCACATAATTTACAACTACCAGCATCTACTGGACATGTATCACAACTCTCTCAAAAATCTAAAATTCCATTTCCACAACATACTCATACATCCTGTGGGCAAGTTTGACAAGTTTCTCACGCATCTATCTTTCCATTTCCACAACTAGAATAAACCCAACAACCTTGATTATACTGTTCCGGACAACCATTATCAGAATTTCAAGGGATATCAATACAAGTATCAGCACTATCAGGTACCCCATCTCAATCTTGATCTCTATCCAAAATTAAAGTAGAAGATCCTCAACTACCATGCAAAGAAGGGGATAACAACTTAGAAACAAACTCTTCACAAACATCTCAAATTCAATTATTATTTAAATCAGACTGATCTGAATTTGAAGCAAAAGGACAGTTATCTAACGAACAAACTCACATCTCCTTCTCTAATAAATCAGAATTTATATTATTTTCCCCAATAGAACAGTCCTTATTTTCATGTAAAATAATTCATATCAAATTTTTCACACCATCTCAATCAATATCATCATCACAGATATCTGGAATTTTATCTCCATCCTGATCACATTTATACCCTGAAAGTGTTCAATTTTTCATAGCATTTTCACATATATCCATAGAATTTATATGAACCGTTCACTGATTAAGCAATGCGACACATCTATTAACCTCAACCAAATTGGTCAACAATTTATCTCCTGCACTTGAATAAGAAAAATCCAACAATGTTTTAGAAAAATCTGGATTGTACAAAAATCTCTTTTGTCACACTTGATAACTAGTAAACAAAGACATAACAGAAGTTCTAGGATACATATTCAATCACAAAGCTAATTTTTCATTCTGATTATATCCCAAACGATCTCCCCTGATATTTACAGCATAAGAATCCATTAAAAGAGGATTCTGAACATTAATTGTGGCTACATTATTTAAAACACTTCAATCGTTCAACACTAAATCATATTGAATTGTTTTCAATCATGGTTCATCATATGCATGCTTGTAAACCAAATCTGATCATTTTGATGTTGATCATCACCAACTAACAGTAACATTACCAATATCTTTTCTTAACAATCATACCAAATTAGAAGATATTAGACTATCTTCCCACAAATTCCCTGGTTTTATACCTACACTTGAAAATTTCGGAGATCAATCTTGCAACATCGTAAACATAGCCACAGCTTTTAATTCTCCATCCTTATATCACTTTGCTGTTACAACATACTTACCATTTTCCTTTATCGTCACATTAAAATTTTCTGTTAATTTATGAGTTTCTTCTTTTTGATTATTAATATTCCATGAAATTTTATCTAAATCTCACGAATACAATGGAATAAACGTATAATCTATACTTCAATTTTTAAACACAAACCTTGGCTGAATGTTTAAAGCATAGTTTTCAGATTCAGAAGCTGCAATAAATACCCTATTCGTAGCAAACGATTTTGATCATCATTTTGATGTCGCTACCGCTTTCACAGTAAAACTTCCAGATTTTTTAAAGACATGTCTAACCTTACCTCCATTATCAATTACTTTTTTAACTCAATCTCCAAAATCCCATTCAATTTTAACTATATTTCAATTTGTGACTGGTTCAAATACTACTGCTGTAGGGAATTCTCTACTTATAGACTCAATATTCACAAAAAAGCTAAATCATAAATTTAAATTACCTAAAGGAGTCTGATCTAAACCTTTTTCCCACATAGACACAACAATACGATTATTATCATCTACTACTCATATCAAATTTTTCTTTCAATCTCAATCAATGTCATCATCACAAACATTTCCCACTCAATCATCATCCAAATCATACTGATTTGAATTAAATACATAAGGACAATTATCATCTCAATTAGTTATACTATCACAATCATAATCCACATTAAAACTACAACTTGCATAATTATCATAAATCAAAGAAAATATACGAATAGCTTCATCTCATCCCATATTAGAAAATGAAGCTACGTTTTGTGCATCTTCAAATGTAATAACTCATTCCTTATATAAAACATTCAGCTCGCTCACTGGCCAATATCATGTACCAACAACTCCAAAAGGCTGAAAATTACACGCAGATAAATTATACATACAATATTTCAACCAAGTCTGAAATTCATCATTATTTTGTGCATACGCAATTTTTGAATCAACTTTATCTATTACATCTATATTAGTTTGATTTAAAGTTCTCATCTGTATACTATTTTTTTTCAATCATTTCTTCCAAGATTTAACTTTCGACCGATCAATCAAATATTTTTGTCTAATTTGATTTTGAATAATATTCAAAACCGTTTGATAAAATTCTGATATCGTTATAGGCTCTTGACCACAAAAATTTCATTTACATTTAGTAGATGTAGATGGATATCATGCCATATATCCATTATCACCAACATATGCCACACAGTAATAATAAGATTTTTTATTCCAAACACCAGCTTCATAACTAACATCATTAAAATCTTTTCCATCTATTGCTCTAAATTCATCCCAAAACTTTTGACCATAAGTTTGTTTCATCCAATCTGGAGCTTGTATACAATCTTGACAATCTGCCGCATTCAAAAGCCTAGTAACCTCATAACGAGATATAGAATTTTTATTTGAAAACGATGCAACATCCAATCCAACTTCTGACAACCTTTCTGCAAATGTAGATGCATTTACATATCAAACACTTACAACACCAAAAATACAAAATAATAGCAATCCTAAATAAAATTTTATTTTATTTTTGTTCAGCATAATATTTATTTACAAATAAATTTACATTAACAACAAAATTATACTCTTTTTTTACGAAAAATCAAAAATATCGACCCTTTTTACTCACTTTTCTTCCTGTTTTTGATATAATTATCCAAATAATTGAAAATTTCTTTTTCGTTATTTCTATCTCCTATATCTGTCAACACCCAATCAAAGGCCTGATGCAGCAATTCTCAAACTAAACGAGATGGTTCTAATTTAAAATGTTTCATCAATTTTTCTCAATCAATCGCCAAATCTTTCATCTCAAATTGTCATTCAGAATTTTTGAGTTGATTTAACAACTCCTTCAAATAATAAGAATCCGACAAATCTGATGAATTTTGAAGTGGATTTTCCTGTCCAAGTCTATCTGCAATATTTATATCAAAGAGATTATTCACCATTTCATATCATTTCTCACTGTACAGCTTTCTAACTTTTTTAATTCGATTATTTGGATGTGAATTTAAAATTTCTCCAGGTGTATGATGCTCATGAATATACCATTCTATCGTTTCAATTTCTTTCTTGGAAAATCCAAGAGCAGAAAAATCCTTTTTCATCAAAACTGGAGAACTTTCACGATGATTTAATGGTCATGAAAAAATAATCTGTTTCTCTTCTTTAGTTTTAGCTTTATCATAAGCCGCATATTGCTCTACTTTTCCTACATCATGATAAAGCATTGCAAAACGAACTAAATAATCTGAATTAATCTCTTGAACAGCTTTAAGTGAAAGCATTATGTGTGTATAAACATCAAATGCATGATAACGAATCGGCTGATCCACAAATTTGGTTTTTGATAACGCTGGAAATAGAATTGGTAACATTCCACTAGAATCAAGCAAGACAGCAAAAGCAAAGGGATTTCATTTTTGAAAAGGTTTACAAAGTTCTTCCTTTATACGTTCCTTAGCTACATGAGATAGAAGTGGAGTATTTTTTTTGATTGATTCCCACGTCTCAGTGGAAAAATCAAAAAGCTGAACCTTGTCAGGATTTCATTTTTCAGACTTTTTGGATCTATTTTTTTTATCCAACTGTAATAATTGGTAGTTACACACATTCACTAATCTCAATCCACGAATCAAACGCAACGCATCTTCTCAGAAACGTTGATCTGGATTTCAAACTGTAGTCAATTTTCTATGAATCATAGATTCAATTCATCATGTAGAATCTATCAAAACACGGAAAAGTTTTTCAGGTTTTTTTTCTGGTTTATCTCAAATCACATAACATTTATTTTGAGTTTCCACTAAATAACGAAAAGCGTATTCATCAAAATGCGACTGCGGAAACACTTGTGAAACAAACTGTGAATCTGTAAGAATCAGTAAATTTATATCAGAAAGATAGCAGTATCACTGAAGTTTTAAAATTTTAAGTAAATCCAATTCTGATAAAATTTTTGGATTTTCTTTCGTGAAATCTAATTCTTTCTTCGTCTTTTGCTTCACCGAAAAATAATACATTGCATTTATAGAAAAATCCCTTCTCTTCGCATCAAGCAAAATATCATTACTCCAATTAATTTCTCCTGGATGACGAAAATCTTCATAATCTCACTCTGTTCTAAGTGGTGTAAGCTGATAACTACGTTCTTTCTCTTTAGAAGGAATTAAAGTTATAGTTCAGAATTTATCAGTTTTAAAATGAGAAAGTCATTCAGTATTTATTTTAGCATCTAACTCCTCTGGCTTTCATTCACACGTAAAATCTATATCTAAAGGATCTTTCGTAATTCAAAGCAACAAATCACGTACACATCATCAAACTAAAAAAACATCAGAAATTTGAACCCTTTTCTGTAAAAATCTTTGATGATAATCTAAATACTTTAAATATGAAAAGTTCAACATACTATATTATAATTAATAATTACCGACATCAATTGTAAATAATTGGTCCATTTTTTCAACATGAAGCCGTACAAAAAATCAATTTTCCAACTTCCATTTCACTTGAATTAATAATGAAAATTTATATAATGAACAACAACCACCACGAATATTTTTATTCATTCAAATTACTAAATTATGAAAAAGTGAATTCACGCTCCCTATTACAACGATGTAGAAGTAAACTGTATATGCGGAGCATCTTTCAAAATAAACGCAACTGTTCCTGGACCAATCAAAGTAGAAACTTGCTATCAATGTCACCCAGCTTTCAATGAAAATAAGGAAGTAAAAAAAGTAATTAAATGAAGAATGGAAAAATTCTTAGAAAAACAAGAAGCAATCAAAGCCGCTCAAGCAAAAAAATCTGCTTAATGGTTTATGGTATCCCTTCAAATGAAGGTATGCCTTGACTGTGGAAAATCCACTTTTTATCAAGGCAAAATAACTATCCATGCTAAGACATTATTTATTAGGAAGATATATTGATTTAAAAGATACTGAAGAGATTCTAAGCCATAGTCCTTTTATATACATAAGAGGTGTATTGGTTTATAGTGCTCTTCTTTTTCTTGTTTATGTAATATATGCCGTATCCCAACAATATCCAGAATATCAGAATGTACCATATATAAAACGAATTGCTTGAGTTCTCTGACTTTTCATTTTTTTTAAACGACTACTCTGATTCTTAAACTTATATCTCGACTGTATTCTTATTAGCAAAGAAGCTCTAACCATATTTTTACGAGATTGACTACTCGAATATAAAACAGAAATTATCGATCGATCAAAAATTTTAGTAATTTCACATCGTCAAAACAGTTTTCGAGATAAGATTTGTGGTAAATGAGATTTGTTAATTCAAATGTGAAATGATATAAACTTCTCTTTTAATGATGTCTCACACCCAAAAAAATCTGCCACAAAACTTACATTAAACAAAAAGAGCTATGAAGAGGCAAAAAAGAAAAAAATTGAACAAGATTTAGAATGAGACCAAAGACAATTTGACATTTTAGTAGATGCACTGTGAGAAGTTATTAGAGACTACATGGAAAATAAAAATAATGAAGAAGTATACGAATAATTTATAACATAACAAAAACTTTAATGAAAGATGAACAAATAACAATCTGATGAACTACTCGAATCCATCTTGTAGATCCTGATAAAAAACAAATAGACAAACTTGTAGATAAATACGACTTACATGAAATCATCGAACAAGATTTTTTAGATTTTACCACTCAAGACAAAATAGACACATATGATGATTGTCTTTTCTTAGTTATGCGTTTTCCTAAATTTAACACTAGAACAAAAAAACATTTTGCTAATCAAATGCACGCAATCCTCTGAAAAAATTTTATCATAACCGTAACATCCCATGTAACGAATAATGTAGAAAAAATCCAAGAACAATATCGCAAAGAAATCGCCGAAGCAGAAGATGATGAAGAATTTAAGCTATCTCCATACTACATATTATACAAAATAATCGATGCAATGTACGACAAAGTCTTGACGTGAATGTCCAAGTTTTCACTAGATTTACTAAAAATTGAGGATGCTGCTATGGATGCCAATTCTGTGACACAAGAAACTCTTTCAGAATTATTAATCAAAAAGAGAAGTGCCGTACTAATGAAACATATTATTACACCACATACAGAAATCCTAAGTGAACTACAAACAGCAACTGTAAACTTTTATGAATGAGATTTAGATGTATATTTTGAAGATCTTTTATATAAAACCGATAAAATATTATCATTAGTATCTATCGCTCACGAAAACACAGAATCTTTATTTGATGTATCCGATACACTAACGACTATTAGAACAAATAAAATTATTTCAATTTTGACAATTTTCACAGTTTTACTAGGGATATTGACTCGAATAAGTTGACTATACTGAATGAATGTATCACTTCCTGCTCAAAATATAGTATGAATTTTTTGGCGATTACTTGGATGAATGATAGGGATTACAATATGAACTATGATATATTTTAAGCGAAAAAAGCGATTCTAAATCCCTCTCTCAAAAAAATCCACGATATTATGGATTTTTATTACTTTCTTTGCCATGTTTAATGATAATATAAATTATATCTCTTATATTTTAATAACAGTATGTTTCTTCTCCGTTCAAAAGCCAATTATTGATAATTTGAGCATCCTGACTATCAACTTTACCATCTTCATTTAAATCCCAATTATTAGAGCACACTCCAAGATGAACACAATTTATTATCATATTTAAATCATCTATTTCAATTCCTCAATCTCCATTAATATCACATCTATTTCTACCCCCCCCATTTCTCACTGGATTAGAGTCTATATTATAACAATATGGATAAACTGGGCGCGAAAGCTCTCAGTGATTACATTGTACTTGTGTTCTTTGACCGCTACAATTAGTAGAATACGAGACTATATATCCTGTCACAATATCTCAATCTTGCAACAAAGTACTACCAAATTGACATCATGAAGCTACACCACATACAGATTTACTGCTCTTACCCAAAACATGAGTATGTCCATCATACATAGTTAAACATCAGCTACGATTCAACCTTATCGCTCACTCAATATCACTTCCATCATCTAGCTTCACGGATCAATTAACAACCAAACTAACACCATTTACTGAATTATATGTTCAAATTAACACTCAACTATCCGCTTTAATTCTTGCTGAACTAGGTTCAGCTTGACTATTCCACGCAAAAGAACCAGAATTTCATGCAGCTTTTCTTCACAAAACTAAACTATTTGACATTGCTCGATTTGTATCTCCTCCCAAAACGATTCAATTCGTACCAGTATTTGATTTTCATCACAAAACAATTCATCCATTAAAAACCTTATTTGTTTTTCATCACACAACCACAGAATTACTTCAATTCGTTTGATTGTCCGATCCTCCACCTATCACTGAATAATATCCATTAAAAACCTTATTTGTTTTTCATCATCATATACCTCATTCATGGATAGATCATATCTCATTACCTGATCATCATCAAATACTACTTAATTCGCCCTGTCATTGCATATTACCAGTTCCAACAATCAATCAATTATTTATATCTAGATTTTCCTTCCCTGATTCAACCCCAATCAAATCTTTATTAGTCACATTTCCCTCTAGAAACAAAGAATGCAATGTTACTTTATGCTCAGAATCATCAGGAGACGTATTTATAATAGTTATTCAAACAGCCACACTTACAAATCAAATTACCAAAAATCATATCAATGATAAAAGTAATAAACGACTTTTTTTTACGACAGATTTCATATCAAGAAATTTTAAAGAATAAAACACTATCCACTACTGATTATAATCATTTTTTTTTATCTGTCAAAATTTGAAAGACTTTTTTATGACAAAAGCTTCATACAAAAACAAGATATTTTTTTATCATTAATTATTCGTTATCCACAAACATTGTCCTACTACGATACTGCACGGCTTCAGCTAGATTCTGAACAGAAATCTCAGATTTATCTTGCATATCTGCAATAGTTCTAGCCAATTTTATAGTTCTATGAACAACTCTTCAAGAAAGATTTAACTTATCTGCAGCTTGTGAAAGAAAATCTTTACATTCACTAGACAGATGTATTAATTTTTGGATATCTTTGGCTCACATATGTGCATTAGCAGAAAGTCACATTCATTTGAAACGTTCTTGCTGAATCTCCCATGCATGGATTACTTTCTGACGAATTGTAGCAGAATTTTCTGAAAGATTATTATCCAATATTGTATCAATGTTTTCTCTAGGAACTTCAAGAATCACATCAATACGATCAAGCAATGGTCAGGAAATTTTGGATTGATAACGTTTTATATCCATCGGAGAACACGTACACGCCTTATGTCTATCTTTATAATATCAACATTTACACGGATTCATCGATGCGATAAACATAAAATTTGCTGGGTATTCCACAGTTCATGATACCCTCGAAATATTCACTAAACGATCTTCTAACGGTTGACGCAAAACTTCCAAAGTCTCACGAGGAAACTCGGTTAATTCATCAAAAAAAAGAATTCCTTTGTGTGCCAGTGATACTTCTCAAGGAGTAAGGTGAGTTCATCATCAAATAATACTAAATCTAGACGCTGTATGATGCACCTGACGAAATGGCCTATGAGTAATAAGAGGCAAATTTTTATTTAATTTTCATACCACAGAATAAATCTGGCTTACTTCCAATATTTCATCAAAAGTGAGTGGAGGAAAAATACTTTTCATCGCCTTGGACATCATTGTTTTTCAACTTCATGGTGCTCCTACCATGAGAACATTATGAAATCATGCCATCGCAATAGATAATGCTCTCTTGGCTACTAATTGTCATTTGATATGCTCAAAATCTACTTCGAAAGTCTGATTTTCGCTTAAAGATGATACATCCTTTCATCATTCAATCCACTCTAATTCCTTTCATTCACAGAAATAATTTATTAATTGTCAGAAATGCCTTAAAGGATAAATTTTAATTCATGGCACATATTCCAATTCATATAAATTTTCCGATGGAATAAAAAACTCCTTTCGTCACTTCTTTTTGGCAGAAAGAACCGAAGGGAGCAAACCATTTATTCTCTTGATACTACCATCCAATCACAATTCACCAAAAAACAATGAATTCTGAACTTTTTCCTCATGATAAAGTTTTTGTGACCAAATATGCAATAATAATGCAAAAGCCATTGGAACATCAAATCATGTTCAGATTTTTTTGGTATCTGATGGTGCTAAGTTTAGCACAAATTTTTTCTTTGGTAATTCGATTCATGAATTACGAAATGTACCCCTAATACGTTCTTTAGATTCTTTGACTGTCATATCCGGCAATCAAATTATTTCAATAGTCGGCAACGCTCTCACACTATCTGCCTCTATATAAATTTCATGTCATACTAATCCAATATTCGCGAATGTCTTTACGATTTCCACCATTTCAAATACAATAATTTCATATAAATCTGTTTTTATTTTATTTTTTATTTTTCAAAAATCAAGTCAAAGTTTGATATTATTCTTTTGTCAAAAAATAAATATACTTTGTCAAAAAAACCATTTGGATAAACAACGTTGTCACTTGCATTTATAAATAAAAATCGTATTCTGAATTTTAATCAATCGAGATTTTTACATGTTTTTTGTATAATCATGGAAACGTGAGATTTAACTCAAACTGCTATAAATATATTAGAGTGAAGCTGAGATATCATAGATACAATATGAAATCCCTTCACATCTTCCGAATGATTCTTCAGTGCAATTATGGATAATTCTGTTCGATTTCGATGAGCTATAGTAATTTTTCTATTACGATTGGCTATATTAGTATGGGTAATCAAAGATTCTACCGCTCGTAGCTATTCTTTTTGGTTTCAATTATTATCAGTATTTCTAGTTATAGCTTTTACTCCCATTATATGACTTGTACTGTACATCGCAATACGTCCACAATGATGGAGATGGGACAAGACAGCTCGAAGAGATACTTTATTTCAAAAATCACAAATTTGTGAAAATTGTTGAGAATTTAATCAAATAAACAATTTATATTGTACAAAATGCTGAGAAACTCTACACACAACATGCCACGAATGTCAAAATAAATTTTCAAATTCATATTCTTACTGTCCAAATTGTGGAGCCCCTAGTTTAGAACAATAATTACTTTAATTAAATTTTAACCAACTTGATCAAAAAATATGCTAGCAATTCTTATAATAATACTTGTACTTCTTTGAGCAGCAGTAGTTTGATCAATATATTCAAATTTTTTAGTTTTTCATTCAAATTTTTCAGAAGCCGAAAATTATCATAAAGCTTATTATGCTTCAATTTCGGCCTTAGAAAGATGAGAACTAGTAACCAAACAACGTCAACCATGATACATATGAAGTTGAGGATTTAAACAATGAGAATGAACTTGAAGTTTTATTTGATCCGATATAAGTCTATCTTGATTTTCATATTTTTCAGGTAATGAAAATAAACCTTCAGTCTTTTGGGCAATAAATTCTAGAACTACAAGAATACCTAGAGAAAAAAAATGAGATGTTGAACGAATGTTGTCTGCTGATGATTCAAATAACTATAATATGATGGATTACGAAGATGCCGAAATATTTTTGTTGTATTATGACAATAGTAATGGTAACCCATATGACAATGGAAACATTAGCAAATCTACACTTACCCAAATAACATGAGAAATCAGATTACCAAAGCTTTTGTTTGAAAGTTGATTTTGGTATTTAGATACATGAACTTCTAGTATTTGATTAAGCGGTAGTTTACCTACAAATGATGCTATGGTAGACCGACAAATTAGATGAAATTATAACAATTCACCATTTACAATATTTTCTACACAATCATTAATAATCTGAGGACCCAAACCAATAGTCGACACAAATAAAGACAGCGTATTTAGAGAAGATGACATAAATGGAAATTGAGATTATGGATTACTTTTCACTTTTAAAGACAAACGATCTCCAATAGCCAGATCATCACAAGCTTCACCAACAATAATTAGCCAAAAAGAAAGCGAAATTGTCGGACTAGGCTATGAAAATCTCTTTGGTGTAGCTTCAGGCACACAACTCAGATTTAGCTTACTAAACTTACTATGAACATGAAGATATGTATATCCATTTTTGGAATACTATGTTGATTTCTGATGAGCAAAAGTATCTGATAAATATTTCACAATAAATGGCCAATGAAATTTCAAGGATTACCAAGTTAATACAATTATTCAAAAGCCAACAGCAAAAGAATCAATTCTCTGAAACTTTACATCGATATTCTAATCTATGAAAAGAAAGAATTTTTTCGTATTGATTGCTATGATAATATGAATTTGACTAATAATCCGAACTTTTTTCGGATGAACTCCAAATCAAACAAACCAAACCGACATCCCACAATACGAGACTAGCTGATTCATAGAAGAGTTAACAAATACTTGAGATATTTTGGATACATGAGATATGGTATTGCCCGATAAATCACAAAAAGACTACACAGAAATAAAAGTAATGATGCCCAAATATTTTTATAATTCTGGTTGGAAAAAGTTTGCACAAGATTTACTAAACAATCAAAAAGTATACATAAATTTTATTTTCATCGATGATTTAAATTCTTACAAGAATCAATTATATAATCCTGATTTTTCCGAAGCAGATTTATTTTTATTTCCATATGATCGAAATGAAAAAATATCTACCAGAAGTTTTTCTGCTCAACAAGATATACAACCATATTTTGATCAATTATTATCACCTTTAATACAAAATAATCAAACTGCATTTTTGCCATTTTCTGCAGATCCTATGATTATGTACACAATTTCATGATACCCATGAGTGAGTAATTTTTATGATATATCTGAATTTGTATTAAACCGAGAACCTATTAGAGCTTTATCTTTCCCTTTGTTTTTCGGAGTAACAAGCGAAGATTTCGGAGATGATTGATTTTCTCGAGAATATCAAGACATAGTCTGGTATGCATTAATACACTATTTCAAAACAAATAACGACAGCCACGATTTGCAAATTCGAATCGATAGTAATGTTTTGCAAAAATATAACATATCTAGCCTAAAAACCATTTCAAACATAATCACGAACCCTGAATGTAAATATTTTCCATCAATATGTTTTCAGATTTATAATTTTGTATGAATAAGATTTTGATTCTTATCTGATACAGACATAGTTAATCAATATTTACACAATAAAAAATCTGTATTTTCGTCACTTAAAAAGCTAAAAATGCCATTCTCTCAATTAGAATCCCCTGTTAGAATTCGATGACGATGAATGCCTAGCTCCCTAGAAGACCCAGAAACAATTAATTGAGTTTATGAATTTATAAAACAATACATGAATTACCACAATCAATACAACCTCCGAAATTCCACTATACCTGTATTTAAAAACAATGAATGACATTGATTAATCGACAACGAATACATATGACTCAGATGATATGTATTACCATCATGATGAGATTACATCAAAACACTCAAGTGAATAAACAAATTTCGAGAACTTATAGAATACAAAATAACAGCAAAAGAATATCTCAAATAACAAAAACAATACACCAATAACGCGTAAAAGTGATTTTCTGTTTGATTTTTAATGGAAAATTATTATATTTCATCCACAGCATTGATTAGTGCTGAGGTGATGGAACTGGTATACATGTACGCTTGAGGTGCGTATGCCTTATGGCTTGAGGGTTCGAGTCCCTTCCTCAGCAGTTACTAATTGCCAATACATTGGGGAATCGTCTAAAGGTAGGACACCGGACTTTGACTCCGTTTGTCCAGGTTCGAATCCTGGTTCCCCAGAATTGATATTGCGGAGTGGAGAAACGGTATCTCGTCGGGCTCATAACCCGAAGGTAGGTGGTTCAATTCCATCCTCCGCAACCAAAAAAGATTTGATAGTCGGGACTAGCTTAATTGGTAGAGCATCAGACTCTGAATCTGGGGGTTCTAGGTTCGAATCCTAGGTCCCGAAAATATATATGCCGGGATGATGGAATTGGTAGACATGCTTGGCTTAGAACCAAGTGCCTTACGGTGTGCAGGTTCGAGTCCTGTTCCCGGTACCATAAAAAGCACTCTTTAAGGGTGATTTTTTATTTTTATAAAAAAAACCTCTCCTGATAGGAGAGGGTTTAGGTGAGGTTTATGTCAAATTAGTTAACAGTACCAGTTAAAGTATTTACAACGACTTCATCTCATTCTTCCTTATAAAGAGGAACTTGGATTTCCATTCATGTTTCGATAGTAGCTGGTTTAGTTCAGGCTTGAGCTCTATCTCATTTTACACCTGGAACTGTAGATGTGATTTTGTACGTAATCGTAGAAGGCAGAATTACATTTATCACATTTCATTGATACATTTGTAGATATACGTCCAAGTTATCTTTTAAATATCAAATAATATCATCTATTTTTTCTTTTTCGATATCATAAATCTCTCCTGTATCATTTTCCATAAAAGAGTATGTATCACCTGAGTTATATAAATAAACAGCGTTTTGAGTAGCTATTTCAGCTTGTTCTAGTATTGCTCCAGAATTATAAGTAAACACATTAGATTTTCATGTTACGATATCTTTTACTTTATATGTGTCGTTTGCTCCACCTCTTCACATATGAGTGTGTGCCGTTTCAGTTACTTTAAACAGTTTTCCATCAATTAATAAAATTGATCATTTTTTAACATCAGAAGTTGTAATCTTTACCATGAGATTAATTTATAACATATAAAAACCGATTTCACTTATAGAAAAAATTGACAAAATAGCAAGCTAAAAATACAAATCTTACAAAATTAGTTGCTTGACTTTTCATACAAAAAACATAATAATTTATTTGTATATATTTTATCACTACAAAATATTACTATGGCCGACAATCTAAATTCTATCAATTCTAATGAACTAAATGAGCACAAATGATGACTTTTGGAAAGAATTAGAAATTCTAGCAGAAAAGTACTAGCGCCAGTTATAGCTGCTGGATCTATATCTTTATGATGATTACCTGCTGCTACTATTCCTGCAACTTGAGCAGCAGTTGCTACTGTATTAACTGCATGTAGTGATGATGAACCAGATAATCCAAGTGATACTATTGCTCCTACTGTAAACGTAAGCCAACATGACGTAGATATTACATGATGAAAACAAGTTCGTGTTAGCTGAAATCAGCTCTATATATGAGATACTTTAGTAGCATCATGGACAGATAATGTAACTAAAAATTGTAAAGTAGAGTTATCTATAAACTGAAAAACTATTTCTTCATGAACCATTGTGAATGAATGATGAATATTAACTGTAAAAGTAACAGACGAAGCTGGAAACGCAAAAACTATAGACATCAAATTAACTGTAAGCAATCAATTAATTTCATGATTAGAGAATCTTCAAAATTTAAATATGCAAGTAGATCAAGAAGTAAATCTACTTAATTGAATAACTTTTTGAAATGGAGCTAGCTTAGTAAAAGTAGAAATAGAAATGGACTGAGAAACTACACAGATTACTGATCCTAATCATTATACTCCACAATATCCATGAACATGTACAATCATACTTACAGTAAAAGATAAGAATGGTAATATAGTTACAGAAAAAGTAAATAAGAACATTCAAGCTCTAGAATATCAAGCAATGGAAATAAATAATATCAGACCTGTAGACATATTACCAATTATATGACAAGTAGAATCATGAGACAAGAATGTATATGAACACATAGAACATCTAAGAATAGCTGAAGCTACTAAAATTAGAGATATGATGTGGAAATATGGTGCTGGTAATCATTCCGCTGCTGAATATCAACAACTAATGAATAGACTCAATACAGGAATGACTTGTGAACAACCTAGTTGATATAACAATTATGAAAGCATATGATCAATAAGTCACGAACCTGGAAACCATGCACATAAAGAATGGCATATTTTAAATTCTCTTATTAATCATACAAATTTTAAGATACGAGATTCATGATGACTCGATGCCGTCAAAAATATGATACAACAAAATCCAAACAATATTTATATTTTTTGAAACTCAAGTTTTTGATACGGTAGTAAATCTTGGTATAATGGTTGGATATCTGAAATCAACAAACGAAAAGATTTAAGTAAATCCCCTAATTTTATAATATTTGTTGCTGGAACAAACATAGGACATGAAGCGGGAATATTAAAAAATAAGATTTACAATGAAACTGTAGATGGAGACGAACATTGAGTTTACTCTCTAGCATCAGCTAGTAATGGAAAAAATAATAATGCAAATAACCATTTAATTGTCACCATATGAACAAACGCTAATGGGAATATAGATCAAACAAATGAAACATATGAAAGTAGTAAGTTTCCAGTATGATTTAATAATAATAGTTTATTTGCTTGACGTGCCTTTCCTGCTCACTCAGCTGCATCATGAAAAATTGAAGGTGAATCTTGAAAATATGCTACATCTTATACTAATTACGTAAATGTTGCAATAGCTGATTTATGTTTTCAAATGTTTGCCGAAGTACAAGATGTAAATGAATTACTAAACATGATTAAATCATCTACTGACCTTAGAGATCATATTAAATTTAATTGAGAAGACCAATCATTAATCCTGATGAATCCTGCATGATTCTTTAAGAAATATTGTATGCCCACCAATTTACCAACTCAAATTAACGTATGAGAAACTATTTCTCTAAATAAATGATACTATAAAGGAGTAATTTTTGATATCCCTTGAGCTGAAGTTAAGATAAATTGACAATGGATAGCTTATAATGAGAAAAATAAATCATTAATCAAAAGTCAGAATCCTATGAATTTACAATGGAGATTAAACTGAAATTTATGTGCTAAAATGTGATACAAATGAAAAATTATAAATTGAAAAATCATTGCTATAGACGATAATTGGAACGGACTAAATATAGACAAAGATTTTTCAATCAATATTTAAGGAAGCCGTATCTAACATTGCAGACTTCACAATTTAGTACTTTCTTCCACATAATATGTTCCGCCTCAACCATATGATGTTGTAATATACTTTAGTTTAATTCTACACCACTGACCCTCTGTTGATGGAATATATAAAGTAGGGTTACCAGCAAAAGCTGAACTAACTTTATTAGAGATAGTCTGATATAATTGTCGTGAGTTACCGAAAAAATAATATTTTTGAGGACATGCCATTGGACTAGATCAATTTGTTGATAGTCTACAGTCCGATGAATTTTGACAACAACACAGATTGGAACCAATGATATTACAGGAAGTGTCTGTATAAGAAGAATTAGTGTTACATGTTGCCACCTTACCGAAATAATTACTTGAATTTCCACTCACACCACTTGTTGAAATTGTTGCTATCTCTGTTCTGTTCGATGAGTATAAAATATCGTATTTCCAATTCAAACAATTTCTATCATGAAATGTTTTTCTATTTGCACAAGTACATGATGATGTGGAACCTCAACAACTTTGAGTTTCTACTTCAGTTGATGTAATTTTTCCAAAACAATTTTTTGCATTATCCTTTATCCTAAAATAAACAATTCAAGCGTATCAATTTCAAACAATAGCACCTGGATAAGTTTTTCATCAAGTCTGCAAACCATAATAATAATATTGAAAATTATTAGTATTATTACGACTATAGTATAGACCTAAATTATTCAAAGTTGTCCAACTTGGCGTATACGGAGCAATATGATAATTAACAACACATCACGAAACACTATGAACATCAAAGTAAAAATTAGTACATAGTTCACATGTTCAACCGGATAAATAATATCAATTATCTTCTCTACATTCTTTACACTCAGCATCTCAACATTTCCATGTCCAAGCGTCAGATCATGTGTATTCTTCAGACGGATTTCATCATTCACAATTAAAATGAGTTAAAGAACAAATTCATGAAACCCTTTCCGCACAATAATTACTACCAGGCACCCTATAATAAGATGCGTCCTCACATGCCCATTCACACACTCATGGATTCGGATTATTTACATATTCCCATTGTTGATTTTGTTGTGTTGTTACATTAGATCATGTTTTCGTATGTGCTCACGGCATTGTTCATTGACAAGCATATGTTTTTGGTTTACAATTCATTGTATCTCAATCTCTTTCATAATCTGAGTTCTCGCATCTCCACTCACATGCTCATAATGTTCATGTTTCTCTATAAGTCCATGATTTATTTGATCATGTTGGTGCTACTGTTGATCTTGTTGTATGTAATCATGGCGCCGTTCATGTACATATATATGTTGATGGTTCACATGATTTACTTCCATCACTCTTAGGTTTATATCAATCAATACACGTCCATTCACATGCTCATGGAGTTGAACTTCATGTATATTCCCATTGTTGATTTTGTTGTGTTGTTACATTAGATCATGTTTTCGTATGTGCTCACGGCATTGTTCATTGACAAGCATATGTTTTTGGTTTACAATTCATTGTATCTCAATCTCTTTCATAATCTGAGTTCTCGCATCTCCACTCACATGCTCATAATGTTCATGTTTCTCTATAAGTCCATGATTTATTTCATCATGTTGGTACTACTGTTGATCTTGTTGTATTCTCTCATGGCTGATCTCATATACATTCATATGTATTAACACACATTTCACCATTCCAATGATAACCTTTACTTGTATCACAAGTATATTCACACACTCATGGGGTCGAACCTGATGTATAATACCAAGCTTTAATTCAATTAACTTCTACGTATACTGAACTTCAGACAATTACTCATGCCGTCGGATGACTTCCTCAACATGATCTGTATGGATAACCTGTAGCAGTACCTGAACATCCGATTGTTTGCCCATCATCAGTTTGACATGACCAGTGTACCTTATCATCTTTTGTTACCAAGTAAGCTCATGTTCATTTTACCACCCTTCCAAAAATACAAGATCAAGAATATTCGATAAAATTTCATACTTTAATTCTTTGTACATCATTACCACATTCTGGCTTTATACTTGAGTCACATATACCCATACATTTACCCTTTCCTAGCATAGAATTTCGTCACGATCCATTACAGCTACATAGACACATTTGACTACCAGCATTTTTTATTTTCAGTATTCATCAACCTTTTCATGTTCCACATTGAATGTTCTCATCTGTATTTTTACTAGAAACAATAAGAGGTCATCATATAGTTAGTTTAGCAAATCTGTGAGCTACGTTGTTGTTGATTATCATTCCACTACCTGCCATAATTACAAATAGATTATCTCCTGTCAAAGTTTCTGTGGTACTACCATCGGTCCACAAAAAAGAATTATTTGCTTCTACTTTAGAATTTGTTCATAAAGCAGCAGAGTAATTACCTTTTACATATCCACTTTTTCATACCACAGTAGATTGTGAACCTTCTAGCTTATTATCGGATCACAATATAACAGAGTAATCTCAGCTTAAATTGTTGTCTTTTCATCAAAGAATTACTGAATATTTTCAGTTTTCTATTTGATTTCATTTTCATCATAAAATTACATTATATTCACTATTTATTAAATTTTCTGATCATCCAATTATTACATTTGTACCCTTTCTTATTTTTCATTCAATTTTGTTTTTTATTCATCATAGGATACTAGAATAATATGCACCAGAAATAATATTTTCGTCGCTTCATGTCCTAGATAGAATAAAATTATTCGTTTGTATTTTCACAGAACCATCACCAATTTGTTCCAAAAACGCTGAATCATTCGATCAGGTTGAAATGAATTTCACTTTCTCCATATACTGGGCTGCGTTATTTAGATCTACATATAATTGTCTTTGGGCCATAGATACAGCTACTAGTCATAGTCCAAGTACTGTAAAAACCAATGATAAATTTAATAATCCTGATTTTGAAATTTTCATATCTTTTTGTTTAAAACATGTAAAATACATCCTATATTCAAATTATATTCAAAAAAAAAATCCTGTCAAATTTTACAGGACTTTTTATTGTTTTTATCGTTATATTGACTTGAAATATTATCCTATACTATTTTCCATTTCCATTTGTATTAGATGATTGAGTTCTCATGCATATTCTAGAGGGAGTTCTTTGGTAATAGATGAAATGAATCCATTTACAATCATTGCCATAGCTTTTTCTTCAGTTAATCATCTACTCATTAGATAAAAAAGCTGATTTTCATCGATTTTTCACGCAGTAGCTTCATGAGAAACTGTTGCATCATCAGTTTTAATTTCAATAACTGGAATCGTATCTGAAATAGAAATTTCGTCTAAAAGTAAAGCATCACAACGCGTTGAAGCTACAGCATTTTCTGCACCTGGTTGAATTTGAATTAATCAACGATACGTATTTACTCATCAACTTTTTGAGATTGATTTAGAAATGGTGTTTGAGGATGTGTTTTTTCATATATGGATAACTTTAGTTCATACATCCTGATGTTGATTTGTGGATGCTACTACCAATGAAAGGTTATCAGAAGTAGAATTATCTCATTTCAAAATGGAACAAGGATATAGCATTGTAGCTCATGAACCTAAATTCCCTCAAATCCATTCCATATGGCTATTTTCTTCAACTAAGGCACGTTTTGTATTCAGATTAAATGTATTTAATGACCGATTTTCTACTGATGTATAACGCATCGATGAATTTTTTCATACGAAAATCTCTACACAACCAGCATGAAGTGAACGTTTATCATATTTTGGCGCAGAACATCATTCTATATAGCTACAGCTTGTTTCATCTTCAAGAATTATTAGAGTGTGTTCAAATTGTCCTCATTCATAAGTATTCATACGAAAATATGCTTGTAATGGATCAGATATTTTAACTCATTTGGGGATATAAACAAAAGTTCCACCACTCCAAACAGCTCCATGAAGTGCAGCAAATTGATGATCAGTGGGAGGAACGAGTTTCATGAAATATTTCTGAACTAAATCTCAATGTTCACGGATAGCAACTGAAATATCGTCAAAAATTATTCAGCTTTTTTGTCGTTTTTCTTTGAGCTTATGATAGACTACTGATGAATCAAATTGTCATCATACTCATGCTAAAAATTGTTGTTCTGCTTCTGGAATATTTAGACGTTGAAATATATTTTTGATGTTTTGTGGGACTTTATCTCGTGAATCAGCCGCTCCTGTAAATCATTTCTTGGGTTTAGCATAATAAACAAGGTTATCAAAATCTATGGATGAAATATCTGGTCAAAATGATGGTTTTTTAATTTCATAAAAAACTTTTAAACTTTGTAATCTATGATTTAATATTCGACTAGGCTCATCTAAATCAAATGATATTTTTTTGATAGTTTCTTCGTTTAATCATTTCAAAAATATATCATAGAATACGTTATCGGGATTATCTATAAACGATTTGTTTACCACTTTTAAAAATAAAAAATAAATTTAAAGTAATATAACAAATGAGTCTGAAAAATCAATTCCACAAACTATGTGTTTTATTTAAATTATCTCTTTTTAGGTTTTTTAAACCAACCATAAGTATTACTTTTTCACATATTTATATTTTCTTTTAAACTTCACCAAAATGAGCTTATGGACTCTCATGTTCACTGTTTAATAGTATATCTATTTAAATCTATCTCATCTCATTCAAGCAACGAAAAATATTTCATAAATTCATTATAATTATGTAAATTTTTACCAAAAGTAACAGGAAACATTTTTGATAAAAATTTGATGATCTTTCCATCAATATTATACATTATTGTATTATTTGCTAAATCGATTCTACTTTCAGAAATTTGATTTTTTAGATAAGATATGAGTTCATATTTATATATATCTTGTGCCCATTGTATTCGCTTTTGTTCCTCTTGTGATAATTTATCCATTCATATAACTTTTACTTGAGATTCAAATATTCATGATAAAAATCAGATTTTTCAATTTAGTTTTTTTATCATTTTTAAGTCTTTTCAAGAAAATTCTAAACTAATTTCTGATTGTGGAAATACTTGAATCAAATCTCAATATGAAGTAGTGATTATGACTTTTTCATCTCTATTTTTTTTTAATGAAGGATATGCTATTTTCCCATTTTCTGATAAAGATCTTTCAAAACTTGACTGTATATTAAAATCTTCACTTCATTTTAAACCTGTTATTTTGATGTATGCATCTCTTTTGTCCACGGAATTTCACACTCATAAAACCGAAATTTTATTATCTTTGTTCTCCAAAAATCAACTTATATCCGGTTCTTCTGGATAAAAATAAAACATTCCAGAAATCATAATAAAAAAACTGAATATTCATCAAACTATTTGCAATAAATATCTCCATCTACTTTTTAGTGTTGTAGTCCATTGTATTCACAAAATAATTAATCATAACAAGACAAACAATTGATGAGAAATATTTAATAGTGGACGAAAAAATATATGAAGAAATAGATATACATTACCATAAATTACAACATTTCTAATAAGATTGTATTTCTTATCCGGTTCATATTCAATAGAATAGTAGTAGAAATAGGAAACACTTACAATTAAAAGGTATAGCCAGTATTTAAGAATAAAATCAACAAAAGATTCTTTCATTACAAAAACAACAAATAATCATAATAATATCCATGCGAGTATAAATTGTAATAATTGTATCAACTGTTGTTTTCTCATATTGTATTGTATGATAAATTAGTCTATATTTATTCTTTCTATTTGTGTGAATTTAGATAAAAAATCTAATAAATTATCCTGTTCTTTAGTATAAATTAAAAGAATTTTTTCTTCTGATTTTTCGAGATTTTTTTCTTTAAATGAATAATTTTGAACATAATTGAATCTCTTTATTTCATCAGCCACTCATGATTTTAATATAGCTAATATAATTTTTCTTAATTCTCTTGCAGTTCATCTATAAACGAACATCATATAATCCATCCAACAATAAGTTTACAATTTAAAAACCTGACTTTAATGTAGTATTTATCGTTGAAAATTCAAGATAATACTTAATAAATAATCCTCGCCCTTTATGGACGAGGTATTCAACCGAATAATATTTTTTATTTGATAACTTATACTTCGATTAATGTTTGAGATTTTAGATCAATCCATTTTCTGTTAATTCTCTTTTTAGTGTACTACGGTCATTTGCGTTAAACATAGCCATTTCAGGTGTAATTTTCCCCATCTTAACTAAGTTAACAAGACTATCTTCCAACAAACACATTCCACTACTTCTATAAGTATACATTACATTTCTCAATTGATTCAATTTATTTTCACGGATTGTATTTTCTACTGCTTTGTTATTTAACAAGATTTCATGTGCTGGTACCATTCATTTTCACTCAATTGCTGTCATTAATTTTTGAACAATTATAGCTGTCATATTTTCAGAAATTTGGTTCTTAATAATTGGTTGTTCATCTTCTGGCACCATTGAAATAATTTTATTTATAGTTTGTTCTGCAGATCTCGAGTGGATTGTAGTCAAAACTAAGTGTCAAGTTTCAGCTAATGCTATTGCATTTCTTAAAGATTCTGAATCTCTAGTTTCACCAAACAAAATAACATCAGGTCTTTGTCTCATCGCATATTTCATAGCAGAAGCAAAAGAAGTGACATCTTTACCTAGTTGCTTTTGTTCAAAAATACATTTTTTTGGTTCAAAGATATATTCAATAGGATCTTCTATTGTAATAACATGAGAAGACCTAGTAGTATTAATCTCTTCAATCATTGCAGCAAGTGTTGTAGATTTTCATGATCATGTAGGTCATGCTACAAAAATTATTCAACTCGTCTTTTTTGTTAATATTCTTAAAATCTCAGGCAATCACAACTCTTGAATTGTTAAAATTTTCTCCTCAAGTAACCTCGCCACAATCATTTTATGTCATCTTTGACGAGAGATGTTTACTCTATAACGACGTCCATGTACAGAATATCAGAGGTCACAACTAAGATTTTCTTTATACAAAATCTGATCTTCTTCTGTCATAAGAATATTAGATATAGCTTCTAATGTAGTATCTTCCAATTTTGGAGCCGTCATTACCCTGTGAACTTCTCAATAAATTCTAATTGCGGGTTCTTCTCAATACGTAAAATATATATCTGAACTTTTATTATGAATCATTAATTCAGCAAGATATAATAAATAAGTTTCAGGATCCATAAGGGTTCAGCCTGACAAAATAACAGAACCATCTTCCAGGGTTCATTTTTCTCCCGGATTGTTATTAATTCAATTATTTAAAAGCCCACCAACTCAAGACGTTTCAGATTTTTGTAAATTGTCTTGATTTTGTTCCTGTGGATTATCACTTAAAACGTTAGTTAAATCTGCCATTTTTTTATTTTTATTGTTTAAAAGAAAATAAAATTCTCACTCTTATTATAATCAAAAAAAATTTCTATGCAAAAATTTTAAGACTTTTTTCATAGAACTTTTAATTTAGTAAAAATATGTTAAAAAACCCAGATTTTCTACTTGCATTTTTGGTCAAAATTATCTATACTATCATGCACAATACATAGTTTGTATTATTTTAAAATTCACATAAATAATAATGTCTATGCTTATAACTGCGCTCCTCGTAGCATGAGGAGTAATTGTTTGATGATTGGGATGATTTTTTGGATACAAAAAAACTATGACAGAAAAGGCTCTAAAATTCAAGGAAAGAATGGCTAGAGCAAAAGAAATTGAAGAAGAAATTTTGGAAGAAGCTAAGAAAAAATGAGAAGCACGTATCGTAGAAGCTGAAAAAAAAGCTGAGAAAATTGAGGAACAAAGATTAGCAAAAATGGAAGAGATTCAAAATCGTCTCTTGGATAGAGAAGAAAAAATGGAACAGAGATTAGAAAAACTCGAAGAGGAAAAGAAAAAGGTTCTCGATTTGCGTCAACAAGCAGAAGATTTAGTAAAACAGCAAATGGATAAATTATCTGAAATCTGAAAACTATCTCCAAAAGAAGCTAAGGAGCAAATTTTTGCTATGATTGAAAAAGAACAAGCTTCTGAAATTGAGCGTTTTGTAGAAAAGTATAAAACAATAAAGACTGAAGAAGCAGAGAATGAGGCGGCTAAAATTATCGTTCAATCCTTACCAAAATTGGCTACTCAAAATATTGATGAATTTACTACAAAAACTGTAGATTTACCAAACGAAGAATTTAAAGGAAAGCTAATATGAAGGGAGTGAAGAAATATATCATTCTTTGAAAAAACAACATGAGTTGAATTGATTATTGATGATACACCTGGATGTGTAAAACTTTCATCATTTGATCATGAAAAAAGGTTTATTGCTGCTCAGACTTTGGAAAAATTGGTAAAAGATTGAAGAATTAATCCAATGTATATCGAAAAAATTTATAATCAGGTTGTAGCCGATCTTGATCAAACATTTATAGAAAAATGAAAGGAAGCTCTAAACATACTAAATCTTCCTATGATGAGCCCTGAAATCGTAAAGACAATATGACAATTTTTCTTGCGTTTCAGTTATGGGCAAAGTCTTTGGCAACATTCTGTAGAAGTTGCAAGAATAGCTGAAGCTATTGCAATTGAAGTGTGATTAGATCCTGTAATGGCTAAAAAAGCATGACTTCTACACGACGTTTGAAAAATTCTTTCAACTACATGAGAATCTCATACAAAATTATGAGCTGACTTACTTAGAAAATGGTGAATGGATCCAATCATCATAAACGCTGCAGAATCTCACCATTACGATGTAGCAATGACTCACCCAATTTCTTGGGTGGTAGCCGCAGCTGATGCCATGTCTGCATCTCGTCCTGGCGCCAGATTCGATACGAAAGAATTATTCATTGAAAAAATGTGAGAACTTGAAAAGCTTATCACGGAAGTAAATGGTGTAGATAAGGTTCATATTATGCAAGCTTGAAGAGAAATTATGGTTTATGTAAATCCTAAAGAAATTCCTGATCAGGAAGTGGAAAAAGTTTTAGAAGAAATCTGAGTAAAAATCGAAGATCAGCTCGATTATCCATGAATAATCAGAATTTCGTGAATTAGAGAGACTAAGATCATTCAATATCTTAGGTAATATCGATATTTAGCTATTGTTAAAAAACTATGTTTCCATATGTTGAGATTTTCGGTATAGAAATTTCTATGATGTTTGTTGGTATAATTATTGCCGCAGTAGTTTTTTTGGTTACAGCATGGATTCTCACAAAAAGAAATCATCAAGATTTTCTAAAACTGTTTTACTGGTTACCGTGATGGGTTATACTGTCTTATTTATTGTGACGTTATGTTTCATTTTCTTTAGAAACAGGAACATATATTCCATCATCTCTTTCAAATTTATTAACGATATTAAGTCCTCAGAATTTTAATTTTCATTTTGTATGAATTCTTATAGCTACTTGTATTTGTTCTATAATGTTTTTTTCTAGTATAAAAAGAACTGAGAATAAAAAAATACGAGCAGATATATTATTTTTATCAATAGCAAATGCTCTAATTGTGTTATGAATTTTTATTACATTATGAGACTCTATTATATGAAAACCAACAGAAAGTAATTTTGCAATACGCGCTTTAAGCGATAATAGTGCCTTAACCAAATTTGATGGTGTCTACCCTGTATGACTCTTCATATCTTTTTGAGTATTAATTGTTCATGTATTGATATCCATTCTAAGCATAATTCTTAAAAAGAATGGATTGTGAATGCGATGACTAATTTGAATACTAATTGTACTTAATATAGCTTTTTTGTTTCAATCTTATCCAAGATATTGAATAATATCAATTCTATGAACATCATTTGACATAAAACAATACGTTTCGTTGATAGTAATCGTATTTTCAATTATTACGGCAATTCGTCGAGAAAAGAAAAGATTTTAGAAATTCATGTTTAGGTTCTTATTATGAAGTTCTTCTTTGCAAAAACAGATAGTTTATATAAAATATTTAAATCCTTAGAAAGAATCCCTTCTCATAGAAGTGTTGAAGTTTTTGTTGATCCTGAACATGCACTTTTTGATAATGAATGGCGATGACAACAAATAAAAGATATTATTGATAAGAATAAAATAGATGCAACATTTGTAACGAAGAATAAAAACAATAGAGATTATCTGAATTCAGTTTGATTGAAAGTAAATCTAATCAAAGAAAAACGTATACAAAGAACTATAAACACACTGTATTTGTTTTTTTTCAATATAAAAAGATTTCATTTACAAACATATGAAAGCAAAAAATATCTTTTTATTGTGGTTTTTTTTCTTGAAATATTATTGATATTATGAATCCTGCGATTCATTATTTCGTTGATAGTTCCAAATGCTAGTATAACATTACAACCTTCTGAAACCACTGAAACAATAATATATAATGTACGCTATTATCCAAATAGTGATCCAAAATCTGCAAATGAAACCAGATTTTTATATGTTCCTTTTTATACATGATCTTTAAGTTATAAACACGAATTAACTATATCTACAGCCAATAGTAAATATATTTCTAATCCATCTCAGGGGAAAATAAAAATTTACAACAAAAGAGATAAAGAGTACAATATAATGAAAGATACCCAATTCAAAACACCTGATGGATTAATATTCCGTGCTATAGATGATTTTATTTTACCTCCTTGAACAGAAAAAAATCCATCAGAAACAATTATTATGGTAAAAGCTGACGAATATGATGATAATTGAGAATTAATTGGTATTCGTTGAAATATACCATTTAAGACACAAATGTATATAACAAAATTGGAAGAATCATCTATAAAAAAGGATATTTGGGCTGAGTCTATTGAAAAGTTTTATTGATGGAATAGTGAATCTATTTGAACAGTAACAGATGAAGATATCCAACAACTTAAAGAAAAGTTGATGGATCAAGCATATTCAAAAAAAGTACAAATTGTTAGCGAAAACTTTCAAAATACATGATGATTAGTATTACCTTTTGAAACTATTATAACAACAACATTTAACAATATAGAGATTTCTCAATCAAGTGGAGATAATGTATCTACAATAAAATGAACAGCATATGTGACTTATAACTACATATACGTTTTACGACCAGATTTATATCAAGTATTTATGACTTACATCAATGAAAGACAATCAGAAAACAATGTAATAAGTAGAGTGGACCAAAATACATTACAGTTTTTGAAAGATTCAAACACAACAAATACATACGAAATCAAAAAAATATGAAATAGCTATGTAATATCTACTCAAATTAATGTAGTTCAAAGTTACGACTTTGAGCATGATCCAAAACAAATTTTTGCTGAAATTAAAAATAATATTGCAGGATTGTGAGTAGAGGAAGCTAGAAATTATATTTTATCGACATATGATGAAATTTGAAGCGTAAAAATTTCCGTACCTTTACGGTATAATTCAATTCCAGTAATTAAATCCAGAATAAAAATAAAAAGCAAAATATAAAATTTCTCTCTATTGCATTTTTTTTTCACATTTATACAATTAAAAATAATAAATAAAATTTACATATTTGTCCGAGAATATGGCAAAAAATCTTGTGATTGTAGAGTCTCCTGCAAAATCAAAAACTATTACTAAAATTTTATGATCAGATTTTGAAGTAAAGGCTTCTCTATGACATATTGTTGAATTACCAAGAAATTGAAAATGAGTAGATATTGCACATGATTTTAAACCATTATATCAAATTAATCCTGAGAAGAAAAAAGTGGTATCAGAATTAAAAAGTTTAGCAAAAAATGCTGAAAAAGTATGGCTAGCAACCGATGAAGATCGTGAATGAGAAGCTATTGCGTGGCATGTCGCTAATGAATTATGACTACCTATAGATAAAACACCCAGAATTGTGTTCCACGAAATTACAGAAAAAGCTATTAAAAATGCCGTACAAAATCCCAGAACTATAGATATGAATTTAGTAGATGCACAGCAAGCTAGATCAGTTCTGGATTATTTAGTGTGATTTGAGCTATCTCCAGTTCTTTGGAAAAAAGTAATTTGATGAATATCTGCATGAAGAGTGCAGTCGGTTGCTGTTCGTTTAATCGTAGAAAGGGAAAGAGAAATAGAAAAATTTAATAGTTCTTCGTCTTTTAAAACGGTTTGAACATTTATATGAACGTCTAAAAAATGTTTTCCTGCAACATTGGACAAAGAATTTAAAAAATCTGATGAAGTTATTCCATTCTTAGAATATTGTAAAACTGCAAAATTTAGTGTAGAAAATATAGAAAAAAAACCATGAAAAAAAGCCCCCTCTGCTCCATTTACCACATCTACATTACAGCAGGAAGCTAGTAGAAAACTAGGATTTTCTGTATCACGTACAATGCAACTTGCTCAAAAATTATACGAATCATGAAAAATTACATATATGAGAACTGATTCTGTAAATCTTTCTCAAGACGCAGTAAATTCTGCAAAACAAGAAATTATAAAAGATTATGGAGAAAAATATTCTAATCCTACAGCTTACAAAACTAAATCTGCATGAGCACAAGAAGCTCATGAATGTATTAGACCTGCACACTTAGAAATTCGTAATGCATGAGATGATCCATCTCAAAAAAAGCTCTACGATTTAATATGGAAAAGGACAATTGCTTCACAAATGGCTCCTGCTAATATAGAAAAAACAATTGTAACAATAGATATTTCATGAGCCAAAAGCAAATTTATTGCTGAATGAGAAATTATAAAATTTGACGGATTTTTGAAAGTTTATTCTGAGTGAACAGATGATGATGAAACTGCAGATACAATATTGCTTCCAAAGCTAGAAAAATGAGAAGTTTTAGACATGTCTAAAATTGTCAGCACAGAAAAATTTAAGAAACATCCACCTAGATATACAGAAGCTAGTCTTGTAAAAGAACTGGAAAAAAGATGAATTTGACGTCCATCTACTTATGCATCGATTATTACAAAGATTCAAGATAGAAAATATGTGATCAAAGAGGATAGAACTTGAGAAAAAAGAGATTATAAAGAAATTATGCTTGAAAAGTGAAAAATATCTGAAAAAATAAAAAATCAAAATAGTTGAGCTGAAAAGTGAAAACTTTTCCCAACTCAAGCATGAAGAGATGTTACGGATTTTCTAATGAAAAATTTTGAAAATATTATGGATTATAATTTTACGGCATCAGTTGAAACTGATTTTGATGAAATCGCTGAAGGAAAAATTCAATGGGTAAAAATGATGCATGAATTTTATGGACCATTCCATAATGAGGTAGTTAAAGCTCAATGAGTGGACAGAATTATTTCTGAAATAACTCTATGAGAAGATCCAAAATCAGGCAAACCTGTAATTGCTAGAACATGAAAATTCTGACCATTTGTTCAGATTTGAAATTCCGATGATCCTGATAAAAAATATGCAAATCTTCCTAGTGATAAATCACTAGAAACAATCACTCTTGAAGAAGCTTTACAATGTTTTTCTCTTCCAAGAGAAGTATGAGAATACGAATGAGAAAAAATTACAGCAGCTATCGGAAGATTTTGACCATATTTAAAATATAAAAATATTTTTGCATCTATTCCAAAGAATCCGGAAGATCCACTAGATCCTCACACAATTACACTCCAGCAAGCAATTCCTATCATTCAGAAAAAACTAGAATTTGAAAACAATAAAAATATTAATCAATTTGAATATGAAAAAGAAAAAATTGAAGTTTTAAACGGTCCTTATGGTCCATATATCAAATATAACAAGAAGAATTATAAAATTCCGAAATGAGGAAAAGATGCTACAGATTTGACTTTAGAAGATTGTCTTTGAATAATTGGGATAACGGCTACTAAAAAATGAGCTAAGAAAACTACAAAATCTACGACCAAGAAAAAAATCGCAACTAAAAAGAAATAATATTTATTAATTTATAAATCTGAATATGGATGGAATAAAAGATGTGATGAGAAAAAGATTATCCATTCAACATCGTGGTAAAAATATGATTGGAAGTATTGCAAAGAATGAAATAAAATCATATTTGAATATTGAGAAAATAGATGCAGAAACACAAGATGAGATTTTGACATGATATGTAAGACATGATAGATTATTTATTAAGACTACACAGCAAAGTTTAAAAATTCAAATTTTTAAAGAGAAATTGAGTATCATAAAAAGAATAAATCAAAAATTATCAGAAATCGGATATAAAACAGAAATAGAAGATATTATCCTAAAATAATATTTATATCATAATATAACAAATGCATTTAAGCTTACTCCAATTCCTCATTATTATTACATCTGTTATATTCTTTCTTTTTTGAATTGATTTATTCAGACGCAAAAAAGCAAACATCTTACATTTGATAGTATTCATATGAGGTAGTTTTTTGTTGATCCTATTCTCATTAGATATAAATGCTTTAAATAGTTTTGGATCTTTCTTTGGATTAGCTAGATGAGCGGATTTACTTGTATATATTTCAATTATTATATTAGCATATTTTTACATTTCACTATATAATAAAAATATTAGAGATACTCAACAACTTACAAAACTAATTTCTGCATTAGCAATAGAAAAATGATACGAAGAAGAAAAAGAAAAAATAAAAAAATATAAGAATTCAGACTTTAAAGATGAATTTGTTTTTAATATCAGAGTATATAATGAAGCATCTATGCTAGAACAAGTAATTGGGGAAGTAATAAATGCTTGATTCAAAAAATTAGTATTCATAAATGATGGTTCAAAAGATAATTCACAGAAAATACTTGAAAATGAAAAAGAAAAACATCCAGATTGTATTTTCGTGATTCTAACTCATAAAATAAACAGATGATGATGAGCAGCAAATCAAACATGATATAAATTCATACAAAAATATGCTGAAGAATTAAAAGTTAAATGGTTTGTATGATTTGATCCAGATGGGCAAATGGACATAAAAGATATGGATACATTCATTTCAGCGATTCAAAATGACAATTGAAAATTTGATGCATATCTCGGTTCACGCTTTATCAAATGATGATCATCATACAACATCCCAAAATCTAGAAAAAGAATTCTTACAATATCCAAAATCGTTACTAAAATATTTTACTGAATCAAAGTATCCGATCCTCACAACTGATACAGAGTAATAGATATTGAAGCATTAAAAAAGATTCAGCTTACTGCCGATTGAATGCACTATGCAAATGAACTAAATGAACAAATGCAAAAAAATCGTTTCAGAACTAAAGAGATTCCAGTACATATACGTTACACAGATTACAGTCTCTGAAAATGACAAAAGAATTCTAATAGTATAAAACTATGATTACAAATGATTTATCAAAAAATATTCTTTAGATAAAATTCTGATTTTTAATGATAGCTTTTTCGATTTTTTGAATTAATATATATCGATATTGAATATTCTATTTAATAGGTTTCATAATATCTTATTACTTTTTGTATTTCATTTGAAAAAAAAAATATTTTCATAAATTTTCAAATTTGCAAAATATATTAGAAAATAATTTAGAAACTTTATTTATTGTCTTAATTCTGTGAGTTTTGATATGATGAAGAGTTGGGCATGTTTTTATTTATGATTTTCAATATTTCGTAGGTAATCCATTGGATGTGTTCAAAATTCGACAATGATGAATGTCTTTTATTGGATGAATACTGTGAGTTGTACTTTGAGTTACTTTATTTATACAAAAGAAAAAGTTTTCACGAAAAGAATATATAATTTTATTAGACTTATTGTGTTGCATATTACCACTATGTATAGCATTTTGAAGACTATGAAATTTCTTAAACCAAGAATTATACTGAATTATATTTACAAATCCATTATGACGAAGCGAATGAGTGGTATGAACTCTGACATCACTATGATTTTTGCATATTTACGATAAGATTGATTCATCTCTTAGAATTAATACCAATTTGCTTTCCATCATTTTTGAGTGAATTTTATTATTCATTACATTGATAATCATTTTCGTTAAACAAATTAAAAAAGATAGACGAAAAATCTGAAAAATATGAGTGATTTTTTTACTTCGATATAGTATAATCAGATTTTTATTTGAATATCTTAGACAAGATTCTCAGTCTGAATTTATATGACCATTCACGAGAAGCCAACGATTTTTTGTAATATTCATTATCATATGAATAACTATATATTTCTGTCTAAATCGTCATCCAAAAGAAAATTTAGAAAATAAGAAATAATAATGAACAAAAAAGATTACGATGAAATTTTTACTAAACTTTTGGAACTTTTTCCAAATCCAGATACTGAATTAAATTATCAAACTCCATTTCAATTACTTGTTGCAGTGATGTTATCTGCTCAAACTACAGATAGACAGGTAAATGTAGTTACAGATAAGCTTTTTTTGAAAATAAAAGAACCAAATGATGTTTTAAAGCTTTCTGAAGAGGAATTTACTAAACAAGTTTCTTCAGTAAATTATTACAAAATGAAAGCTAAACACATCAGAGAAACTGCTAAAAAATTGGTTGAATTAGCTGAAAATAAAAAAGCTAAACTAACCAAAAATGAAAAAGAATGCTTAAATAAATATGGATATTATTTACCTGAAAGTCTCGAATGATTGACTAAACTGCCATGAGTTGGAGAAAAAACTGCAAAAGTAATTCTTTACGTACGATATAAACATGATTTAATCGCTGTAGATACTCACGTTCACAGAGTAGCTAATCGTTTATGAATAGTAAAAACTAACGAACCACTAGAAACTTCCAAAGAGATAGAAAAGACTGTACCAAAAAAATGGAAAAGAATTGCTCATCACGCATTGATATTGTTTTGAAGATATTACTGTACTGCAAAAAAACCAAAATGCGAAAATTGTGTATTGAAAAAATGGTGCAAAAATCCTATTTTATTTTAATAGATGACTTGTATAGTTTTTTTTGTTGTCATAACTTATAATAGATATGAAGAATTTTGTTATAAAACATTTCGTTATATTTCTGAGTCTCACAGAATTTTCAGAAAAAGAATAAAATAAAGAAATCTCCAATAGGGAGTATTTTTATTATTTTTCTCGTATCTTGAATATAATCCATCATACAATAGATAAAAATGCTATAAATCATAATATTCAGACTATGATATTTAAGACCAAAAATTGAGCATCTGGATTAAAAATACAGAGAATCAAAATTAAAATAACAGATATTATTAATACTGTTTTACAGATTTTCTTCCATTTCTTCATTGTTTAATATAATAATTAGGAATAAAATATTTTATTTCTTAGTATCTAAATTTAATTATCTTACAAAACTAATTAATTTAAATCCCAATTTATAGGTTTTATTCCATTTTCTTCCAAATATTTATTAGTTTTAGAAAAAGGTTTACTTCCAAAGAATCCACGATCGGCTGAAAATGGAGATGGATGAGCAGAACAAATTACATAATGCTTACTTTCATCGATTAAACTTTTCTTCTGCTGTGCAAAAGCTCACCATAAAATAAAAACTAAATGTTCTTTTTTTTCAGATAAAAATTTGATAACAGCATCAGTAAAAGTCTGCCAACCAATATCTTTATGTGAATTTGGTGTATCTTTCCTAACTGTCAAAGTTGCATTCAAAAGAAATACTCACTCTTGTGTCCACTTTGTCAAATTCCCAGATTTTGGTGGAGTTAATCATAAATCTGAGTTCATTTCTTTGTAAATATTCCTTAATGATGGTGGAATAGTTACTCCATCCTGAACTGAAAAACATAATCAATGAGCTTCTCATTCTCAATGATAAGGATCCTGTCAAATTATCACCACTTTCACTTTATCAAAAGGTGTTTTATCAAAAGCATTAAAAATTTGGTTTCATGCTGGATAGATTGTTTTTCATTCAGCTTTTTCTTTTTGTAAAAAATTCTTTATTTCAGTAAAATAAGGTTTCTGAAACTCATCCCGTAGTATTTTTTTCCAGCTATCTTCTATTTGTGGATCTATCATTTTTAATAATTATAATTAAACTTTTGGTTGCTGATAATTAAACAAATTATCTATAACCCATTGTTCAAAACGAATTATTGGATTAATAATATACCTAATTAGAGCATATCTAATTGGCCTAATCATTAATATTAAAGGAATTAAAATTCACAAACCAAGTCATGCTAAAATATCGGTTGGCCAATGTACTAATGTCAAAATTCTGCATGTTGTCATTATAAAGGAAATTATTATAAGCAAAATTCAGCATCAAGTAAATAGCTTTTTCTTACTATAAATTCCCCAAAGTAACGTGGCTATGGCAAAAGCCATTGACACTACTGCGTGATCGGATGGAAATGAACTGGTAGGCAAAATATCATGTAAAATAGTTTCTTCAGCTTCCACTTGATTTAGCACTACAATAGGCCTTTCTTTATAAAAAAACGTTTGAATTCAAATGTTTACTAATACTGCCACAAATGTGGCAAAAAATATATAAAAAGCTCATTGTTTTATGACTGGTTTTTTCTTTATTATTGCGTAAAAATAAACACTAATTAGAAAAATAGGATAAACTATTACAAAGATATCAGCAAAAGTTGGGGCTAAGTTCATTATCCATTCATATTTATTCTGAATATCAAGTCATCGATTTAAAATATTCATTCATCGTGAAGGCTCTATAAGTTGAATAGTGTGCATAATTAGATTAAAAATATCTAAACTGAAAAATAAGTTAATAGTTTTTACCATTAATTCAAGTAATTATTGAATAATTCTTATAAATCATATACTGTAAAATTATCATTGTATGTATTGTATGTTCAAGCAGTTTCTGTCATTCATACTGGATATTCAGGATCTCAAAATGGATTATTATTAGAATAATCTGTTACAACACTAGTTATTCATGTACTAACACAACTCACGATATTTCAAACCTTCACAAAAATATACTTTGCAGAATAATTATCAGGATTTGGTACTCTAAATATTTTTAAAATGGTTGGAGCCATAAATAAAACCATAACAGTAATGAAAAGTCATATTATCATGTACCTTATAGCATTCCATGCCAGTTTAACTTTTGAATCGTCTCATCTAGAGAAAATAAACAGAAAAACTGCATAAAAAAAAGCCCGAATACATCAAACCAATACAGCGAGTACGATTAAAGCAAAAACGAGCAGAATCACATCTGCTGGATTTGGAGTAATAATATTAGAGCAAGCACTTCCCATTAAAAATTTTTACAATATATTATATTCAAATAAGTATATATTTGAAATAAACCATAAGTTTATTCTGTTTTTTCTTTCTTTGGTAAAGCTTTTCTTTCTACTTCTTTATAAAATTTTTTGAACATTGCATCGTTTGTTGACTTGAAAAGCAATTTTGCAACTCTTTCTGATGGTTGAGCTCATTTTGATATCCAAGATTTTATATTTTCAATATCAGCTTCAAATATATGTTTTAATGGATCATATGAACCTAAAACTTCTAAATGCCCACATTGAGCTGGCTTTGTATGCTCAGTAAGAACTACTCTATAAAAAGGTCTCTTTGATCTTCCTTGTCTAGAAAGTCTAATAGCTAACATGTTTAACTTTTAAAAAACATAAATAAAAATTTAACGAAAAATCTGATTTTACTTTAATTTTTCTCTGGATGTGTGTTCTGTGTGTTTTTTGCAGTGTTTGCAGTATTTATTCACAGCTAATTTTGGAGTAGTTGCTTTATTCAAAGATGTGAAAAAATTTGTCGCTTTACATTCAGGACAAACCAATGCAACAGTAATTACTCCACCTTTTTTCTTTGCCATAATTTAAGTAAGGAATACAAATAAAATATTTGAATGACGTAGATGATCATAATTTGGCTCTGGGTAGACTCGAACCACCGACCTCGCCCTTATGAGAGGCGCGCTCTAACCTGCTGAGCTACAGAGCCATAAAATCTATACAAAACACAAATCGGTGAGGGTGGGATTCGAACCCACGAAGCCTGTTACAGCTTGACTCGTTAGCAGTGAGTTGATTTCAGCCTCTCATCCACCTCACCAACCACCAATTCGCGGATTGAATATATAGAATTACTGTTGTATTTCAAGAGAAAAAATATAGAAGAAAGTGTTATTTCAGTCTGAATGTGTTTCAGAATTTTATAAATTATTGGTAAAATATGGCAGAGGAAGTAGTTTGAGTTATTGAATCATGAGAAACTGGGTGATCCTTAAAAGAATGAGTTACAGAAGCTGATGTGCAAAGAGTTCAAGAAGAGGCACGTAAAGCTAAAAAAGTTGCTCAACAATTACAGCAAAACAAAAAGCAGAATAACCAACTTGCAAATTTTTTGACATTTCTTCTTAGTGAAATTTCTAATGAAAAAATTATCAAATGATTGTATGATACATTTTTTATTACAATAGATCCAAAAACTAATATTCCATATTTTCGTAAAAGTATGAATGATGTCGTTGTTGTCTGACTTTTTTATCCATTTTATATAGAAAAAGCTAAAGAGATTGAGGTTTCTCATTATTATGAAAATCTGAATAACGTTGGGAAAAAGTCTGTGGAGTGATATATTTCATATCTCCAAGATTTATCGGATCATTATCATGATAATATTCCGATTAATCAAGATAGTTTTATCCAATTATTGGTAGAAATTTTTAAAGAATTTTTGCCTAATAATTCGAATTCTGAATTATGAGAGAATGTTGATAAAGAATATAAAGAAATAATACGTGAAAAGTTATATCTTGAATAAAACCAAGATTAATAATTCTTTCTTCCAAAAAATTCACATAAAACAATTAAAAAGTCTAAAAAAATTTGACTTTTTTCTAATTTTTGATTATAATTAACTAATGTACTTTACATAAATATGTAGATAAATGAATAATACGATATCTATAAAAAATGATATTAAAACTGAAGAGCTAAGAGTGAAGCTCAAAGATGCAAATCTTTCTGAAAAACAAATACAGGAAGTCCTTCCTGTAATTCTGAATTCTTTACAAGAAATTCGCGATCTTGATAAAGAAAAAACTACAACCACAACCCAAAAAGACTTAAAAAACTTGTGACAATCAATTACAAACCAAAACAATATCGAAAATAAAACAAAAAATACATCAACTGTTGACATACAAAGAGATAATAATGGAAATGTAGTATCAATAATAAACGATAAAACAACAAATAATACAAATACAACAAATAATACAAATATAACAATTAACATTAACTTAACTCCAGCGGCTACAAAAACTATATCTTCTACTCCAACAACAACTCCAAAACCTGAAACTCCAACGATAACTCCAAGAATTACGACTCCAACAACAACTCCAAAACCTGAAACTCCAACGATAACTCCAAGAATTACAACTCCAACAATAACTCCAAAACCTGAAACTCCAACGATAACTCCAAGAATTACAACTCCAACAATAACTCCAACCTCAGAGCAATTTTTAAACAACACAACCATAGATAGAATACCAGACACCATGACTCTAGTTTGATTCCTAACTATGGTTGATAACTTACTACAAGAAATTAAAGAAATTAAAAACTGAATTGATGACATTTCAAAGAAAAAACTAACGGACGCTTGAAAAAGAACAATGGAACTAGCCAAAGGAAATCTAAAACAATATGAGAAACTACTCAATGGAGCAAAAGAAACTTTAAAAAAACAAAATAGGGCTGAAATTCGCAATGATGATATAACATTTATTAAAAAATTACGCGAATACGTAGATTTAGTAAAAGAAGATATAGCAGCTTGATGAAGATGAGAGCTTTCCAAAAAAGCACCTAGTATATATACTTCTCGAGAACTTGGAAAAGAATCGAATAAATCAGTAGGTAACTATCTAAAATCAGAACAAAAAATATTAGAACAAGCTAAACAATGAGCCATTTTAAACATTTTTAAATGAAATGTACAAAAGGCTACAGATTTCCTTATAAGAATTGCCCAATGAGAATATACACAAGCAGATTACCAATTATTTACAACTAATGCTGCTGTTCTCATGCCTTGTTTTGAAAACTGCGGAATTGATATTCCTATATGGCCACCAAGACCAATCTGAATGAATTGATGATGAGCCGAACAATTATCATGAGCGCCTCGTTGATCAGTTGATTACAGCAATATGAGTTTATGAGAGGCCTTTCAAGAATGATGAGTAGCGTGAGTTGTTGACAAGGCACTAAATAATTGTAAAAACATGACCCCATGACAAAGGAGCACTTGGAAAAGTTTGGCTGTTTTATGAGGTTTTGCTGCATGAATATTTTGATTGTATAAATTTGTTACATCAAAAAGAAAACGAGGTGAAAAAGCAGTAATCGCAGGAGCAACAATACTTTGAACCGAAATATTAACATGAGAATGACCAATAAGTTTATTCAATAAATTAATGACATGATGATTTACAAAAGAATGGCGAGAATCAAAATGTTGATGAGGTATTTTTAATTCATTTTGAGATGCCATAGATTGAATATGAAATTCTTGAGTAGAATCATCGGAAACAATCGTTCCTTCAATGTACTCTATGATGATTTTTAATCCAACGACTACAGTTTGAGATATTCGCAATTTAACTTCAACATTCAAAACTAATGGGAATGCGTGGATAAATTTTCGTCAACAGGCTATTGATAAACTTAAATCTGGTAATTATGGAAATGCATGTATAGAGCGTTTTTCTGCTACATTTTCAAATAATTTTAACGAAGAAGAACGAAATAAATGGCTCGCTTCCATGTGAATTACGGATTCCACTAATGATAAAAAAACAATATATGAATTAGCTGGCAATTCTTCATCTAATGAAGTTGTTTTAAGTAAGTTTAAATCAGACAATTGACTTAAAGAAACAGACAACCCAAACAAAAAACAAGAATTATATGATTATGTTAATGGTCTCAAACAAAGAAATCAGACTATAGATATGAAAGTTTTGGAAGATCATAAATATGATTGGTTCAAGCCAGATGGTAATTTATCTTATACAGAAAGAGATGAAGATAAACAAAATAAAGAAAAATTAGTAAATCAACTAGAACCTTTATCTATAGATCCACAAAAAAAAGAACAATTAAAACAAGCCATACAAACGTTCTATGATGAAAGAAGCATAAACAGCAAACCAAACTTAAACGATTTTTCTTTGGAGATAGAAAGCAATTCTTTAATTGTTAAAAGTCATAATTGACAAAAAACAAAAATTAATATAAAGAATAACTCAATACAATGATTCTGATCAAAAAACTGAAATAGTTACGAAATAAGTTTTTATAATCTATCCGACCTTTTCAACGTTGCCGACTTAACAAACAATATATTAAGTCAACAAAAATGACAAAAAATTTCGAACTTTCCACCGTTCCAGTATAAAAAATCTAGAAAATGAATATGTTTCAATAATGCAGACATGATAAGTTTTAATATGGACACAAGAGTTTTGTCAACGGGTTGGCGATGAGCAACAAGTAAAATAGATACCCTTTATGAACATCCAGAAGAATATGCTCAATATTTATCAAATCGTCGAATTGAAGATAATAAAGTTAACATTGACTTTACATCATATCCGTTAGTAAAAGTGTTATCAAGTTCATGAATACAATTTTTTAACGAACAAGAAGTAAAAGAATTAGAAACTTGGTTAAAATGAGTAAAAGAAAAATTAAAAGTTTTCAAGTGTCATCCAGATTGAAATCCTTTTTCTATAAAAATTTTTTGAAATAAATTAAGATTTAAAACTATAAATTGAGATATGGAAGAATTTCCTGAAAATGTTTTGAAAAAATTTCCAACACTAACACATACAGGAAATGAAGAAAAGTTTTTAAATGCACTGAATAATCCTTCAAATAAGATGCGATGATCTGCTTTATAGTAAGAATTTGTCTACAAAAAATCTTAAAAAGTCAATGTAATTTTATATTGACTTTTTTTATTAAAAATGTATATATAATTTAATTTTATATGATTCTTTTTAAAAAAGATGGAAACATTATTAACAAATGCTTCAGGAAAGAAAAAAGGATTTATATGAAAACTTTCAACGCTTGCTTTGTGTGGAGCTTTAGCATTTTGAAATATTTCATGTGGCAAAACTACACAAGAAAATGTTAATAAACAACAAGAAAAAGTAGAAAGTATTTCTTTTCAGGTTTCCCATTATATAAATGCCCGCAAACAATTAGTTAAGGATTATAATACATTACTGAGATATCCAAGAACAGAAACAAATAAATCTGATATAAATAAATCATTAGCTCAAATTTATGAGGTTATTACAGATTATGACAAAAAAATTGAAAATTTGGCGAAAGATAGAATTGAGGCAATAGATGGTTTAAATTCTTATATATCAGATATTGAAAGAAGTTATACACCAAACGAACCTTTAGATCCGAATAGATGGGATTTTTTGCTAACTATACAATAAAATAATAAAATGGTGTATGAAAAGAACGGACTTAGAAGTCTGTTTTTTTCTTTTGACTTTAAAGATGGAAAATATATCTTGGATAGAGATTTACTTCTTTAATGGTAGTCCATGATAGCTGTTTGAATTTGAGCATGAATATTATGAGCAATTTTTTGATATTTAATTTTTTATCTCCGTTACGAATACAAAGACACGGTAAGTGAACTTCGTTCTCATTTAAAAGAAGCAAACAATCAAATACAACACCTACAGGAAGAATTGGATGAATATATGCTACAAAACCAAATATTGAAAGAAGAAGCAACAAAACTTCTTGATAAAAACGATAACTTAAATGAAGTTGTGTCAGAATTGTCGACTTATTATGTTCATATCAAAAAAGCTAGCGAAAAAACTCAAGAGCTAAATGAATATCTCACAAATCCAGATGAGGCATTAGAAGAAAAAATTAAAAATAATAATAAGAAATCTGAGGAAGAAAAAAAGTTTTTCTAGTTTTAAAAAAGTATTTAAGAATAGATGTGATACGATAGTAAACATGTTGAAATTCGATCACCAAAAGAATGATATAACGCTGTAGCCGACCAGTATAACCAATCTCACAAACATTTAAATTCATTTTATCGCGTAGAATTTTTACGTTTTTTACCCAGATGAAAAATTTTTAGAATTATTGATTTATGAGCTTGAGATGGTAGAATGTTTTCAGTTTTAAACTCTATTCCTCATACTGAAATTACGGCTTGTGATATTTCTGAAAAAATGTTAGAAAAGTATCCAAAATGAGCAAAAAAACAGGTTGTTGATCTAGAACAAACATTTCCATTTGATGATAATTCTTTTGATTTAGCTTTTTGTTTTTTTACGCTTGAACATATCCAAAATATTGAAAACTTTTTCAATGAAACATATCGCATTCTTTCAGATGATGGTCAAATTTTTATTGGTCATTTTTTTCAAAGAAGAGAATTTGAATGGACAGCTAATCAAAAAAAATTCAAAATTCAGCAATACAAACGCTCAACTGAAGATATTGAACAAGTTATGAAAGAATGTTTTTTTGATGTAGATATAGTTCCTATGAGCGATAAATGAGTACACACTGGAGATTTAATAATTTGAAAAAAGTAGGAGTTAAATCCTACTTTTAATATGCTGATTTTTTAAGTTTATTTCTTAATGATTGCTTCGATAGCAGCAAATGAACCTTTATCTTTTTCATTAATAATGATATAAAGTTCATCTCCAGGTGTTCATTTGAAGAAAGTTACAGCTGCTTGATTAAGGAAATAAACTGTTCCTTCATCTGTAACTGCAGTAAATTTATTATCATCTGTACGAGAAAGAATAGCTCTGAGATGTTTTCTATCTGCTGGTTTAATGAGTTTATAAATAAATTTTCCATCAGGCATAACTTTTAATTTCAACGTATCTCATGGAATTAATTTTGTTTTTGAAGAATAATTCATTGGAACTGGATATTTTTTCTGATCAGCACCAACCATAAAATATCCATCAAAAAGTCATTCAATAACTTCTACTCATTCTTCTGAATAAGTATTAAGCTCTTGATTTCCTATAGTATCATCTCATTCAGCTGAACTTAAAGATTTAATATCCATTGGATCAAAATTTACCAATTGATCAAGAATTACCTTCATTTTCTTAAGTTCAACCTCAACATTTGTGATTTCATTACGAAGAAAGTTAATCATTTGTTGATGTTTCTTCATCACTTCAGGATCAACTGATTCTGATTTTTTAAGAGTTGGTTTTACAGCTTTAGATGCTGTTTTTTTTGCTTCTGCCATTTTTGTTTTTGATTTTTATAAATAAAATTTCATACGTCAAGTATATACCTTTTTTTTAATATTGCAAATTTTTACTAAGAAAATTTACAACAAGTTTTAATAAATAGCCTGAATAAAAATCCTCATTCGTTATGGAATAAGGACAATATTAGGAAGCTTATTCAATTTGCCCCGACCCGGAGTCGAACCGGGATTACAGTCTTCGCAGGACTGTGTCCTATCCATTGAACGACCGGGACGTTAAAAAACGTTGCGAACTAATTGTAATAAATCACACAGAAAAAACAAGACAAAAAAATCCAAATCTGAATTTTTACTTGATTTTTGTATGATTAAAACTAACCTACAATGCATATAGGTTTTTATATTTATTTTTTTTCGAAATGACTGAAGAAAAAACTCAAAATGAGCAAAAAAACACAGTTGGTACAGCTGGAATGCGATTTAGCATAATATGATTGATTGCTCTAATTACTGTATTTTTTATACGACTTTGACTTCCTTTGTTATTGGTGTGATTCATACTATGAATAATTGGATTGTTCTATAAACCTAGAGGAAAGGCTCGAGTTGCTGTATCTATTCCTTTAGTTGTATTTATTGCTCTGGCATCAGTAGTTTGTTATGTTTGGTCATCTATAAAAACTCCGACTACACAGTTCACGGATTGGATAAAAATAGAGTTTGAAAATATAGATGATGAAAACTTCGATAATGATAGATTCAACGCTATAACAAACGAAGAATTCAATAATATTCGTGCTTCTCTAACTGAAGAAGAATTCAAAACACTGCTTGAAAATAGCACATGATCTAACACGTTAGAAAAATGAGCTTATGTACTCTTTGGATTGTTGCAACAAGGGTTTGAAAATTCGTTAGAAAGATACAATAATGAATTTCCTGAAGTTGATGAAAACGATGAAAATGAATTAGATGAAGTTGTGGATGAAGATAGTAATAATGAAGAGGATGAAATAGATACAAATGAAGTTGAAGTAAAAAATGATGAATCGTCTCTACAGAATGAAAAGGATGACATTGACGAAATTCTAAATATTCTCGAATAAAAAATCTTATTTAAAATAAAAAAGGAAGTCATTTGACCTCCTTTTTTTGTTTTAAATTGTTTCTTAATCATTTAATAAAGATAATCTGTATAACATTTTGTATACGTCTCATCTAGTAATTATGGTATACGGATCTTCAATATCATCAATTAATCATTTTTCATATACAGCATATAAATGTTTTAAAAATCGCCACTTTCAATTCATCATATACTTATTTCATCGAACAATTCTTGATAATATTGTAGAGGCTTCTGCTAATGTTAATTTAGTATATGGACGAAAATTACGTAAAGTATCAATTCAATTAGATTCATATCACATATATCATAATTTACAAGACTGTACAATAAAGAACTTCATTTCATTATCAACTTTTCACATATCTAAATATTGTGAACAAAAGTTTTGTTTGCTTTCACCGGGATCTTTTCCTAAAAATTCTATTGCAAAAATTGATGATATTTTTGCCATTTCTTGCCTGTTTAATCAATCATTTAATCTAGCATCTTCAATATTTATGTATTTGGTTAAACCTTTCTCATACGCCCAACTGTAGGATTCAATTAAGTCTTTTCCATATTTACTATGATCATCCTCTGTTATTTTAACTTCATTATTATTTCACTCATTAGTATTATCTCATCTATCAGTAACATTATCTAAATCGGATTTATCGTTTTTTTCAATAATCTGTGGACTTACTCAAGTTTTATTATTTGCTGATCAATGAAAGTTTGTAGCATGAGATCCACCTCATCCTCCACTGTATCATCAGTTTTTCTTTGTTTGTTCCCATTGAGCTACAAAATAAATTATATCCCCATCTGTAAGTGATAAATTATTAGTAATTTCTTCTCAATCTGCATATAAATTTCCATTATTATCTTTCCATCATTTGAAAGTATATCATTCTTTAATTCATGTATAATTCTCGATTTGTCATGTAGTAATATTTGAATATTCAACTAATAAATCTTTCATCAATTCATTTCATTCTTCATCTACAAATTTAATTGTATATGTGTTTGTCTTTATTTCTCAATATATAGTTAAATTGTTGTCACCTGGAATGTTTTCACTTTTTAATTCGAATGGAATTTTATCAGATCCATCTATTGTATACCATTCAATATGTTGTCAATCCGATAAACCAATTTCAGTCTCAATTTCATGTATAATTTCATTAATTTTATCAGAACTAGGTCTTTCCTCATATGAAAATCTTATGTTTTTATCTTCAACTCAGGATATAGACAATGTGAACATATACTGGTTTTTAAAGCAACGTATATTCATTCAATAATTTTTGTTAACTCAAGGAGTGCTACTGTATATATAATTATAATTAAATGGTTTAATCTTTCAATTTTCAAATCATATAGCTGTGTATATAGGACTTGATGTAGATTCTCTATAACTAGAAGATCGATAGTAACCAAATATGCCACTATCAGATAAATCTCAAGCATTATTAAATATAGTATTTTTATTGTACAAAAATCAACCAGAATTTAAATGCATTTCATTAATAAAAGATTGTCATGCTTCATAATCTGTTATAGTGTAAATACGTCTATCTAAACTTTCTTCAACTGTACATCATCAACCTCTACGTTCACATCGTATTTTTACTAATTCATTCCATTCTCATGCTCATGGAATATGATACCCACTTGAACATGGTCCTTGTCTTTTTTCTTCATTCAATGGTATATGATTTCATGTATCATATCCCAAAAATCCTTCATAAAAAACTGCTACATTCTCATCTTGTCATCACCAAGCATACTTATGTATATCTGAATCATAATTAGCCCACCTATTCTTTACTTCTTCATTTGTTTCATCTCGTGGCTCATTATTTCCGTACTGATAATAATCACCTATTTCTCATATTCATTCTGCTCATAAATCTTTATCTTGTAGTGTTATTCGATAAGAATTGTCAGGAGAATATAGTGTTATATCTTCTCCATAAACAAAACTAAATATTAACATAAACATCATGCTTAACAGCAACAAATTTCCTCTTTTCTTCATTTTCTATTATTGATAGATCATATAAAAGCAATATTAATTATATTCTTTTTTTAAAATTTTTGCAAATTTTTAACCATATTTTTAAATCTCTAATTCAAAACTAAAAATTTTTTTATTTTCTTGCTTTCCTTTTTCAGATTTATATAATTCTTATTGAATTTTAGTTATTTGCTTTTCTACAATGGCAAAAAAGAAGGGCGATGAAAAATTATTAACATTACTCGATATAGTTATCGATACTTATATTAATAAATGAGAACCTGTAGGTTCAAAATTTTTGAATTCTTTAGAATGAGTTGAAGATGCTCCTTCTACGCTTAGAAAGCACTTAAATCAACTAGAAAAACAATGAATGGTATATCAACCCTATAATTCTAGCTGAAGAATTCCTACCGTTGATTGACTAAAACTATATATAGAAAACTATCTTCAGCAAATGGAAGATATGCAGAGTTTAGAAGTTGATAGTGCTAGACAAAATATGAAGGAAATGGTAGAAATGCTGGGAAGTTTGGTAGATGGAGTAATTATTGGTTTTCTTAGAAACGACGAATACTACTACTTATGAGTGAATAATTTACTAAAAGAGACTGACAGAGATCACCTGGATGAAACCAAATCAATCATTTCATTTATTGAGGAAAAAAGAATAGTTAAACATATCGACTGAAAAATTTTGAAAAAAAATCAGATTTATTATACATTTATGGATGATGAAAATACAACTATTTCTGCTGTATATGCAAAGGTTGTATTAGAATGATATGATTGTATTTTAGCTGTAGTTTGACCACTTAGAGTAAATTATAAAAAAAATGTAGCGATATTGTCACAAGTTTTACAAAAATTAGACCAATAAAAATAAATCTGAATAAAAAATATTAAGTATTTATTAATAAACAAGCGGAGCCCATGGCAAAAAATGTAGATATTAAAAAATCTGAAGAACTATCTGATTCGCAAATTATTGAAGAAACTAAAAATCAACTAGTCCCCATCCACGAAGGTTTAATTGAAAAAAAAATAACAATAGACGAAGCGAAAAATGAACTTAACAAAGTTAATGAATGGCTACAATGAACTAAATTAGAACAGAAAGATAAAAACGAAATATGAAAAGCTTTTGACAAATTGAACCAGCTAGAAAAAAATATTGATGAAAACATACTCAGAAGTGAAGTTCAAGAAATAATAAATTTACTTGAAAGTTTAACTAAAAAAGATTTAGCAAGTTTAAAACAATGAATTCAAGAGAACAAACTGCGAAATCCTATACGTTCACTTGAAGCTAAAAAATGAATTGATTTTGCTTCAAATAATTTAGAAACGACTATTCGTGAAGCATCTCAGGATAGAAATCCCATTGCTAGAAAAATAGGGGAACGAATGGAAAGATTGATGGCATAAGATAAAATTTATTTAATATTATTTTCAAATGAAAGAGGTTGTCCAGAGTGCATGATGAATCGTATATTATCTAGATAAACAATGAGAACCTAGATATCTTTTAATTAAACGTCATGCCCTATCTGGGAAAATAGAACGAGTGGCTCCAAAATGAAAAATTCAGATTTGAGAAGATGAAAAAAAAGCAGCCATTAGAGAAATCTGGGAAGAAACCTGACTAAAAAAAGAAGATTTGATTATCAAACAGCTTCTCTGAACAACATCTCTTAGAAGTAGTGAAACTAAATTGTGACACTTAGACAAAGATGTGACATATTTTTTGATGAAATTCACAGGAGACCCAAATAGTGTAAAACTAATTGAATGAGAATGATATATCTGAGTTTACAAACGAGCAACAATTGAAGAAGCTTTATGATTGATGTATTATGCAGATATTCGTGAATTAGTCAGAAAGAGTTATTTTATGATAAGAGAAGAAAAGAAAAATCAATGAGTAAAAGCTAGTTTTTTTGATAAATTATAAAAAATTATCAATTATTGCATAAATTTAGTGGACAAGAATTCAAAATCTTATCAAGTTTGATTTGACTTTTATAGATATTTAAATACAAGTATCTTGTGGGGTTTTTATAATACTAGAAAAATGAATATTGTAAAAAATATATCTAAATACTTAATTATAGTTATCTTCGGTATTTTACTTGCATTTTTTGTGGCACGAATCCAGTATGATACCAAAGATTTATCTGCAAGCATACTATCACTTACTGAACAAGATTTTTTTGAATCCACAAAATGGGATGCATGATACAAAAAAGAAAACCAGATTTTTGAAATTTTTCTAGCCGAACAAACCAGAAATGAGTGACCTTTAACAATCTCTATACTTTATTCTCCAAATAACATAGAACGATTCAGTAACCAAATAAATACAAATTATTCCGTAAATATCGCTGAACAAAATGAATGAAATATAATACTAAATGTCGATTGATATGAAAATTGAGATTTTTCTGAATGAATATTTGAATTACCATACAGTTGAGATTCTAAAGATATAACCCTCGAATACATCAAATCTACAAATTTAAATTTTGCTATTTGAAATTTGGATAACATAGAAAACAATCAGATTCACTAATTTTATTTTCGTTATTCACAAAATGAAAAAGTTTGCATTCGGAATATTGGCTTCTATATGACTAGTATGTTTTTGATTTGTTTTTGCTCAAAGCATACCCGATAATGTAGAAATTTCAGTGAAAGATCCTTTGACAGTGTGAGAAGCGACAAACCTAAAAATCACTATGATGAAGAATTGATCTAAAATGACAACATATAAATGAACCATTCGGATAACCGTTACTGATCAAAACTGAAAAATACTCAAAAGCAACGAATACACTGTTCCAAGTCAATGAATGTATAAATTTTTATCATCAGATTTATGAGAAAAAGAATTTCAAAAATGATTAGAGATAAAGAAAGAATGAACATTTTATATTGAAATACAAGATCTTAACGAGGATGACGAAAAACCCATTTGAAAACAATTGATACATGTTATAGGTGATTCATCCAACGAAACAAAAAATATTGAGATTTTTTCTCCAATTTCCAATGCCAATTTGATTGGTAACAAAGTAGAAGTCATAGCAACAGCTTCTGATGTACCCAATTCCAACGCTTCGATTTATATCGATTGAAACAAAATAGATACTGCTAACGTATCATCCAACTGATCGATTAATCATGTAATTTCAAATATCAATCCATGACAACATACACTTTCAATTGAAATATCAGATTTGGACTGAAACATAATATGAAAATCTGAAACTGTTTCATTTACTGTTTCTTCCGATTGAACTGACTGAATAAAAAACATAACAGTAGAGCCTGAAATATGACTAGTTGTGTGAGATATGACAACTATAACAGTAAATACAGATGAAAATGTAGAATCAATAAAGTTGAGCTTATCCGATAGGCCTAGTAGCGAAAGTATAATAATGAATAAAAAATGAATAGGGCAATTCGTTCAAAATGTATTTTTAATTGGCTCTTGAGAAGTTTTTTTATCTTTCAATATATCTTCTTCAAACAATACCATAAACAGATCATATGATAACTACAAATCAATCACTGTATCAGATTCTCCGTCTATAAGTAATATTAAAATCAATACTGATCCAGAAACAAAAACAGCAGAAATTTCATGGGATGCACCGAACAATAGCGTTTCTTCTTACCTAATTGACCGACGAATTGAATGATCAAAAACTCTTTCATGAAAAGAACGATCCGAAAAAACTTCTTTCAAATTTAAAGATGTTCCATACGACACAATTGTAAAATTAAACATTACACCTTACTGGAACAATCAATCAAATCATGGAGCTGCATCAAAGACAATACAGTTTGTAATATCTAAAGATCAAAACACTTGTTGAAACTGAACTTGCGACAATTGAGAAAGTCATGAACTATGTCCCCAAGATTGCGAATGAGAATGAGAAACAACAATAATTTTATGACCTTCGTGCCCAGCTCAAAGCATTTCTACACATACAGAAAAAATCTGAAACAGTTATTATCTTGTACGAGATAAGGCTGAAAGTGTGAAAAAATATATTATATATAGCTCACCGTCGCCCGACTGAAAAGATAAAGTAAAAGTATATGAAACAACAGATACAAGCTACGAATATCCATTTGATCACACATCAAAAGAAGATGTATTCATGTATTTCTGGGTGATTTGAGTGTGTGAAGATTGAGAAGAAATTGAGTTAACTTGAGCCACAAAAGTACAAGTTTGACCAGCTGAAAATTTCTTTCTATTAGTGTGTTTAACTTTATTAATATATTTTTGAATAAAATTATTTAGACATACTGAAGAATAAAATTTCCAAAAAACAAAATTTAATTTCATTAATATAAAAGATAAAATGGAATATTTTCCTAAAAAATATAATCCAAAAGATTTACGTAAACGATCTATCTTAGATAAAAAAAAATATATAAACAACAACATAGAATCTACTTTTTCACCAAATATTTTATCAAGTTCGAAAAAATTATCATACCAAGACTTCTTTTTAATTTATTTAAAAGATTTTTTTAACCAAAAAAACATAATTCAGAATCCACAAAATTTTGAAGATTGAATAAATAAATTATACGAACAGCTTTTTATCATTTATTGAAACCAACTTGATAACATTTTCTCAAGTTTCCTTTTTTTTTCAAAAAAACGCCAAACAATATCTCAAGTATGATCAAATAAATTAGAAAAACACATAATTTCACGCAATAAAAAATATATCAACGCAAATCATAAAATTTTGGATTGTTATTCTTCTAGTAACCATAAAATATACATACCAGATTCTGATTTATATATATATATTTTAGAACAACTTCGTTTATTACGAGAAAAGTGAAAAATCACCAACGAAACTAAAATTTGATACCGATCTTTTAACTTACAAACATCAATTCCATACGAAAAAATTTCCTGGAAAAAAGAAAAAATTCCTTGTTATACACTAAAATATTTTGTATGAACAAAAGCTGAAGCTCTACCTGTATGCATTGAAGACGTTGATCTCTGTTGTAGTGATGTTGCATTACTCGTTCATCCAAAAGATAAAAGATATAATAAACATATTTGAAAAAATGCCATCATTCCACTATGTAATCGTCAAATTCCCATTATAGGAGATGATAATGTAAACATTGCCGTTAATAATTGAATAAAAAGAATCTGTCCTTGCTATGATGAAGAAAGTATTGAATTGGCCAAAAAATATTGATTACCAACAGATATTTACGTTTTTGATAAAGAGTGATTATATACAAATTATATCCATGAAACTGCATTTATCTGACAAGAAAGAAAAAAATATTACAACAACATTATAGATTTCATGGAAGATATATGAAACTTAGCAGAGAAATGAGAAAAAACAATAGAAATACCTTATTTAGAAGAAATAAATGAACGCTTGGTACCATATAAAATAGATCAGCTAATCATAAATTTACAAAAAGAAAAAGAGGAAATTATAAATCAATTTCTCGAAAACAACATAAACTATACATCTTCAAACAATAATCTATCTCAATTAATAAAAGAAAATAACGAACACCAAGAAAATATATTATTAGAAGATTGACAAGATAAAACTTTTGAAACAAATATCGAATGATTTGACATAACTTCTAACGGCGAAGATGAGAATACCAACACAATTAAACAGCAAATTATTGAAGAATTAGAAAAATATTTACCAAACTATTTCATTTGTAATAGTCAGATTCCATTTTGATGGAAAATACCATTAATTAAAGATAATAATTGAAATTTAACTTTCTTTTCAATAGAAAAAGACATCTCTTCTCAAACACAAAATCCTATACAGTCATGTTTTGACTTTATTTTACTATCATTAATCCGTGCATGAACTTTACCAGTAAAAGAATGTTGAGGTAACAATGAATATAAACTATGTGAATACGAAAAATTTCATAAAATTTTATCGGAAAATGAGAAAAAAATAAAATATTTAATAGAATACTTCGAAACAACAACTTGAAACAATTCTGATTATAATAAATTCTTAAAAATTATCGAAGATTTAACGGACGAAAACAATTCAACAATAAAAGATTTATCTAACCTAATTAAAAATTGTAAATTTCTAAGACATGAGTGAAATTTTCTATTCGTAAAGTTAAAATGAAACACAAATGATATTATCAATCCCGATTTCATTGAACTTTGTATACCTTGCTACTTATACAATAAATGAATAATAATAAATAGTCAAACAATCTTTGATGAAAATGAAAAAGAAAAAGTTTTCAAAGAATTATTAACTCAAGAACTATTGCTTTCAAAAACAATAAACAAAAATCTTATAGAATGTTCATACCAAAAAAATAATGAATTTTTGGGAGACAGGCAGCTTTCAAAATCTCAACTTGAACAGGCTCAATGGAACATATTTTCTTCATACTGAGAGAATCCAATCAGACTAAATTTTCTAATTAATCAAACTTTTGACCAAAAACAAATATTATTGAATAATATATTTTTAAAACAAATCTGGAATTCTGTCAGATTATGTACACAAAAAAGCTTTTTACCAGAAAATATAGAAAATTGCCTAAATAATCAACCTCAAGACTTTGAAGATTTTGATATAATAGTATTAGACAAATTAAAAGAGCTTTATAATGAACGAGAAAACGTAATAACATATGAAGATTACATCAACTTTTTTAACAATTTTAAAGAATCTACTCAAAATATATTTTTCTCACGATATTTAGAAGTACAAAAAATAAACACAACAAAAAATACTCAATTTGTCTGCTCTTATTTTTTCAATTTTTTACTAACAATATTGTATCCCCTAACTCCGGAATTTATACACGCTTTACAATATATTTCAAAAAAAACTTTTATTAAACCACTAAAACCTTTGGAATTAAACAGAACTACAAACTATAATATAAACATACTTTACAACACATTTATCAAAATAAAGGAAATGAAAATAGAAAACAATATTAAACAACATGAACCTTGTAACATATTCATAAAATCAAATCCTGCAATATGTGAATTATTCGCTCAATATGAACAAATTTTTATAAACCATTTTCATCTCTCAGAGATAAATTATTTTAGGCTTCACGAACAAACTCCTCTATGATACGAAACTTTTTCAAACGATATCGTAACAATATGAATCCAGCATTGAAATAACAATCTCTGAAAAGATAAAGAATCTTTAGAAAATATTGAAAAAGAAATAAAAAACTTAGATGACAAATTAAATTTACTAAAAGAACGTCTACCTCTTTTAGAATGAGAACAGCGTACAAAAACAGAAGAAGAATATGCAAAAACAAAAGAAGAAATAGAAAATCTGACTATAAAACATAGTTTACTCAGTAGTAAATAATTTTATTTCCTAACTTTAAATTAAATGAAAAAATGACTATTTAGTATCTGTTTGTTAAGTGTATTTTTATTAGCATGATGTGGAAACAATAGAAAGGTTGTATTACAAGAAAATAATAATCAAGACAACATAAATATAGAACAAACAACCAATACACAATGAGATATTAACGAAATATTAAAAAATATAGTAATGGAAAATAATCAATGTTGGGACGATAGCCAACTTTTCGTAGACATCGCTATACTATGAAGTACAGAGCCAATAGCACCAAATTGAACTACATCATACTTCTTAGTAGCTGATTGAGAATGTTACAAAATTGATGAAAGAGGTAATTTAATTGATACTTCTGGATTTGGTAATATTCCAACAACGATAGATCTTTCACAAGATGAAAATTGAGAATATCATTTAGAGCACTATGAAATAGCCAAAGATTGAACAGAATATGACAGTTCAGTAAAAGAAATGTTTAACGATGAAGCATATAAGACTCGAAAAGATAAAAAATATACATACATAAATGATAAACCATTACTTGAACAAGCAGAGGAGTTCTTCAATGTAAAAATTATTCCAGAAGTTGAAAATCAGTTTGAATGCAAATTCTGTGACAAACTCCGATATTACAATTACACTCCAGAAGATGATGAATCACTTAAAGAAACAAACGATTTACACTACAATTATATATCAGAAGATAACGGAGAAAATACTATCTATTTCTGATCTGATTGAAGTTTTGAAGCTAAATGATCACGAGATGCTTGAAAATGAGCTCGAGTTTTCTGACAAGATGAAAATACTATCATAGTAGAAAATGAAAATTCATTACATGTTTTCAATAGATACATTATTACAAATGTAGATGAAAATAATCTAAACACTATCCTTGAAATTATTCAAAGAAGATAAAAATTCATTGAGAAAACTAAGCAATAAATTATAATAAAAATTGTAAAATTTTATGATAAATTTTTGTAAAAATGAATATTCCATCAATTGTTGCACCAGGATGATCACATCAAAAAGCTGTAGTCGCTTCTGCATATTGAGCAGAAGAAGTATATCTATGAGTACCTTTTACATCTCTTAGAATGAGACAAAATAAACTCTATAATTTTGATGATTTGAAAGATACGATAAATCAACTTCATGCACAGTGAACTAAAGCATTTCTTACAATGAATATTTTTCCAAGAAATAAAGATATTCAGATTTTTGAATCTATTACAGAAAAAATCGCAGATTGTGGTGCCGACAGTATCATATTTTCTGATCCATGAACATTTAGAATAATTAGAAAATATTTACCAAATATACCTCTTCATTTATCTACTCAAACTACCACATTAAATTCTGATAGTGTAAAATTTTGGGCGGATTTATGAGTAAAAAGAATAATCTTAGCTAGAGAATTACATATATCAGAAATAGGAGAAATCAAAAAAGCTGTACCAGAAATCGAATTAGAAGCTTTCATTCATGGAGCAATGTGTATGACATATTCTGGACGTTGCTTACTTGGAGATTATCTATGAGGACGCCCAGCAAATAAATGAGAATGTAATCATTCATGTAGATTTCAATACAGAGTCTTTATTCAAGAAGCTAGAAGAGAATGAAAAATGCTAGAAGTTACAGAAGACGAAAATGGTGAACATATATTTTCTTCTCGTGATTTATGTACAATTGACCGTCTAAACGAATTAATGCCTATCTTAGATTCAATGAAAATTGAGTGAAGAAGTAAATCAGAATTCTATGTAGCAGCTGTTGTTAAAGCTTATAAACATGTGCGTGACTGTATAGCTAACTGAAAACCTATTGATGAAAATATTAGAAATTTGGTCGAAATGATTCCACATAGAACGTATCGAGATGGGTTCTTATTCCACAATTTACAAGAATTCCCTGACGGAGAAATATCTCCTGAAGAAAGAAAAACTACTACTGAAGAATTTATTACAACCACAAAATGAACAGCTTGACCTTTATTTAATAGAAATTTCTTTGGCATATTCTCAAAAGATACAAAAGAAAAAGACTGAATCATTTATCATCATATCGATCCAAAAGAAGAATTACGCCGCTGAATGAAATTAAATTTCATATCTCCAGATAATATGTGAATCTTGGAAATTACAGATATATTAGATAAAAATGGAAAAACTTTAGAAAAAGGTGACTGTAACATGCAAGATGTTTACATTGCCACAGACCATGAATTGAATTGACGAGAATGTCTATATTTACCACCGGAAGAAATCAAATAAACAATTGAAAATTTTATTCTTTTACGTACATTAAGTTCAGATTTTTTGTTCAAAAAACAATAAATTATGCCTCTATTAATAAACTGAATCATATTATTAATATTCTGATTATTAGCCGTGTATAGTACTAGTGTCTATGAATCATTTACAATGAGTATGGCATCTATTGCTAAATATTGAGCTGCATCTAGTTTTAGCGAACCCACAAATTATTATTATTTTTATCAACAAATAAAAGCCCTAATATACATCGCTGTTCTTTTTCTTATTTTACGAAAATTTCCAATAAAAACACTAAAGAATCATAAATTCGCTTGAACTATAATGATATTAACATTTATTTTTCAATGTTTAGTTTTTACTCCATTATGAGGTTCATATAACTGAGCCAGATGATGGTTAGATATTCCCGGAATTCCAAGTATTCAACCATCAGAATTCTTTAAACTTGCGTATATAATATTCCTTGCAAGTCGACTAACTAGAAAAAAAGAGGACATGAATTCTCCAAGATTTTTATTAACTTTTGTTATTTTAAGTGCTTTATTATATTTTGTGTTTTTATTAATTCCAGATTTTTGAACCGTATTAATAATCTGAGCTACTGCCCTAGTAATGGTTCGATTTTCATGACTAAAACTTAAAAAGACCTTAGCAATATTAGGAATCTGATTATGAGCATGACTTATTGCTTGACTAACTCTTGGATTAGTAAGTGAAAAATTTAGTTACATAACTAAACGTTTTGAGTACTTTTTCACAACAAACAAAGAAAAAATTGAAGAAGAAAGAGAAAGAACATGATGGCAAACCACCCAAGCTCTTATTGCCATTTGATGATGATGATTTTTTTGAAATTGATATGGAAGAGGTCTACAAAAATATTCAAATTTACCAGAATCGTATTGTGACTTTATATTTGCTGCATTCTCAGAAGAAATTTGATTTATATGAAATCTTTTCCTAATTGGTCTTTATATACGGATGTTTCGATATGTTTTAAAACATTTACAAAAAGTTAACGATCCTCAATTAAAACTGATATGAGTCTGAATTATTTCACTAATCATCGTACAAACATTCGTAAACATGTGAGTGAATGTTCAAATAATTCCAACCACATGAGTGACTCTACCTTTCATCAGTGCTGGATGAAGCTCTCTTATGGTGAACTGTATAGAATTATTTCTTCTATATAAAATATTAAAATTGGAAAATAAAGTTTTACCTGTAAAATAACATATAATTATGAAATTTTTAACTAAACATGATTCAACTATACTAACAGGTAAAACATATCATCACAATTTTCAGTGATATGATTTTGAAGAAGAAAATTGTGTATTTTATGTATGGCACAAAAAAGAGATAAAATTAATTGAATCCAAAAATCTATGATCTACTATGAATGTTTTTTTCTTAAAAGACGGAAAATTTGAAGTAAAAGAATTAACATACGACATTAAATCATGAATTTTAACTGCTTGTCAGACATTTAATGCTTTTGATGAAGAGAATGGATGATTTTACAATTTTCTACCATACTTCTCCACCAAAGCTGTAGAAGAAAAAAATCAGATTTTTAAAAAATTATGATTGAATATCGAGTTATCCAATAGTCCAAAATGAGTTTTGATTAAAAATAATGAATCACACAGTAAGATCCTAGTTGAAGATTTAGACATTGAATGAAAAATTTGATTTCTTTTTGGACTAATCCTATTATACGGTAAATTTGAAAACAAATGAGAAAAGCTATCAGCAATTAAAATACAACTTCCTCTTTTTGGACAATTTTTATCAATCTGAGATAAAATCAAAGATATACAAAAGAATCTACAAAATGAATGAATTTTCATTCAGATTTCTGAAAATATTCAATGAGATAAACATACATACGAAATAACTTCTAATGATTATGAATTACTAGAAACCTTCTCTAAGCTTTACCTTCCTGTTGAAAATTTCTCTCAAATCACTAAAAGAGAGCAGACACAAGAAGCAATTGAAGCCTTAAAAGTTTTCTTATCAAATGAATGAAAAAATGAATCAATAACAAAAATAAATAATTCTTGTGTAAAATTATTACAAAAAGTTTAATACGGGTGGTTGGTGTAGTGGTAACACATCGGTCTTCGGAACCGCTGTCGGGGGTTCGATCCCCTCACCGCCTGTTTTTTTATAATAATTCTTTTATTACTTTTTGCATTTTAAGTATCTTTCTCTGATATGGATATACTTTCGTGTCACAACCTAGAAATGACGCTATTAAATATAAGTGCAACCTCGAACTAAACACTTTTTTAGCTCACTTTAAAACCTTAGCAAAACTATCAAAATCAGGTTCCCAATCCAATAAAGCAAAATCTACATTTTCTCACAAAGCTTTTTCCAAACGCTGAGAATATTGTAAATCTTGATAATACACATTATTTCCCTTTGCCACTGGTACATAATAAATACGATAACCTCTTTGAGAATAAGATTTAATATCTTGAACGAACTCATCAAAAAACTTCTCCGCATTTTTATTTAAGTTCACAACAACATATGACTTTTCTATCTTTTTTTCATTACTCAAAGAAACTTTATCCCACTCATAAGCAAAATAACTCGTATCCATAAAAAATTCACAATTCTGAATATGTGTAGCTATTTCATCAACTGCATCAAAATCTCTTAAATAACATGCTGTAGTATATTTTAACAACGATAGTAATTGCCTTTTCTTTTTAGAATTTTTAGGAATCTGAACTCATCACATTATATATAAATCTGATTTATTTCTTTCTTTAAATAAATTTTCAAGTTTCTTTTTCCATAAAAATGGTCGAATACTCATTCTCCAGTACCAATAAGCTCATGGATTTTCTTCGGTTAATATTTCTCATCATCAAAGTATTATCGTATCTGCTCATAAAAATCTAATAAATCACTTCAGTCAATACATAAAAATATACCTAAACAATGAACGAATTCATTTAGGCAATTCAGGAATAAATGAGACTTTTCTTACATCAATAAACTGCACAAAAAAACCACGTAACCATTCTGGATCATAACAAACTATTGTTACTTTTTTATTTTGCTGTAAAAGTAACTTCACAGTTCAAAGTAAAATCAACTCATCTCACAAATTTCTATATCATCGATTTCAAACAATCAATATATCCTTACCTTTCACCTCCAATTTAGAATTTATTACATATTTTGAATTCATTGAAAATCTTTAAAAAACACAATAAAAAAACCAACTACAACATAAATTTTTATCAAAAATTTTCAATATAAAAAGGCAGATTTCTCTGCCTTAATATATTAATTTTTAACTATACTAATAATAAATATATCAAATGATTCATCCACGTGATGTAGATTCAATTCTCTGTGTTACCACAAACTTTCCTGCATAGTTCATATCTTCTACTAACATCTTTGAACTATCACCATTATAAGGATATTGTCTTACTATTCATACATGACCCGCAGATGAACGTATTCTACTATAAACTATTATTGAACCAGCACGAGGAGTTTTTGAAACTGTATATCATGCTGCCTTAGCTGCACTATACCAAGTCAAAGCATTTCATCCAAATGGTCTATCCTGACTTCCCTCCGATGTATACTTAAATATAGAAGGAACTTGCGTTGCAACATACCATGTACAATATCAACGATAGAATCCATTATTAATATTAGCATTATATGTTCGTTTTTTAACTATCTTACTTGAACTAGAAGATGAAGCTGATGAAGATGTTGATGTCGCTGTAGTACCTGCACTATTTCCTCTCGTTCTACTAGTTGTTCTTGTCGTTGTTTTATTTGTTGTTGGTTTTGGTTTCACAACAGGAATTGTTAAATCAGGTTGAGCTTTATCAATAAATCCTGGAATATTATTAGCCTTTTCTTCTGAAAGATTTATAAAAATCTCTTGTCCTTCATAAAGGATCTCACTATCATCCGTAATATAGTTCAACGTCATCAAATCTTTTAGATCTAATCCGTATTTATTTGCAAAAACCTTAATATTCTGATTTTCTCTAACTTTATACAGAATTCCATCTTCCTCATTTGTAACCACAATCTTTTGTCATGGTTTAATTGAAGAAATTCAATTAATTTTCTGAAGATTTGAAACTGTCGTTCAGAATTCTGTTGCAATAGATTCCAAAGTATCTCATTCTTGAACTATGTATTGAACCACCGCCAAATCTGTGGTCTCATCCATAGAAATACTCATCGCATCTAAATTAATTGCCACATCCTTTGATCAATCTGAGACAAAGGTAGGATTTACATACTGCAAATCTGCAGGAGAGCAGCATCTATCTGCCACTGAAACAAGGACACCGAATACGAGCAAACAAGCAATCGTCAAGAAGATTCTGATTTTGCTCACTTTGTGAGTTCTAGTCATATAATTAGATAACATAAATGGCGGAGGGGGTGGGATTCGAACCCACGAACCGAATAGTCGGTTAACAGTTTTCAAGACTGCCGCGTTCAACCGCTCTGCCACCCCTCCACAAGAGAATTCATATTACAGTCCATAACTCGGAGATAAGAATCCACTGCGGCTGAACTTTATTGCAAGTATAATTATATCGATTTCAGATTGATTTTCAAGTCTGATATAATTATACTACATATAATTATAACATAAATATATTTACTTATATTAATAATAATGTATAACAACATAGAACAAATAAAAGTATTTTATCCACTTCAAACCTGAGAGAACAACCAGATTTTAAGAAAAAAATCTGAAAACGTTGACATTTTTGATGAAGACATTAAAGACTTTTCTGAAATTCTATTAGATTTAATGTATGCATACGATTGAGTTGGATTAGCAGCTCCTCAAGTGGGAAAAAATGTTCGTATTATAGCTACTACACAATGGAAAAAAGTAAAAAAGTGAAACAAAACTGACAAAAAAATCATCTGAGAAACGGCAATGATAAACCCAGAAATAATCGAACATTCTGAAGAAAAAAGAAAATGAGAAGAGGCTTGTCTTTCGGTTCCTGGCTTATGTGGAGATGTTGAAAGATGGATATGGATAGTTGTAAAATATCAGGACAAAAAATGAAAAACTCACACCCAAAAATATTCATGATTTAGTGCAGTGGTCATCCAGCACGAAATGGATCATTTAGAATGAATTTTATTCACTGACAAAGTGATTTGAAAAATAAGAAAAATCAAAGATTAATTAAAAATCTTACATCCAAAAATCTTTGAAAGTGTTCTATAAACCTCCGTTTTTAATAACAAATTATCACAACATAACCAAACTACTATTTATTATATCTTTGATAATATTGTTTAGCTGCCGACTCTTGAGCCTTTTTTTTATTTACTCAAGTTCCTTCAGCAAATTTTTCATCATTTATAAATAATTCCGATTTATACAATAAAACATTTCCCTTTTTATCAACTTCCGCTTCAGTTTCACGATATTCTGGAATCTGTTTAGTATCCCTTTGAACCAGCTCCTGAACTAATGTTTTATATGACTTAACAGGATGTGCTGAAATACTCTCCATAAAGGGATATAAATATTTTTCCACAAATTTCAGCACTTCATCTGGTCAAAAATCTATATACAAATACCCAAGTAATGCCTCAAATGCATCTCAAAGAATTGTCTCCTTCTCACGTCAATTATTATTTTCCTCTCACTTACTGATAAACAACTGTTTATTTAATCAAATTTTTTTTGCAGCTTCTGCCAAAGTTTCCTCACGAACTAGAGCGATTTTATAAAGCGTCATTGTAGATTCCGTCATTTCCGCATGATTAAGAAAAAGTAATTTTGCTACACAAGCTCATAAAATAGAATCTCAAAGAAATTCTAATCTTTCATTATGTGATGTAATAACTTTAAAATCAGCAGCATAAGATTTATGCATAAAAGCAACAAGGAAAAGATCGGAATTTTTAATCTGATCTTCATCTATTCATAGTCATTTTACATATTCACGTAACTCTTTTTCCTTTTTACGGACTTCTTCTGGCACCAATAGATCCATACGTTGAATTTTATTATAAATAATATCTCTTATAAATAGATTTAGAGATATTATTTTCAAGAGCAAAATTTTCCATTATCAAAAAAGCACACTGCCGAATTACGGTATGCGTGCCTCCATAGAATTACCCAAAATGGGAACTATTTCTTACTCTGTTGTAGAATTTGAATCTTTCTTCTCACGACAGAACAAGAGAAACAACAAGGAAAGGATTCCAAGAATCCAGACCCACCACGACTTGATAGTTGCAACGAAAGTCCAAGGAGCATCCTGATTCCAAGTAACAGTGAACCCTTCTCCTGTGGAAGAGAAACCCATCACATTAATGAAGTTTGCAATCTCAAGACCAACAAGCACCACGGCGATAATCGCCACAAAGAGCGCGTAGCTCCTAGTAAAATTCCTGTTCATAATTAATTTTATTAGTTATTTTTATTTTTTTACAAAAATAAAAATATATTAATTCTGTTAAAAGTCAAGTGTTTTTATAAATTTTTATATTACAATAAACATATCAGTTAATCAATGCTTTTTACACACCAAACAAATAACTTTTTTAAATTTTTATATCCTCTTTTTTCCCCTACTCCAAAACACTATCTCCGTATTCTTCCTCTTCAATTAACGGAGGTATTGGCTCTATATCCAATTTATAGCTAAAATTTTCTTGTGCTAATCATGGAAAGTATTCATTTCATAAAACAAAATCATCTCACAAAGTAATCGTTATATACGCTCTATCTGTCCAATATTCAATAAAATTTCATTCAGAATCATACTCTTCTTGTACACTTCATGTATCCACCCTAATATCTTGAATAGGTAAAAATGTCTGAATTGCATCAATTGTTCCACTAAAATCTCATACCATATTAATAGTTATGTAACTATGATCTGTATGCTCTCCATTCGTAACATTTGTTACATTTAATCAATATTTAACCATCTTCACTCACAATTTTGTCGCTACTGAAGCTCTTCATAGTCAGTTAGAATTCAATACTCAGCCATCAATTCAATTCACAACTTCTACACTTGCTCATTCTGTTAAAAACTTACGATGAGTCAAAAGAAATGTAACAAAAGTTTTCATTTCATCATAATAACTTACGTTTCTACTACTTGCCCCATCTGGAAGCAACACAGACATTCCTCAAAATTGTGCCATTGGAGGATTATATAAAAAGCATCACGGAACCATTCTCGTTACATCTCTATCTCCACATGTTGAAGTATATCCAAAAGATGAAAATTCTTTAATATCTGGTAAAAACTGAACCGTTCGAAGCATTTCCTGAGCCGTAATATTTGTCTGAACATATTTTTTATATTGATCATAAAGCTGACTTGCTGTTGAAACGCTTAATCAAGATTCAAGCATTTTATCCTTAATCGCAATAATCAATTTCTGTTGACGCTTTGCACGATCAAAATCCGAAGTAGTATGACGAGATCTTGCATATTTTAATGCAGTTGCTCCATCTAAATGTTGATCTCACGCCTCTATATAAAATGGACTATAATTTATCATATTATCTGCTGGATACTGTGGATCATTAATGGTTTTTTCCACATAAACATCCACTCATCATAATGAATCTACTATCTCTTTGAATGCTTGAAAATCTATAGTTGCATAATATGGAATATCTAATCATAACATTTCTCAAACCTTTCACGCAAATCATAAAGCAGATTCCTCCATGGATTCTGTTCTGCTATAATACTGCTGAAAAATAGCATTAACTCTTCAGTATGTATTAGTCACAGGACTTTTAACATACAAATCACGAGGGATAGAAAACAAAGTAACATTATTTTCATCTGGATTCCATGATGCAACCATTATAGAATCCGTTAAAAATCATCATTGATGCCCAACTCATCCATATCAAAGCAACAATACATTTACACTATTATATTGATCCGTTTTCATTGGAGTTCAAACCGTTTTTGATACAGATGAAATTATCGATTTTTTAATATTATCAAAAAATCATTTAAATCATGAAATAGCTCAAACAGATAAACAAAATATTACCAAGATTCAAACAAAAACCAAAAATCATTTTAAAAAGCTACTTCCGGATTTTGATCACTTTTTTCTCGGAATTAATCATTTTTTTTCTGAAAGATTTGAAGATGTAAACGACTTTTTAGTAGACATATCTCTTACTATAAAATAATTAAAATTCTGATTATAATGAGGCTAGTAATTCACTTCGCAAAAGAATATTCCCTGTAAGCTCAGGTATCTTTCCATCTCACCTTCATGATTCTTTTAAAATACTTCAATCAAGTTTTCACGAAATTTTCTGTCAAGATATAATTTCTAGTGGTTCTAAAACAAAATCAGCAGAAAATTTCATCACACTATCATATTTAACCTTTCATTGTAAATCAACTAATTTTTGTTGATCTTTCATTGACTGAAAAATAAAAGAGTATCCTGATTTTTCTTTTTCTTGTAAAGAAAATATAAATTCAGATTCAAGATCCTGGTAATGTTGAGATGCTTCATCATACTCTTTCACATTATATATATGCACTTCTAATCACTTTTTAGACACAAGCAAAGATAAATCAAACGCCGAATCTTTTCATTGAAAATTTCATGTAAATTCTTTTTGGATGGTTTTGTCATCTAATTCAAAATATGATATTTCCTGATTAAGAATACCCAACTCGTTTGTTGAAATTCTTAAATCAATATAAGAATTTATTGTATCAAGTAGTTCTGTCACACTACCCAAAAAATTCGGACTAGATTGAGCATTTTCCGTTTTCAATACATTTTTTATTGTTCAAACCATATACGGTAATTTTTTATTTTCATTTTCATCTACTGAAATAATTCATCAACTATTAATCTCCAAGTTTACTCGATTATCAATAACCAAATCTCATAATAAAGTATACATCTTAGCCACTACATTTCATTCTCCCATAAAAACATGCAAATCATGTAAATTTGCATACATTTCTCCATCATTATACAAAAGAGAAAGACTTCAAGAAAAATCAAAAGGTTCTCCTTGTTTTTCCAAATTCTCTGCTTTTATATCAAAATCAATATCTGAAAATTCCACATTACGCGATTTTGAAACTTTTTTTTGAGAAAATTCTACTCATCATTGAACTGATGATTTTTCATCAAAATTTACAGAAAAAGAAAAATCAGAATTAAATGGTCTATCTTCCGTTAAAGAAAGTATATCATAAGAAAGAAACTTTTCTAAATCTTGAATATACTGAGTTTCATCCAATTGTTTACTAAAACTATCTTCAATAGAAACTCAATTTTTAGAAATCCATTCTTGTGGATCTATTTTTATAATCTGTTTATCTGAATTTGAACATCATGCTAAAAAAATGACAACAAAAGAGAAGATAATAAACAGAAATTTTTTCATTTGCACAAAAAACATATAAATTTTTTATTCCTATTACTTGTAACAAAATATATCCAAAAATCAAAGGAAAAAGAAAAACCTGAATTTCGGTTCAGGTTTTTTCGTACGGAATTGTTTGTCCTATAAAGAACTATCTCTTGGTTTTCAGACAGAAACACCGATCAAGGCACCTGTCGGATTCGAACCGACGAACCAAGGTTTTGCAGACCCGTACAATAGACCACTCTGTCAAGGTGCCATTGTCCGTGGGCAAATGCATAATATTGAATAGATTTTTAAAATCAAGAAAAAGATTGATAGGCTAAATCTACATTTTTAATTAATACTCCATATTATAACGTTTTTTATTCTTCTCCTCATCAACTATCTCATTCTGTATTAGATGAAGATTCTCAAGATGAATCAGACACATCCGAAGATTCTGGTAAATCATTTTCATCAATTCACAGTCAAAGTCTTGCTCTAGTTTCAGCATCCACAAATTCTCTTCTTCTTCCGTATTTTTTAGCTGAATATTCTTTTAAAATTGGAACTATTTTTTTATTTTGATAATCTTTAGTATAAATTGAGTTCATACTAAATACACGTGTTGTTGCATTATCAATGTTAAGTTTGATATATGATTTATAGTTTGCAATTCACACAATATCTTGTCCAGAAAGGACTGGAGCATATTCTTTTTCCAAAAATTCAGCATCCGGCGCACCAACTTTAAATGACATCATTGTACCAACGTTACCAAACACAGCAGCCTTTACATCAGATTTTCATCATCAAGAATCCCCAAGTCATTTAGCCGGATCTAACTGGGCAATATATTGGTGAGCCATAATTAATCCAAGTCTATATTTTCTGGCCTCAGATAAAATATCTGCAAACGTTCATGATACAAAGTTCTGAAATTCATCGACATAAAGATAAAAATCTTTTCTTTCACTTTCTGGAATCGAAGCTCTAGCCATCGCCGAATTATAAACCTTTGATACTATAATCATACCCAAAAGTTGGGCATTCATTTCTCAAATTTTACCTTTTGAAAGATTAATAAGTAATATTTTTTGATTATTCATAACATCGTCAAATTGAAATGCTGATTTAGTCTGTCAAATAATATTTCTAATAAGCCTATTTGTGTTAAACGACACAAATTTAGAAGAGAAATATGGAATAATTTCCTGTTTTTCTCTATCTCACATCGCATTATAAGTCTTTTCCCATCGATTTCTAACTACAGCATTTGTAACCTTTTTTAATTTAAATTCACGGAATCCATCATCTGTAAAAAGCCTCGTTACATCAAGTAATGTTGGTCTATCCTCAAAATCCTCAAGTAAAGTTAGACTTCCATACTTAAAATATTCCTGAATTCTTGGTCAAAATATTTCTGGTCAAAACATCTTAAGGAAAATTTCTGTAGCATCGTTTACTGTTCTATCCGCCTGATCTAGATTATCTATTTCATAAAGATTAAGTCACATAGGTCTTTCTTCATCTCATGCTTCAAAATATATTACATCTTTTGCCCTTTCTTTTGGAATATAAGCTAGCATATCTTCCGCAAGATCTCCATGTGGATCAATAAGACAAATTCCATCTCAATTCCAAATATCTTGTCTAGCAATAGTTTGTAAAAAAACTGATTTTCATGTACCTGATTTTCATATAGCATAATGATGCCTCGTCCTATCGTCACGTTTAATATACACTGGAGAATAAACATTTCTATAAATATTTACTCAGAGTAAAACTCATCATTTATAAGTTTTATATCATTTTATGACTTTTTCTTTTTTTATACTCAAAAATATTTCTCAATCTTTTTCTATAATTCCATTTTTTTCTTTTTCTTCAGGTGAACATTCAGAAATTGGCTTTATTATTTCTTCTTCTTTTTCAAACTTAACATATAACATTCAATCCTTTTCAATTATATTATTTTCTATTAACTCTTCAGGTGAACATTCAGAAATTGGCTTTGTTATATTTCATTTACTATTTTTTATAACAACAAAATATATTCCATCTTTTTCTATAATACTATCTCATATACATTCAGAAATTGGCTTCAAATCATCTGTTTTATTAACAATTCTCACAAAGATTTTATTATTTTCTTCATGAATATTGTGTTCTTTCTTTTCTTTTGTACTACAATCCGAAAGTATTTTTAAATCTTCAATCTGATCTGTTCTAGTTCAAACCGCCCAATGATGAGGATATTCATCAAGGATTGCTGATAAATTTCATTTTTTATATTTCTCCGCCAATACTCAAGATATCACACGACCATTCCATCACTCATCATCAAACATTGGTAAATTACTCGGAGGTGCTACAACCTTATATTGCATCCATTCTATTACTGGAGCACGGTTATACAATCCATCTGGAAAATGAAATAAGGAAGATAATTCATTTGTTGAAAAATATGAATATTTAGAAAAAAATCATGTTAAATATACCGATACACCAACACTCCATAAAGGCACATAAAAAAATCAAAATACATCATGTTTTGAATTAGAACACTCAAGTGCGTTACTATATTCATCACTATACACATTATAAGCACTTTCCAAATTATTAATAATTTCCCTTGGCCTACCTTGTACATTACTAGATGCTATAATAGATATTGTAGAACGAAATGTTGGATTGGCCGCTTCTTCTCACATTGCATTCCTACTATCCTCTTTTGCTTTAACCATACGAACCATTGTTACTTCTTTTTCTTCCTTTTTGTCAGACACTAGACTATTTTGTGGTCACAGTATAGCAAATTTAATCCACATAAAAGGGTTTATTAAATTTTTCCAACTAAATCGCCTTCTTTCATAAAGATCTAAATTTTTATATAATCTATCTGAAGCGATTTGTCTACGCATATTAAACGATGATTTTTCTGGTTTTACAACAAAAACAATGCTTACAGTATCTTCCGCACTCACTTTACCCATAGAATCTATAATGTTATTTATCGGATCGTCTGGAATATTTTTATAAAGTTTAATTGTATATAAAGGATCTTTTTTTGTTTCCAAAACTTGAACATCAAAATATTTTTTCTTAAAAAATTTAGGTCTAGAAACCCTCTCAATAGATGCGGCTGAATATTGAGAAGCTATTGCACTTTCAACCATTTCTTGATATTCTGGATATGTTCATACCAAACAAGAAAGCTGACCATTCTCATACTGATAAATAAAAACTAATTTATGTTTTCAGAAAAAAAATTGCATTATTTTTTCATGTGTACTAATTTCATTCATTTTATGTAAATTTCACAAAACCTGAGACATCCTACCGATCTTTTCTTTCATATCTTTTGCTATTTCTTTTTCTTGTTCACGATCAGACTTTCAATCTCATCTAGGTAAAAGAACTTTCAAAAATATCAACCTATGAGAATTACAAAAACCATAAAGATATCTCAAAAAGACTTTCATCGCTCTCATAAAAATACCTAACAGTATTATCGCAAAGAATCATATAAGTATATACTTACCAAGAAACAACAAAGACTGTCACATTTCTGGTAAATTTTCAAAATTAGCATCTCATAATGTTTGTATCGCTGCCATAAATTTATCACCCCTTTCTTCTTGAGTAGATTTTTCTTCAACTTGATTTACTATTCATTCCCTTTCTGTTTGTTTCCAATTCTCTAAAGTATTTTTTACTTCTATATAACTATTTCAGTAATACGAAAGACATTCTGCCTTATTATTTCACCAAGAATTTGATGTAAGTTTAGAAATATTATTAATTTGTGAAAAATCAGATACAAACTGATCATGAAGCAACTTTACACAATTATCTCTATCGATTCCCATTTACCTAAATATAACAATATTATAAATCACAAACAAATTATAATCCAACAAACAAAAAAAGTCAAAAAAAATCAGACTTTTTTACTTAAAAAATTTTTTTATATTTTTATAACTTGACTTTTTTTATTGTTTACTTATTCTACCTCCTGCAAAAAAATTAAATAAAATATTAATAATCAACTCAAAACAAAAATTTTTAATTTATGAAACAGTATTTATCATTGCTTAAAGCCATCTTGGATAATGGCGTAAAAACTGATGATCGCACTGGTACTGGCACCTACACACTACCTGGATACCATTACACGTGCGAAATGCACCAAGATGAAGAAGGAATAATTCACAATTTTCCTCTTCTGACTACAAAACGTATGAGTCTCAAATCTGTTTTTGAAGAACTTATTTGGAAACTTAGAGGAGATACGAACATCCGTTTTCTCATAGAACACAACAACCACATTTGGACAGAATGGCCGTTCAAATACTGGTTACAACAGACCGGCCAAACAAAACTGCTAAATAACATGTGGAAAGATAATGAGAAATCTGACTACACAGACTGGTGGAAAAGAAGGATCAAACAATTTGAGGAAAGAATCCTATCAAATGATACTTTCTGTGAAAAGTGGGGTGACTTAGGTCTAACCTATGGACATCAATTCCGTCGTTTTGGAGAAGTTAAATTTGATGATTTAGATGCAAAAATGAAAGAAACTCTTTATGGAATGGGTAGACCTTTAAAATATCCGTTCATCAAGGGAAAAGACCAACTCATGGATGCTATTAATTTAATCATTAATAATCCAGAAAGTCGTAGAATTATCATTTCTCTTTGGAATCCTCAAGATGTAGAAAAAACTCTTCTACCACCGTGCCCGTGCCTCTATCAGTTCTTTGCGAACGAGCCGAGTATGCTTCACTTGAACCTCTACCAACGTAGCTGTGATACATTCCTCGGAGTGCCGTACAATACAGCTCAGGATGCTTTATTCCTGTGTATGATGGCACAAGTAACAGGTCGTAAACCTGGCCGATTCAACCATTTCTTCGGAGATGCCCACATCTATTTGAATCATATTGATCAAGTAGTAAAGCAGTTAAATCGCACACCTCACCCTCTACCATCTATCCGTTTAAATCCAGACATAAACAACATCCTAGATTTCACTTGGGATGATGTTGAACTTATTGGATATGAACACGATGACAGTATCAAGGGTGCCGTTTCCATCTAAGAAATTCATTTAACTTTTTTAGAAAAAACCACGGGAAATATCTTTCCTGTGGTTTTTTTTCTTTCACTAATTTTTATGCAACAGTTAGTCAGAATTTTATATTTCCATTTTCACTTTCAAATGTATCACTTCTCGTATCTGAGTCACAATTACCTTCTGAAATATCTATAATCAATGCTTCTTCTTTTAAAAATTCTGCAAATTCTTTAACGATATTTTTCATCTCTTCACCATCTGACTGATAATGCATATTTACTCTCGCATCTACTGAAAAATCTGCATCTTTTCTCATTTGATTAAGAAATCTAGAAATTTCACGAGCTGTTCACTCTCTTTTAAGTTCATCTGTAATTTCTAAATCTAATTTTACAATAGTATTTCATTCAACAGTTGTATCAGTTCCATCCAATCATTCATAAACTACTTCGTAATCTCATTCATCTAATTTCCAAGTATGTCATGCATTATCAAAAACTTCGATTCAACCATTCACTTCACGCACATTTCACTGTTTTCAATTGGCTATAATTTGTCATGTATCTTTTCCAAATTTAGCAGAAAGCTGACCTCATAGAGGCTTGTATATTTTTGTGATTGGTTTATCTGACTGATAAATGTCTACATCTTTTACATTGATTTCTTCCTTGATAATATCTCAATATTTATCCAAAAGCTGTTTTTCGTTAAGCATGATTGGTTAATGAACTAATAAAATTCTAAAGTTCATTATATTAAAGTATCGAATAAATGCAAATGGAATAATCTTGTTTTTTATAAGCAAAACTTTAGAATTTACTTATTCAGAATTATATTTATTTTGACTAAAATTATATGAAATCAATTCTCAAAAATCTGAAAGTCTATAAACTCTGACACGGATGAATCTGAATTTCATCACTTTCTGATGGAAAAAAAGTTTTGATAAAATGATGAGCTTTACCGGGAAGTACAGTGGATGTAACTGTAGTAAAAAGGAGAAAAGATTATATAGAAGCACATATAGTTGAAACCAAAAAATATGATGAAAAAATGGCAGATTGAGAAATTTTCTGCCCTCATTTTTTTATTCCAAAATGAATCAGTGAAGCTAATGCTTGAACAGAAAAAATAGGTTGTGGATGATGTAAATGGCAGATGATGAGTTATCAAACTCAATTATGAATTAAACAGCAACTCGTGGAAGATGCATTCAAAAAGCTGAATAAAAATTTGGAAGAAAAATGAAAAAAAATCCAGATTTTACCGATTATTCCATCACCATTAGATAAATGATATAGAAATAAAATTGAGTTTAGCTTTGGAGTTTATAAACAGCAAAATCCTGAATTTCGTCAATGAATCAAAGAATGAAAATCTGAAGAAGAAATTTTGAAAGAATGAATTCATAAATATGATATAGATGCCAATCAATGCTGTGGTTTCCATAAACAATGAGAATTTGCAAAAATCGTAAATGTAGATAGTTGTGGATTAATCTCACAAAAAATGAATCAGATTTATGAAACCATAAAAACTTTGTGTTTCAATTCATGATTACCAGTTTTTGACCAGAAAACTCATCAATGATTTTTTCGTCATTTAGTGATTCGTGAATGAATTCACACTGAACAATTGATGGTAAATCTTTCCATTTCATTCGGAAATTTAGATGCAGAACAGACTAAACTTTGGGAACAGCTGATGGAAGATTTTAAAGCTAATGAATTTTTGAAAAAAAATGTGACAACATTTGTCATCACATATAATGAATGACTTTCAGATACAGTAAAAAATGACCAATCTGAAACTAAAGTTTTCTGGTGAGATGGATATATTCATGAGCAGTTAAATTTTGTGCAAAGTAGGAAAAATAAAGATGAAATAGTAGATGAAAATAATGAAAATTCTGAACAAGAAGTGAGTAGTGAAACTAAATTAACATTCAGAATTTCTCCTTTTTCTTTTTTTCAAACCAACACTTTATGAGCTGAAAAATTATTTTGAACAGCATTTAATATGCTATGAAATATCGAATGAAATCTACTAGATTTATACTGCTGAGCTGGAAGTATCGGATTATCTTTACTGAAACAAAATAATGGAAAAAATAAAGATAGTGAATTGATTGGAATTGAAATTGTAGAAGATGCAATTCGTGATGCTAATGTGAATGCAAATATAAACTGACTTGAAAATCAGAGTTTTTTCGTGGCTTCACCTTGCGAAAAAGTTTTGAATAAATTCCCAGAATTGGAAGAAAAAATCAAAAATATTTGAGTGGTAGTTGTAGATCCTCCTCGTGAATGACTACATCCAAATGTAATTGAATGGATTGGAAAACTTAAGAAAGAATATAAATTCAAACTTCTCTACATTTCATGCAATCCAGTTACAATGGCGAGAGATATTGAAATGCTCATAAATGATCAATGATTTAATGCAAAAGAAGTCCAACCTGTGGACATGTTCCCACACACACATCATATTGAAAATATTTGTATTTTAGAATAAAATTTCAAATGAACGAACAATTAGATTTGAGTAAATATGAAGATAAAAAGCTGATTGCTTTTGATTTATATGGAACCTGTATAGATCACCCTTTTAAGAATATTAAAACACCTCCAAAACTAAAAGATATAGTAACTACTCAACCAATAACACTAAAAGAGATTGAAGAAAAATGAGAAAATTTTTGAGATGATTTTAAAATAAATGATTTGATAGAATCCACAAAAAAAGATATTGAATGAACTTTTCTATTTCCAGAGACATTAGAAGCTCTGAAATATATAAAATCCAAATGATATCAAACTGCTGTCGTTTCAAATTTATCCAAAGATTATGCTGAACCTTTACATAGACTAATTCCTGAATGAAACTTCGATTATGAAGTTTTATCTTTCGATGTGTGAACGGTTAAACCTAATCCAAAAATTTATGAATATTTAAAATCTTTGTCATGAATAGATTTCAAAGATATAATTATGATTTGAGATAGTTTAAAATCAGATGTAGTCTGATCAAATAGTGTATGAATTATTCCAATTCTTCTAAATAGAAGTGAAGAATGAATCAAACAAATACACAAAAAATGAATAGATTTTATTCAGATTTCTACTTTAGCTGATTTGAAAGAAATTTTATAAAAATCAGATTACTTACTGAGAACTCTAGTACTTTCTAAAGATTTGAGAAAAAACGTAAAGTTATCTGCCATATCCTCAATACTGTTTCATTCATAAAAATTATATTCTTGTGTAAAGATAGTTAATGGATCAAATTGTGTTCGTTCTTTACATTCTCCAAAAAGCATTGGATAGCTTGGGAATAACATATATCAACATTCTCAAATAGGAATCCATAATCCATCTTTTAACACCCAAACCAAAAGATAAAATTCTCCAGAGCCACCTCATTCACTGATTATCTGATAAATATAATCAGCATATCAATTATTTTGATGTAAAACGATTGGTCAACGTTCTGGAGAAGATCACTGTAAAATAGCATCTGTATAATATGGAAAATTATATCAATATTCATTTTGAATCCATTCTAGCATACTTCCATTAAATACAATTCACGACGCAATTATAGAAATATAATCTCCGTGTTCAGTTCTTGTTATGTTTCATTCTCAATAAGTATAGAATCATGTTTTATTTTTACTGTAAAGTTCTCGTCATTTTTCTTCATCTCACCAATATCATCAATCTGGATTTTCTGATAATGGTGCTTTAATTGGATATTCTGGCATTCAATACAGTCAAACTCAATCAATAATTTCTGTATACAAATCTACAAAATAACGAACAAATGGATGATCTCAATTTAAATCATTATAATAAGAAGTCAGAACTGGATCGTCTCATGAATAGTATTTTTGTGGTAGAGTTAAATTAAGTTTAAGTTTTTCATACAAATCTTTGATATAATTATCTGCACAAACATCTCTCTCATATATTGTTCATTTCATAGTTTCATATCCTGTTCAATATTCTTGGCAATAATCCAATAAATCATCATGAATTACATCTATAAATTTATTTACAGAAGCTGAAGTATCTGTCTGATATTTCAAAATCATATTTTTATCATTTTGTATAGCTTCATATTCAGCTTTATCTCATTCATTATCCAAATCTAAATTTCTATAAAGATATCATCATGGAATAATATTTTCTCACATATTTATTACATTTCATGAATTATTGGTTTCATAATTTCTAAGATTTGAACTTTTTATTCACAATAATTTTCCATTTTCATTGAATTCACAGCTAACTTCTTGATTTGCACGTCAATCATAACCATATTGAATTCACGTGATTACAATTTTATCTCAGATTTTTTCACTTCATTTTCGCTCAAAATCAGCTTTTTTAACTCAATGAGATAAAATCCATTTTTCACATCATACAGTTTGCTCATCATATGTAATCAAATTATTATAACTATCACATCAAGTTAATAATAAACTGCAAGCTAAAAAAGACATTAAAAATCAGATTTTTTTCATATTTTTTATTATAATAATTAAACAATAACTTCTTTTTCTACCATTCTTTTTTCATATTTATACACACCAAATATACGCAAAATTATAAACAATACAAATCAGAAAATACTAACTACCCAGAGTAAAATTTTAAAAACTCAGACTAATAATAAATATCATATAACTATTCCTGTAATTTGAATTCATCAGCTTTTTTGGGTTTTTTGTAAAAGTGGAAGATAAGATTTACATGTAGATATAGAAACTTGATTTTTTATTCCAACTGTCTGATTTTCTATATTATTTCTAATATTTGTAAAAAATCATTCCACCGCATCAGCACTTGCTAAATCTGTGGATTTAGATAGTGGATTTCATATTGCATAAAATTCTGGTATGCTCATAGTTTCTTCTTCATCTTCCTTGAATCGTGAAATAATTTTATTTCGTGTATTTTTTAATGGATTTGCTGTAGTTTCTGCTATTTTAGTTGGAAAGTTTTCGATATCATCACAAGTAAATGGAATTTGTGTATATTTTCACATCATTAAAACACAAAAAAATATCGTTAATAAACTAACAATAAAAAATCATCATTCAGTAAAATAAGACAATGGAGAAAATCATGTACGATGATTTAACTGCCAAAATAATAAGAATAGTAAAGTTCAAATTGCTATATTAAATAAAACTAATTCTACTAATAAATATCGTGAAAATCAAAGCAATATAATAAAAACTATAGTTTCTAATAGAAATATGAAGAATAAAGATAAACATACATAATGAAATTTTATTTTATAACAGTCTAAAGCTATAAAATAAATCAATAAAAATAAGATTATAAAACTGATTGCTGGAAGTATAAATCAATCTCAGAAAAACAACGATATTGTACAAATTAAATAACTCATTATTCACAATATTACAAAAATAGCTAATCTCATTTTAGATTTTGTAGTAAATTCCCTGTAATCTTTTTTTGGTTTCACCTCAACTTGACTTATTAATTCTTCAATATCAGACATTTTTATATATTAAAAACTAAATGCTCTATAATTGGTTCTCGAAATATAATTTCCAAAACAAATCAGATTATCATTGATGGTAAAAATGGAATAGAAGTCTGAAATCCATACGGTTTTTTAGATCTTTTACTTTTTTTCATAATAAAATATTTAACTAGATTTTCTATTAAATAATAAATTAATCCTACCAAAGAACTTAAAATAACAAATAAACAAACTAAATACATCCATTCAAATATTCAATTTGGCTGTAAAAAAAATACTAACCATGCTCACAAAATCGGAGCAATAATCACATCTCATAGTCAAAATCATTCAGCATCTTTTTTATATTTCTCTTTTACATAAAGTTTGGATCCATAGTAAATAAGCCCAAAAATCATGGTAAAAATTCATACTCATAATAATATTTCTAATCTGTTAGTTCAAAAAGTTAACGTGAAAATCAAAGTAATTATTGCCAAAAATACAGTCGCTGTGATATGTAATTCATAAGTTTTGATATCATAAAGCAAAATTAATCGAGTTAACCAAATACAAATTATAGTAACAGCTGTAAAAATATATCACTCCTTAAGTCACATGTATAAATCTCAAATAAAATAATTTGACAGCCAACCCAATTTAGAATAAATTAAAAACACTCATACAAATATTATCACACTTGTGATTTCCAAAAATGGATAGAATTGTGAAATTGGAGCTTTACAATATTCACATTTTCATCACTGAAAAAGCCATGAAAAAATAGGAACTAAGTTTCTAGCCTTCAATTGATGATGACATTTTGGACATTCTGAACGTCAAACTAAAAATCATTTCCAAGTCTCTTTAGTTGGCCAATCTCATAAACGATAAAAAATTACTGAACCAAACGATCCAAATACTAATCCAAAGAAAATTAATGAAATGATTATTAGAGTATACATTAATCTATATCATAAAACATAAATCAATATGGAAATAATTGCTCTATCCAAGATTTTCTCGTTTTAACAGCTTCTCAATTTATTACTTCATATCCATTACAATCTGCATCTAAATATTCATGTGAATTTCATTCAATATCATATTCAATTCAACCTGTCCAAGTCCTACAATCTAAATTTGGAAAATATTGTATTAAATATCTTTGACTTCAACGCCATGGTGTTGATGCTTCAAAAAAGTTATATTTATTATTTTCTCATTTATAATCATTTTTAAATGAAGTATTCCATAAATCATTAGATTTTTTTATTTTTTCTACATCATCATTACTTACTACACTAAATCAATAATGATAATCAATTAAAAATAAATTTTTAATTTCTTCATCCATTGGAGTTCAGAATAAAATCATTGGTCTTTTTATTTTTATTAATTCTCAACTATATTCAAAATCATCCTCAACTGTTTGTACTCATACACTATATCATTTCCATTCTTCTCACAAAACTGTAGCAAATCAGAATTCATCATTATAATACAATGTATAATCTCATGTAATTTCTACCAACTCTTGACTAGTTCAATCCACAATATTTCATGTAAAAGATTTTTTTAATTCATTAAAAAGTATTGTATCATTACTTTCCTGTTGTTTATTATTTCCACATCATACGAAAATAAAACAACACATTAACAAACTAATTAAAAGTCAGATTTTTTTCATTTATATTTATAAACTAATAAAGCCAAACAAAACAACTATTAAATAAAAGAAAATTAATAAAATATTTATCAGAAAATTCTTTTATTATTTTGTTTATAAAATTTTATGATATCGTAACAGCTGTTCATGATGCAGTAACCATTAACATACTATTCTTTTGTCCTAATACTTCATAATCAATATCAATACCAACGACAGCATTAGCACCTTTTTCCATTGCACGTTTGGTTAATTCTTCTAGAGCAGTTTCACGAGCTTTTATTAATTCTTCCTCATAAGAACCAGAACGACCTCATATCATGTCACGTATACTCGCAAAGAAATCTTTAAATAAATTAACACCACTAATAACTTCACCAAACACTATACCATGATAATTTGTAATACGTTTTCATTCTACCGTAGGTGTTGTTGTTAAAATCATAATTATATAATTTTAAATTATAAAAATCTATTTACTAACATAAATAGTCTGAGAAGGAAATGCAAATTCTATTCATTCTTTTTCAAACTTTTCTATCAATTCAAGATAAATCTCTTCATTTATTTTTAAAGTTGCTTCATAATCTGGATTCAAAATATTATAACTCATCAGAAAGTTTATACTAAAGTCTCACATTTTCTCTAAATAACATCGTTCATATTCTACATCTTTTTGCTTTGAAACTATATCTTTGATAATTTCTGGAATAATTTTCAGCTTTTTAATTCATGTATCATAAGTCACTCAAATAGAAATTCTCTGTCTTCTACTTTTCATAGTTCTATAATTTATCACTTCAGTAGCGAGAATATTACTATTTGGAATAATTACATTCTGTCATTGAACTGTCTGAATCGTAGTAGATTTGAGAGAAATTTGTTTTACTGTTCAAATCTTTTCACTACTTCATTCTCATATTTTGATATAATCACCAACTATAAATGGTTTACTGAGAATTATAGAAAAAGAAGAAAATAAATCTGTCAGAATATTTTGTAAAGCGAATGCAACTGCGATTCAAGCTATTCCAAATCATGCCAAAACTGGAGTCAAATCTACTCAAATATTAGTCAAAAACACAAAAACTCATAAAGCCCAAACTATAACTGTCACGATAGTTTCTACGGATTTTTTGGCTGTTTTGTCTTTACTAAAGAACTTTTCCAATGAAAAATCTATTCATTTTATAATAATTTTTACCGCAAATATAGTAACTATTCACAAAAATATTGATTTTAATATTAAATTAACTTTTTCTGAAAAATTTAAAAAACTTATTGCTATATAAATTTCCATCGCTATAAAAAGCCATCTTGGAAATTTATTCATTATTTTACTTAAAAAATTTATCCATTTTTTTTCAGATTCTTTTTCTTTTAGAGAATCTAATTTTTTTAATAAAATATTTACAACAAAATACAAAATCAAAAATATTAATACCGAAAGAATTATCATTCATACAGTATTTCAATAAATTACAGTATTTGTAATATCTTTTACAGAATCTAACATTTTATATTTTTAAATTATATAAATTATTCTAATTTTTCTTCTTTTTGAATTATAAATTTACTTGGGTTTTTCTCTTTATGAACAGTCGGATTATCAATTTTTTCTATAATAGCATCTAAAACTTTATCCACATTTTCACCTGTTTTTCATGAAACACAAATAATTTCATCAGCTGGAATTCAAATTACATGCTCAATTTCTGCTGCCACTCTTGCAGGATTTGCAGCAGGAAGATCAATTTTATTTAGAACTGGAATAATCTCTAATCATTGATCTATTGCCTGATAAAGTGTAGATAAAGTCTGAGCTTGTATTCACTGACTTGCATCAACTAATAAAATTGCTCATTCTACTGCTGCGAGTGAACGAGAAACCTCATACTGAAAATCTACATGACCTGGAGTATCTATCAAATTTAATTCATATCATTTCCACTGCATTCTTGCAGGAGTAAGTTTAATTGTAATTCATCTTTCCTGTTCAATGTCCATTCTGTCTAAAACTTGACTATGTTCAAGTTTTCTAACAGTTCATGTAATTTCTAGCATTCTATCTGCAAGTGTAGACTTTCAATGATCAATATGAGCTATTATACAAAAATTACGAATATGTTCTGTAGACATACTTACATATTTTCAACTTCTAAATAACAAATTAAATTTCTACTCCTATAGCTTTTATAACTAAGAAAACAACCAATGCTACAATTATAAAATCAATACCTCTTGCAAGTAATTTTCAGTAAAGAACTCATCTCCATGAAAGATCTTCCAATTTTTCAATCTTTAATTTTTTAAGAATTGGAGAAAAAATAAGAGGAGTAACAAAATCTTCAATTAAAGATTTAGTTAATTCTCAAACCTTTGTTGCAATTAAAAGTCAGATAGCAACTCAAATTACATTATTTTGAGCTACAAATTCCATAAATTCTTCTCGCATTGTTATATATTGAAATATAAAAACACTTTTTTATATAGATAAATATTAGAATATTTCAATGTTAAAATTTCACATTTTTTTAACATCTTAACATCATTAAATTTATAAAAAAATTTTTATTAACATTATTTTTAACATTCTCACATTATTTAACATTTCAAAAAAATATGAAAACAATAAATCAGAAATACATTTATTTAAATTTATCAAAATTTTAACATTTCACTATTATGATTATTCTTAATTTTTTTATAAATTAATATACTTATATAATAAAAGAAAAATTGGCGAATAAAATGTTGAAAAATAAAAATCAAACAATATAAGAAAATCAGAATTTATTTTTTAATATTTTTTATATGAAAGATAATATAAAAAGAAGTATTGTTATAGCTATATTTTGAGTGTTTTTATTATATTTAATATGGTTAATTTCTCAGTGAAGTATGATTGTAAAGCCTGAATATTCTAATCGAAATATTCCAATGTATGTAATTTTAATACTACTTTGTCTGTATATGATTTGATTGTATGGAATATATCCAATTCATATAAAATTTTCTAGAGCTACAGCATTAGTTATTGGATTATTATTCATAGTCGTATCCCAGGTTATATTAGCTAATGATGGATATTCTCATATATATATTTGAGATCTATTTTCAGTTTTATGAGTTTTAATATTAATATTATTTCCAACTAATATTTTAACTACAGAAAAAGTTAAAAAACAAAAAGCTAAGAAAAATGAAGTTATTATAGAAGTTTAATAGATCATAAAAAATCTGAATTTTATTTAATTACTAATTAAAAAAATGGCAGAAGCAGAAAATATTATAGAAATTACATCAAAAGATCAGTTTGATGAAGCTGTAAAATCTGAAAAATTAACAATAGTAGATTTTTGGGCTGTATGGTGTGGACCATGTAGAGTTTTAAAACCATTATTACACAAAATAGCTAGTGAACATCCAGAAATCCAATTATTAACAGTAGATGTAGATGCTAATCAAGAATTAGCTGCTCAATATAATATTAACTCAATTCCTGCAGTATTTTTCTTTAAAAATTGAGAAATAGTTGATAATTTTGTAGGAGTTTTGCCTGAAAATGAAATTTTAGACAAAATAGAAGCTAACAAATAATTATTCAAAAATGAATATTATTTTTTTGTGTAAAATAGTATTTCTAATAATATTCTTCAGATAAAATACTTCAATTTCTATCATATTTTATTCGTAATCATGTTTTTAATCATTTATCATAATTTCAACTTAGTCATATATTTCAATTTTCATAATACAGATAATAAGGTCATTGATAAGTATGATGCTCATTATAATTTATTATACTTAAAATTGTTCATGTATCATATCGACCTCAAAATCATCTAATAAAATTTTTAATACCCATTAAAAATTTAAATTTTCATTTATCAAATGTTGTACATTTTCGAAGTCAATTCTCCCAATAACATTCTTCATATAAATATCAATTAGTAGATGTATAATATTCCATTTTAATTATTTCATCATTATCATATGTAAATAATTGAAGGTATCATCGGTCACTTTTTTCGTAGGAAATTCAAGATGTTTTTCAATTTTGATCTTTACAAGAAACATATTTTCATAAAAAATTATTAATAACTTTATTATATCATTTTGGACAATCTATAAAAGGTTTAGAACGATACCAAAAAAATCATAATCACATAAATACTAGAATAAAAATAACGGTAAATATTAGAAATTTTTTCATTTTTATTTTTTTTAAATAAAAAAACATTATATCTAATTATATATTAAAAATTTTAAAAGTCAATTTTTCTAATGTTTTTTATGTCTAGCTGATGTATACATATCAAAACATTTATATAACCATGGATTTAATACTAAATCATAACTACCCCATTGTTCAATTTTTTCTCATCAAAGAGATTCTTTGAAAGCACTTACTCATGTGAGTGGATGATCTGGGAATCATGTTGGAGCTCATCACATCATATCACATCTAGCATATCCATTATCTCTAGCTCGACAAAAAGCATTATACTTCAAGAATTGTTGTCATCAGTAGGCGTTTTTTCATCTCTGAGAAAATCCATATAAATATATCATAGTTTTTCAGTCAAAAGCACATACACTTCATGCAATGATTTCTCATTCATATTTAGTTACAAAAAGGTCTCAATTGTTATTTTCCTTAAAATATCTCATCAAAGCTTCAAATTGTCTTCTAGTGATCGGAGTAAATCATTTAAGCTGTGAAACTTCACACCATTTTTTATAAAAAACTGAATGTTCCTCTGGAGTTGCTACAGAAAATTCAACTCAATGTGAAATTCATTTTCTTACTTTTTGTCTAGCTCAGTCGTTAAATCATGCTAAAATTTCCTCATTAGATTTATCAAGTTCATAAACTATATTACTTTCTGGCATATTCTCACGGAATGCTACTTTCAGTCAAAATTCTTTACATACTTTTTCACGTAAATCTAATCTCATATTTTTTACTTCTTCTTCAAATCATTCAGGCTTTTTGATATTATTAAAAAATCTAATCATAGTATTATTTATTCACAGTTGGAAACAAATATTTCACATTTTACTTCCATATTTTTTCTTGATATAATCTAGTTCTTTATGAATTAATTCTATATCATCAGGTAAAAAAACTCACATTACTTGTAGCCATTGAATAGAAAATGGTCAGATTTTTTTCTTTTTTATCAATCAAAAATAATCTTGTCCAAAAAGATGTACTTTGAAAGTAGGTTTTCTATATATTTTTGACTGAATATCTTGTCGTACTTGAGATTGATAAAGATTATAATCTGATATTGGTTCAAGTGGATAAGAATAGAATGATGATAAAGATGTCACGATTCTATGAAGATAGATAAAATATTTAAGTTGATTTATAATATTGAAACATATGAAAGTTTCAAGTAAAGTATTATTTCTTGATATAATTTTTGATATTTTTACAATTAATTATTGGTTTAAAAAATAAAAATATTACAGAAATAATGAAATTTAAAGATCGGTGGAGAAATTATAAAAATATTGGTATTTTTTGTATTATTTTTGTTATAATTATAATATTTTTTGTAATTTATGATATTTTCCGAAAAAATAAAAAACAAGAAATCAAAGAAGAATGGATAAATATTAACAAATTTTCAAATATTTTACAAATTGGTAAAGAGTGAAAAATATTATCTTATCCAGAAGTAACAGTATTATCTGAAACAGATTGAGAAGTAATGACTTTAAACGTAACTGAGTGAGATATTGTAGAAGAATGGGATGTTTTGATGCAAATATGAGATGAAAATTGAGAAATTGTAGATATAGACATTGACACTAGACTATGAAGACAATTTACTGAATATTACCAAAAAAAAGATGAATATAATCAATTTGAATCAGAATATTGAGAAGAAATTTTAGATTTAGAAAAAGAATTAAGAGAAAAAGGCGCGGCATTGAGTATAGCAATAGATTCACAAGATAAAAAAACAATAGAAAATATACAAGAAGAAACTCAAAAAATAAATAAAAAATTAACCTTATTAAAAAATCAAAGAGAAAATTTAAAATCAGAAGTTACTAGATTAGATAATAATATATTACTAGAAAACCAAGAAAATATAGATTATTTATATGAAATTGATAAATATTCTCCGAGAGCTCCGATTTATTGAATAGTGTCAGAAATTTATATAAATGAATGAGATAAAATAGAAGATTGAGATAAATTATTAAAAATTGTAGATAATAGTTTTACTCCTGAAATTTCTGTAAGTTTAAGTTTTGATGAATATTTACTAACTAAAAATTTAACATGAGTAACTATTGTAACAGAGAATAAAAATCGATGAAATTCATATTATTACGGTGAAATCTATACTCGTAGTCCAATATTAAACTGAGAATGAGAATACACAATTACAGTTAATATCTTAGAAGAAGTTTCAGATCTTATTCTCAGTGATGAAAATACAAAAATTACAGTATATTTTACCATAAATTCTGAGAATTTCAAAAATCTTCGAATTCCAAGCAATTGTTTCAGTAGTTTATGAAAAAATAATTGAAAAATAATTTTACGTGATGGTGATTTAATACAAGAAAAAGAAGTCTGAATAAAATCAAAGTGGAATTGATGGAATAATGTAGAAAATTTTGTATTTCTTTGACTTGAAAATGAAGAGAAAAAAGATGGAATAAAATTATTGTGTAAAATTGAATAATTTTTTTATTTTATTTATATATTAAAAATGAAAAAAACTGTATTATTATTGAGTTTGGGTTTATTTTCGGTAATTGTTTTAACAGCATGTGGAAAAAAGGAAGAAGAACAAACAGAAAATGTACAACCTACAGAAATTGTTGATAATAGTAATTGTGAAGCAACAGTCCAAAAATATTTAGATTGAGCAGACAAAGAGTGACAATGAGAAGAAATAAAACAATGAGATAATATAGTAGTAGATTATATTTGACGCCTAGAAGATTGAACAGTTTTTGATACAAGTATTAAATCAATAGCTGAAGCATGTGGAACATATGTTGAAGGTAGAGATTACACTCAGTGATTATCTTTTGAGGCAATGTGATGACAAATGGTAAAATGATTCGATGAATGAGTAATATGAATGAAAGTTTGACAGACAAAGACAGTCCAATTTTGACCAGAAAAATGATATGGAGAATATGATGATAGCCTTATAATGAATACTCCAATAGATGAAGTATGAGATGTAAGTCAATTCTCAGAATGAGATACAGTTTATCTATGAATGGGATATCCTGCTAAAATTGTTAAAATTACAGATAAAGAAGTAACTTTTGATATGAATCATGAATTAGCTGGAAAGAATTTGATATTTGATATAACCGTAAAATCAATTAATTAATTTAATCTTTATTTTTAATTATTATGGAAATACAAAAAGCAGTACAGGAATATTTAGAAAAGTCTGATAAAGAATGAAAGTGAAATGAAGTGAAAAATGGAGATAATATTACTGTAGATTATATATGACGTTTACCAGATTGAACAGTTTTTGATACAAGTATAGAATCAGTAGCAAAATGATGCTGAAAATATAACGAAGGTAGAGATTATACTCAATGATTATCTTTTGAGGTATGAGCATGACAAATGATAAAATGATTTGATGAATGAGTAATATGAATGAAAGTTTGACAGACAAAGACAGTCCAATTCTGACCAGAAAAATGATACGGACAACGTAAAGAAGAATATGTGATGACATATTCAGCAGAAGAAGTTTGAGATTTAAGTAAATTTACACAGTGACAAAGAGTTTATTTATGAATATGAGCTGCAGCACTGATTACAGAAGTAACAGACAAATCAATAACATTAGACTTAAATCATGAATTAGCAGGGAAAGACTTGATATTTGATATAACTGTAAAATCAATTAATTAAATTTTTATCTTATACTATTTTTAAATAATGGAATTAAAAGTTTATGACTGAGAAAAATTTGATAGAAGTAAGAATTGGTTTTTAATTTTTTCTCTAGTTATACTATTAGTTGTAGTACTTTCGATATTATCAAGCAATATTGTTTGATGAATATTTGTATTTATTGTAGCATGAGGTTATATTTTCTATATAACAAAAATAAATAATATAATAAAAATGATAATATGACCAGAAGCATTACAAATATGAAAAATAGTTTTTCCATATAAAAATTTAAGTTGATTTGTATTAGAATATCATACAGAAAAAAAGAAAATCCAAAATATTGTGATAATAGATGATAAGAAAGTACCTAGAATATATACAATCAAAGATACAGAAAAAAATCTCGAAAATTTCGTTAACGAATTAAATTGATATGTTCCCATGCTCGAAAATTATGAGCAAACAACAATGGATAAATTTATTAGAAAATTAAAATTATAAATCAGATTTTGAATATTTTTTTGAATATATTTACGTGAAATATAATAAATGTCGTGACATAAATTAGTAATTAAAGATGCAGCTTGGCAACTATTTGGGAGAATTATTTCAGCTCTTTTTGGTTTTGTAATTACCAAAATTATTTCTTCATATTTATGACCTCTTAGATATGGAGATTATGGGACAATATTCAGATTTTTTGCTCGACGAACAGCTCTCGTAGATTTCGGTGTTTATGTAATTGCTGTAAAACGTCTCTGAGCAATTAAAGAAGAAAAATGATGAGAATCACCTGAACTTAAAGAAAATTATCATAAATTTGTATGAACTAGAATGTTTATGATAATAATTATCTACACGATAGCTATTGTAACAGCATATTTGATTCCAGCATACACAAGTAATCAATTCATAATCCGATGACTACCACTTGCGATGTTATATTCTGCAAGTAATATGTTTGTATGAATCCAACAGCTTCCATTACAACTTTTTCGGAAAATGAATAGATTAAGTCGATCATTAATAGTTGCAAGATTGTCTCAATTAGCAGTTTTATTCCCAACTGTATATCTTATTTTTAAGGGTGTAAAATTTGATTGAGATGTAGTAAACACAACAACAATTTTAGCATTCTGCTGTGTAATATTTTCGGTAGTTGCGAGCTCGATTTGACAGAATTTAGATGTTCATTTAAGAAGTAAGGATTTACTTCCATTTAAAATAGATATAGATTTAAAATTTATAAAAAATATTTTTAAAGAAAATTGGAGATACTGATTTTCATATTTTTTTAGTTCATTCCATACATTGATTGTTTTGATGTTTTTGGGTTGGTTTTTTCCAACATCATCATGATATGAATATGTATGATATTGGGCATTAGCATTGTCATTATTAGAAATTCTTTTAATTATTCCATCATCATTAGGAAATAGTTTACTTCATAAAATTCCTACATATTCAACTATAAATAAAAGAAAATCCATGTGAAATTTACTTAGCTTAGTTGCATGGATCGGATGAATAATAGCGATAGATTTTCGAGTTTTTAATAGAGATATAATATTATTTGTATCTAGTAAAGATTTTTTATGAAGTCGAGAATCTATAGCTACATGGTGATCTAATCAGATTTTACCATTTCTTGGAATTGTATTATTTTTCAGTTTTATTAAGCAAATTTTCAATTATTTATTTGTATCAATCGAAAAGCAGAATGTACTTTTTAAAATCAATCTAACATGAGTAATAATATGAATTTTGGTTGGTTTATGTATAATTAAATGATTAGATATAAATATATTGTGACAAACTATTTCAATTCCACAATTATGATTGTTATGATGAGTAATTACACAAGTTTTAATAGAAACTATATTTATGTTTTGAGCGATGATAGTAGCTTGAAAACTGAAAGTTTTCCCTAAATTTCAAAAAAAAGCTTGATTAGAATTATTTTGAATTTTAATGATTATGTTAATTATTTGATTTTTTATAAATGGATGGTTAGAAAATCATAATCTTAGTCGGCGATTATTTCTAATAATTGCATGAATTTACAATTTATTTATTGTGTGAATTTCTTTGAGGCCACTTAAATCAGTAGCAAAGTGATTAACAATAGATTAAAGATTTTTATCAATAATTGAAAAAAATCTTCGATTTTTTGACAAATTAAAAATTTTAATTATAATTTTAATTGAATATAATAAATTTAATTCACTAGGTTTTATTTTTAAAAATCTATAGGATGTCCAAAGATACATACAAATGAGAGGGAAAAAAAGAAGTAACAGAACACCGTAAAACCGAGTGACGTTCAACTGAAGTCGAAAAAAAAGAATATAAAGAGAACAAAAAGCAAAAGAAAGAATCATCAGAACAAGAAGTAAATAAATCAAAACAGCAACTTACAGGTTTAGAAAAATGGTTAAAAGAATATAAAAAAATAGAAAAAAGGAAAAAAGAATTAGAAGAAGAAATATTAATATATTTTAAGAAAAAATGAAATAATATTAAAAATGAAGTAAAAAAGGATACAGAAACAGAAAATAAAGTAAAAAAGGAAAACGAAGAAGAACCAAAGAAAAAACATAGAAAATGGAGAGAAAAATACAAAAAAGCGTTAAAAGAAAAAGGAATATTATTAACAAACAAAGAGCGAGAAAATATAATTAAAAAACATGATAAAAAAGAATTTAAACATTTTTATAAAGACTTAAAAAAAGCAATAAAAAAAGATGAAATAGATAAATTTTTAAAAAAATGGAAAAATAAAGGTTTTGATGGTTTATTAGAACAATTTTCAAAAGAAGACAAAAAAGAAAAGAAAAAAGAAAAGAAGGAGAAAAAAAGCTCACATAAGCATAGAAAACATTCGAATAAATCAACAGATAACTCTTCAAATTCAAGTGGATCTTCTTCTGAATCAACAGATAATTCTTCAAATTCAAGTGGATCTTCTTCTGAATCAATAGACAATTATTCAAGTTCAAGTGGATGATCTTCTGATTTAATAGACAATTATTCAAGTTCAAACAATGAATCTTCTAGTATAACGTCTGCAGAAGTATGAGAAGCAGCAAATATACCTAAAAATGAACGTATGAAACGATTATTCCCTGAGTGAATTCCACAAAACAAAGAGGAAATGCAAAAATATCTCACGAAAATAGAGGTGCCTGTTCGTACACCAGATTGACAAGAAGATAAATTAAAACTAAATATTCATTCAAAATTAGCGAGTGAATATGAGGCTATATTTAAAGAGATGTATGATAAAAACATTCCAGTAAATCCAAAAAAAACATGATGATTTTGTTGGAGAAAAATGCGTAAATGAAACAAGATGTCACATCATAGTTACTGATCAGCAGTTGATGTCAATTATAATGTGAATGGGTGAGTTTACGGTAAAACAGATAAGAGCAGTCCATATTTTAATGGTAAGGAAACGGTAGCAATACGGAAAAAACACTGATTTTATCGATGATGAGATCGAAGTTCAAATTATAATGATCCAATGCATTTTACATACATGAATGCATAATTGCAAAGAATTTTTATAAAAAATATTTTGTAAAGTTTTATCAATAAATTATTTTTTTGTTTCAATAAAAATTTTTATAAAAAACAAATAAAACAATAGTTTAGAATTAATGTTTTTTTGTTATAAATAAGCGTATATAATTATTAATAAAAAAGAAAAAAAAAGTCAACTCTAAATAATAAAAAAAGCTATTGGATTTTTGCAAAAATTGGGATTCAGGAATATAATATAATGAGCCATACCCCGGCTATTTTGAGCATACATGAATAAGGAAATGGTAAAGAGAATCTGAAGTTTAATTACGTTATTGGTATTGGTGTTAACAGAATGTTTTACACCAATGAGTTATGTGTTAGCGGAAAATGATGCTGAACAAGATTTTCAAATTGAAGAAAATATCATTCAAGAGGAAGATATAGGTGATTCTTTATCAGATAGAGAAGAAGAAACTCAAAATGATGATAATGAAGAAGAAAACATCCAAGAATCCTCTGATGATGTCTTAGAATGACAAGAAGATATGGAAGATGAAGAAGAGGATGTACAAAATTCTTCAGTAGATACACAGGATGATAAGAATGAAGAAGAAAATGAAAATTTATGAGTAGAAATAGAAGATAACGGAGAGAGTGAAGAAGGAGATAATCCACAAAACTCTTCGACAGAGATATTAGAAACACAAACATGAAGTGAAGTAGATACTTCAAATTTACAAGAAAATAACCAAGAAAACGGAGAAAATAATATCCAAGATAATGAAGAACAAAACACACAAGATTCTTCAGTTGAAACACCAGAAATACAAACATGAACACAAACATGAAGTGGAGTAGATACGTGAATTAATATTCCACAATGACAGGAAAAAGAAAAAGAATGATGAGTGATAGAAACTATAACAGAAGAGATACAAGAGATAATAACAAAGATTAGATATTTCTTTAAGAGGGAGTGAGATAGTAGATATATAAAATACGGAAGAGATTGAAATAATGTGGGAACAATTACATTAAAAGATCCAAAAACATGAGTAAGTATAACGATAATGGATAAGAATCTATGAGCAGAAAGTGTAGGAGTAGAAAGAAGTTCATATGGAAACTATTTTCAGTGGTGAAATAATAGTGGAGTGAAAACAGTAAATTGATGAAATAAGACAGCAGAGAAAGCAGTATATAAGGATAGTTATTATAATCGTGGATATGATGGTAAATGAAAATTTATAGTGTGAGGTGTAGATTATTGGGAGAATGGGGATCATTATAATAGTTTGTGGTGAAATGAATCAAAAGAAAGTACTAGATATTGAGCATGTCCTATTGGATATCATATACCAACGGTAAAAGAATGGAATCAGTTGTTGAGTATATGGTGAAAGATTCATACACAAGATACAACTAAAAATGGAACAGTATTAAGATATTCAGCAGATTATGCTGCAAAGAATATACATACATTCAAATGAGCAGCCACACAGTGTGCTCAATGAGAAAATGAATGTGTGGATGAAGATAAATTATCAATTATCATAGAAACATTGTCAGAGGAATTAAAACTTCCATTGGCATGAAGTTATGATGAGAATGGGAATTATGAAGAAGGATTATGAGTGTATTGGACAACAGTAGCAAAGGATGGAAGTAAAGCATGAGTATTTGATATGAATGTATATATTTGAAATTGAGCAGATGAGAGATTGCAGTATAAGTCTCAATGACATAATATAAGATGTTTTCAAAATGTAGATCCATATGAAGCACCAGAGGAGATAGAAGACCAGGAAGAAGAAGGAATAGAAGTATGAAGTGGAGAAAATGTAACAGGAGGAAATATTCAAAACGATGAAAATCAGTGATTACAAGAAAGCGATGTATATACAATATGACAACAGGAAGCATATACAACATGACTACAAGAAGATAATGTGTATACAACATGAGTTCAAATGTATACAATCACATGGAAAAATGAAGATTGAACAATTAGAGATACTACACAGGTAGCATACGGAGAGATGCCAAAACATGAAGATATTACACAACTAGCAGATGAAAAATATACATATACATTTGCATGATGGGAACCTGAAATAAGAGTTGTAGATTGAGATGCAGAATATAAAGCAAAATATATATACACTGCTAATAAATCAACAATAACATGGAAGAATGAAGATGGAACAATAATTGATACAACGGAAGTTTTATATGGAGAAATGCCGACACATGAAGATGCATATCAGCCAGCAGATGCTAAATACACATATGTTTTTAAATGATGGGAACCAGAAATTTTAAATGTGGTATGACCAGCTGAATATATGGCAACATATGAATATATACTAAATACTTATACAGTGACATGGAAAAATGAAGATTGATCAATTCTTGAAGAGGATAAGGATGTAGAATATGGAACAATGCCGACATATGATGGAGAGAATCCAGTGAAACAGTGAGATTGAAATGTTGAATATATCTTTAGTGGATGGGAAACAGATATTTCAGGGGTAACATCAGATGTTGTTTATGTAGCTAAATATGATGTTGTTGAAATATCTGAAGATAATGGATCTGGAAGCGATGTTGTTGAATCAAATGATTTATTGGAAGATATGGGAAATAATGATAGTATCTTATCTTGAATGGAGTGAAATGTAGATGGATGAGAATGATCATGAGATGAGATAATTGAAATAGAAGATTCATTGGATGAAACTTCAGAGTGAGAAGAACAATGATTTTTTGAATGATTATGGAAAACTCTAAAATCATTCTTCTTAGCAGATGAAGATGGATATTTGAAATGATCAGAGACAATTAATGATATTGTAGTAAGTGTAGAAGCAGAAGAATGAACATTCCCAGCATGAACAGAAGTGGTAATTAAGTGAGTTTCTGAAGATAGATTGGAAACTATTCAGACTTCTTTGGTAGAAGATGAAAATAATAACATTACAGAAAATGCTCAAATAGTAGCTTTTGATATATCTTTTGTATATTCATGAGAAGAAATACAGCCAACAAAAGAAGTATCAGTAAAATTTAATTATAAAGATAATTTAGATTTTCAATGAGTATCTACATCTCAAGTAAGCGTATATCATATTGATGATGAAACAGATGAGGGACAAAAAGTCGAAGTAGCTAATAATGATGGAAACGAAATAGAAATTTTAACATCAGACTTTTCTGTGTATGTATTGGCACTTACAGAAGATAACAACATAACATTAACTTTAAATCCATGAGATTGAACAATTATAACATGAGATAATATTATAGTTAATGAACAATGAATTTGAACAATCACATCAGTAAATGGAAATGTAACTTTACCAAATGCTACACGAGATAATCACGTATTTGTATGATGGTATACATCACAAACTTCATCATTACAAGGTTTTGCATGAAATTGATGAGACCAGTATCATGTAAATGCTGATATTACTTTGTATGCTAAATGGTGTAACAATTGATACGCAATAAATACAAATAAAACAACGTGTATATTGGAGTGAAATCTGAAAACTATTTTGGATCAAAATCCAAATTTTATATGGTGAGAAAAAGAAATTCCTATGCCATTGTGATGGACAAATGAGGAAGACCCAATATCTATCGTGATAATGGATCGTAATCTCTGAGCTACAGCACATGGCACAGAATCAAATGCATGGTGATATTACTATCAATGGTGAAATAACTATGGTTTTACTCAGAATCCTCCTACTATTCGTAGAGATACTGCCAATGTAAATTTGTCTTTATATGCACCATCAACATATTATAGTTGAACTTATATTATATGAAAAGTAGGTAATACAACTTTCCCAGGTTGGGCTACAACAGAAAATTATAATATATGGTGATATTATTCAGGTACAAATGAAGCTAAGCAATGACCATGTCCAACCAATTGGCATGTCCCTACAATTGAAGAATGGAATAAGGTAGTAGAATATTGGTCATGAAATAATGGATGAATGAATGTGCCTAATTTCAGGGCAGAATTAGGTCTTCCATTAGCATGATGACTCACTCGTTCAACTGCAGCTCTCGAATCTGGTAATATAGCTTGATTTTATAGAACAGTGACACCTAATACATCAAAAACTTTTGCTTATGATTTCCTAGTTAAGAGTGATTCGTATGATGTAAATTATAGTGAGAATCTTGTGAACTGACGTCAAGTGCGTTGCTTTAAAAATGAAGATGCGATAGTTCGTAGATATACTGTAACATATAATGATGGTATAGATAATAGAGAAATATTTGAAGATCAGATTTTCTCATGATTATTAAGATGAGATGATTTTCCTCAATTTAGTTGACAAATTCCATGACGGACTGGTAACGATTGAACTTATCATGAATTTTTGTGATGGTTTTTAGAATGAACTGAAATAGCATTTAATGTATCAGGTGCAAAAGTAATTGAAAATGTTTTATTATATGCTATGTGGACATGATGTCCAGATGGTGAAGAACCAAATGCTCTAGGTTTTTGTGTGCCTACAGCAGAAGAACAAAGAAATAGACAAATAGTTCAGGATTTGGAATTATATTTATTAGCAAGTGATCAAAATAAAATACATTATACGATAATGGATCGTAATATGTGAGCTACAGAAATATTTAATAAATATTATGATGCTCCAAATCCAGCATCTTTGGGATATTTATATCAATGGTGAAATAATTACTGATTCCCAGCTCAATGAAATTTAGCACAACAATGAGTTTTTATCAGAACTTCACAAGTGCCAAAAAATATATGGAGTGTGTGAGTTCCGTCAAATTATGCTAGTGGAACTTATTATTCAAATGCAGGTAGTCATACATCATGGATGGGAAGCTCAAGTAAGACAGATTGAATCTGGTGATGAACATGAGACACAACGACTGCTAATGGGGTAGGTACAACTTCAGAAGCTAGAAAATGACCGTGTCCAATATGATATCATGTGCCAAGTACATTGGAATGGAAAAATATTTTTATTGATTGGAGCGGGGTAAATGTATGATTGAATGTTTTAAATGATACTATCTATAAATTTTCTGAAGATTTATTACTTCCTCCCGTTTGAAGAAGAGCTGAGAACGGAGCACTTGATTCTAAATTTTCATCAGCTATGAGTTATTGGTCGTCAAGCCCAGATTCAACAAATGCCATTAAAGCTGCTTGAATTTATTTAAAAACAAATGATGCAATACAGCCACAACAATCTGATTGACGTGCAAGAGCGAGATCTGTTCGTTGTGTAAAAAATGTAGTAAATACAAGTGCAACATCTATTTCAACGGACGATATACATTTGGATGGATGATGAAATGTTGTAATTTCAATTGATAATTGAGTGATATCAACACTCTGAACTCCTACTAGAGTAGACTCCACATTCAATGGATGGTATACTACACCAGATTTTTCTTGAAATCCATTGTCTACATGAGATACAGTATCAGCATGAAGCAGTTTATATGCTAAATTTACATGTAATCAGTCATGATATGTATGGAATGGAACATCATGTGAAGACGGAGTAAGATTGATTTTTGACAGTATGTGATGAAGTGATGTACCTTCACAAACGGTAAAATCTGGAACTACATGAGTTAGACCATCAGATCCAACTAAGACATGATATGTATTTAGTGGTTGGTTCTTAACATGAGCAAATGAAGAATTTAATTTTACATGAACTATAATTACAGAATCAACAACACTATATGCCCATTGGAATACATGACAATATGAAGTTAGCATAGTATCAAATAATGAAGATTATGGAACAGTAAACGGTGGATTAGTGACAGCAGACTTTTGAACGCCAATTTTTACAAATTGAAATGAATTAACAATCTGATTTACAACTGTGATAGCTACGCCAGCGACAAGCGGTGAGCAATATACATACACATTCAGTGGTTGGACATTTGAAAATTGTGGAATCGAATGAACTGAATCTGTTACAATGAATTGTGAGATTACAGCAAATTTTGATAGAAGTGTAAATAGTTATGATGTAACATTTGATTCAGATGGATGAGATTATACGCCAGATGTTCAAAATGTTGAATATTGATCTACAGCAACAAAACCAATTCCAGATCCAACTAAAACATGATATGAATTTAGTGGATGGACATTAAATTGATTGGATTTTGATTTTTCTACACCAATTATATGAACTAGTAATTTGGTAGCAAAATGGAATTTGGTAGAATATACAATTACATATAATTTGGATTGATGAATAAATGATCCAAATAATCCAGATACATATACAATAGAAAGTTGAGCAATAACACTTCAACAACCAATAAAAACATGATATATATTCTTATGATGGACATGAAGTAATGGGGGTGTGGCACAAACGTGAGTTATAATTCCATCATGAAGTGATTGAAATAAGATATATAATGCGGTATGGCAGAGTAGCAATGTAGAATATATAATATATCATTATGTGAAGAAGATTTGAGAAAATAAATATATATTAGTAGAAACGGAGACATGACATTGAAGAACGGATGATGTATTAACATTATCATCTCTATCTAAAGAGAGTCAGTATCCATGTGCAAGCTATGATAGGTGAAGTTTAACATGAACAGAAAATTGACCATGAGAGATAGTAACAGAAACTACGATTAAGTGAGATGGATCAACAAAGATATGTTTATATTATAGTAGAAATAGTTATACGGTGCATTTAAGTTGAGATGCAGGGATTCAACGTCTAGAGATAAATGGAGAAGAAACAACAGAAGCAGTACGAGAATGTGGAAGTGAAGTACCAGTAAGTGCAGTGCCAAAGCCATGATATCATCTGGTAAGATGGGATAGAGAAGAAAGAAAAGAAGGAGAATAATTATGCAAATAAAAAAGATGTTCTTTTGGTTTATACCGATGGAAGTAAAACAACCAAAGAGGACCAATATTTTTCATATAAATTCAACTTTTAAAAATTCTCTTGAAATTTTTGCATAAATTGACAATACTAGACACTGTATTTAACAATGTCTACTTTGAAATAATGAAAAAGAAGACAATAGTTATGGCTTGAGGTGGTACATGATGACACGTTTTTCCTATCAAATCTTTAGTTGAAACAATAATTTCAAATCCAAAATATTCAAACCAAATCAAAAAAATAATCCGATTTTGATCCAAAAATTCACTAGAGCAAGAAACTGCAGCCAAATTTTGAAATAAAGTCAAATTTATCTCTATTCTTTCATGAAAACGACGTAGGGAAACTCCCCTAAAATCACGCCTAAAAAATATCAGAGATTTATTTTTATTTGTAGCAGGATTTTTTCAGTCAGTATTTTATCTACGAAAATCTAAGGCTGATGTGGTTTTTTGTAAATGATGATATGTAGCATTGCCTGTAGTTTTTGCTACAAAATTTATTCACAAACCGATTTATGTGCATGAATCAGATACTCGTCCATGACTAGTAAATAGAATCTGAAATAAATTCTCCAAACAGTCTTTCTGTGGTTTTGATAATGTTTTTCCATGAGCTATCGTAGTCGGACAAATCCTCTCTGATGAAATAGTTCCAACTAAAGATTCAAATCCAGAATTATCTAATTCTCTCAAATCTGAAAAAAAGGATGGGAAACCTCTAATTCTCGTAATGTGATGATCTCAATGATCAAAAAGACTTTATGAAAGTTTGGCAAAATTACTCAAAAAATACAAAAACTTACATGATGCATTTCATTATCATATAATCCTTTGAAAACTAAACGAAGACTTAAAACAGATTTTTAAAGAATTTCCTTCAGTTACAACATACGATTTTCTCTCACAGTCCGATATGTGAATTTTATATCAATACTGTGATATTTCACTCACTCGTGGATGAACGACTTCACTTGCAGAGCAAAAATTATTTAATCTGAAAAGTATCATAGTTCCGATACCACGAACACACGACCAAAAACTCAATGCTGAACGGTATGTAAAAAAATTTAACGATATTATGGTTGAACAATCTCAGCCAACTACAGAAACGGATTTATATAATGCTATGATTTCTCTCAAAGATTATCACAAGCCAGAAATTTCAACAGACATTCTTCAGGAGATATGAAAGGCTAAACATACGATATTGGATGAATTATTAAAATAATTTTTATTCCATATTTTCATCACAAATGAAAACGTTACGCTTAATCGTTTCCGTACGATTAGCCTTTTTTCCGCTTATTTTTAATTTAAGTATTGCTGGTGAATTAGATATAAGTCCCGAAGAATTGCTATCTAGAACGAGCGAAAGCGAAGTGAAGGATTTAGAAAGTAATACCCCTATGGATTCTTCACCTTTGGTTCAGAATGACGAGAAAAATACACAAGATTCTTGGCTTCGCTCAGAATGACAAGAAGAACTATATTTACCAAATTTAAAGATTACAGAAGTATATCGATTATGAAGTTCAGAATGGATAGAAATTACAAATCTTTCAGATGAAGAATTTAACGGAACTTTGACATTTTTAGGAGCAAATAATAGATGAAATATTTTATATTCAGATGTTAATATTCAAAGTTATCAATCAATTATTATTACCAGTTCAGAAGATATATGAATGATAAATTGAGAAACTTTTTCAGTTTATCCTAAAAATATTTCAATTACAGATGGAAAAGGAATATATATAGAATTGCAATATGCATGAGATATAATCGATTCTTTTGAAGTAGATGAAACTACAGTAAATCAAAATAAAAACAAAAATCCTCGTCCAAGTTTTCAGAAAATTTACGATAATTGACGAGAGGTTCAGATAACAACGATGGATGATATCTTCAATATTACGTGATTTGTAGCCAATCCGTGAAAATTAGTTATAAAAAGTTGAAATCCGTGGGAATGAGATTGACCATCAAATTGAGAAAATCCTTGAACTTGAAATTTACAATGAACATGAGACAATACATGAGAAAATTCAGATTTTAATCTAATAATTTCTGAAGTCTTTTACGACGATGACGATGAATGGATAGAAATTTTTAATATTTGAAACTGAGATTTTCTTTGAGATTTAACACTTTCCTGAAATATATTTTCAGACAATAAAAATTATATTTACCAAAATATACAAATTCCAGCAAACGATTTTTTAATTATTGCTGATTCAAACGAAATGTTTGATTTTTCTTCCATGCATGATTGAAATGTAAATATTTTGCTCAATGAAGGAGGGTTTCCAGAGTTTTTTATTCCAGACGACCAAGAAATTCAGATTTCTTTACTTCTTTCATGACAACAAATTGACTGATTTTTTGCACATGAATATCGAGTAAACAAAAGGGATGATTATGGAGTATCGTTCCATAAAATTTTAACCCAAAATGGACCTGTTATTACACGATCAATTTCAAACGATGATGCAAATCTTTCAGAAGATACATACAATTCAGCTAATCCATGAATTTTATATACATACGCAGATGAAATAATTGATTACGGAATATCGCCAGAAGACTCTCTACAGGAAGACGATTCTCCAATAGCTGACTGTTCAAATGTTCACGAAGATATAATTACAATCAGTGAAGTTTTCCGATGATGAAGCAGATATGATCCTTATGTGGAGTTTTCTATCCATGAAGATATTGAGTATGAATACGATTCATTATTACTTTCATGAAGTCTACTTACGCAGCCAATAATCATGGACTTAGATAGGGAAACAGAAACTTATGATAGAGAAAAATTACAAAAAAATACAAGGCTGATTTTGACAACAAAAGATTGAGATCTAACAGAAGCAGGACTGATAACCATTGTATTGCATCCAGATTTAAATTTTAATTCTTTTAGTTGAGAACTGGAATTGTATGGAATAGATGGACAAAGTAGACAAGTTTTGGACATCGTAAAAATTACAACTTGATCGTTAGAAAAGTCAAATTATCACGATGGTTTCGAACATAACTGTGGAGATAATATGGACAACGTGATGGATTTTTCGCCAGGATTCGATGAGTCAGCTTTAAAATATTTTTCTGTAACATCACAATATAACGAAAAAATAATTGAGACCGTAAAATATGTATGATGATGAGGTGGATGTTCATGTCCAAGTAAAGATGAACTTTGTTGAACTGAGATATGAAATGTTGTCCAAACAGGAGGTAGTCAAAAGACTCCCTTTGATAAGGGAGGTGCCGACCATGAGGTAACGAATGGGGAGGCGGAGGGATTTAATACATGAGATACACAAGAAATCCCCCCTACCCCCCTTACCGAAGGGGGGCAAGAAACTCCAAAATGACAAGCTATAAAAATAGTTTCATTAGAGCCAAAAAGTCCAGAATCTATCACTTTACAATCATTTCTTCCATACGATATTGATTTCAAAAATCACAATTATTACTTAAAAACCTCTACAGCAACTACAAAAAAATACATAGATGGAATTCTTTATTCAAATACTATCGATACATTTACTAAATCATTCTGATTTGTTGATGCATGAGCATGTGTTTACCTTTATTCATGAGAAAATCAGCTAGACTCTTATTGTTATTCCTCAGACAAAACTCAAGATGAAAAAGAAAAGCAAGAGGTTGATAATTTCAATCCATCAGATTATCAGATTTCTATTACTCATATAGACTACGATCCAGAATGAAGCGATTCAGGAAATGAAACGATAACAATTCAGTCAAAATCATCCAAATCGCTAGACCTTTCCAAAATTAAAATGAAAGTCAATGCTACCAATAAAAAAATAACATGAATTCTCGAGCCATATTCAACTATCACTCTAAAATGAAGTTTTGGATTTCCAAATTCCACGAAAGACAATTCAGATGTAGTGGTAATTTTATTCTATGATAACCATATTTTCTCGACTTATACCTATAATCCAAATAAACCAAAAATGGAAATTCCAGACTGAGTCGTGAAAGTCTATTCAGTCATAGATGGAGATACTTTCCGCTATCGTAAAGAAGACTGAAGTTTACAATCTGTCCGTTTGCTTGGAGTAGATGCTCCTGAATCTAATACAGCTCGTTATCGCAGCACAGAATGTTTTTGAAAAGAAGCGAAAAATTATCTAACAAATCTAATCAAAAATCAGTACGTTACACTTGATTTCGACTCTAATTCAGCTCAATCTGATGCTTATGGTAGAATGCTTGCATATGTTTATTTAGATTGAAAACTTGTAAATGAAACACTCATAGCCGAATGATACGCTAAAGAATATACTTACAAAACAGCATATTCACAGCAATCAGCTTTCAAACAAGCTGAAGAAAACGCTAAAAAGTCTGAAAAATGACTTCGATCTTCTGCAATATGTGGAAAATCTATAGAAGAAGAACCAGAAGCTTGGGGAATAGATTACGAGAAACTATCTATCAAAATTTCCAATGTGATTTATGATCCAAATGGAACGGATTCGTGAAATGAAATTGTCCAACTCAGTGTCGACAACTCACAGGTTTCCACAGTTAGTTCCATTGATTTCTCTGATGATTTTAGTCTGACAATTTTCCCACGAAGTGAATATGCTACATGAACTACGAAAAGCAAAAAATTATCAGAATTCTGACTTTTTGACCTTTCAGAATCTCAAGAAATTACTTTAAAATGAAATTTCTGACTACCAAATAACCGTGCTACATGTGTTAGCCTTAATCAATGAAGTTATACATTCGATACACGATGTTACAATCCAAATGGACTAACTTCGGACGAAGAATTGGTATTTTCATGACAAGTTTCATCATCATTTCCGAATGTGAAAATCCAATCTATAATTCCAAATCCATCATGAAAAGATAGCTGAAAAGAAGAAATCACATTACAGCGAACGCCATCAGAAGACTTTCCAGAATCTCTAAAAATGCTTAATTTAAGCCCAGATTTTTCTTTGCTTATAAATGATAAAACTAAAAAGAAACTAGTCTGAAATCTGATTCCAAACCAAAATATCATAATTAAATGATCGTTTTCTTTGCCAAATTCGGCATCGTGTGTTTCATTATTGTATCAGTGAGCAGAACTGGATAAATTCTGCTACTGAAAAGCGCCTGATTGAATGAGATTTAATTCAAACAATACATCTGTTCGTGAAATTCCAGCAGAAGAACTTGCAATCGTGAAGAAAATCACATTGGTAAAAAAATGAGACAAACTTTGTGTTTCATATAATAAAACTCTATTTTCATGTAAAAGTATTCCAAATTCTACGACAGAAAAGAATAAAAAACTCCTTTCAATGCAGAATTCTTACATAGCAGAGATTCAGAAATACTTAAAAAATAACTATTCTATGCTGTATTATAATTCAAAATTAAAAGAATATTTTGATTTATATTCTTCTGCTAAAAAGACCATAAAATCATGAAATTATCAATTTGAGCGGGGTTGAAAAATAATCCCAGTTAATGATATTATTTCACTTTTTTCTGATAAATATGAACTGGATTCCAAAGAATATCTTATATCAAAAATTCAATCTTCAATTCCTGAAGAAATAAATTGGGCTTTACTTCAATTTCAAGATAAATACAATAAATCATTAGTTCAAGAGCCTGATTTAAATTTTTTGTCGCTGAATGAATAGAATGAAAAAGGTACATCTTTCTATGATAAATTTATGATGTAATAAAAATTTGGTAGACAGCCAATTGTTTTTATGAAAACTTTTGAGTGAAAATTCAGATAAGATAGAATATTATTCCGATCCTTATGATTCGGCGGTAGAAATAGTTTTACTCAATACGTGTGGATTTATTTCTTCTGGTCGTGAAGAAATGTTCCAAACGATAAACAAAATACTTAAGAAAAAAAAGAAAATATGTTTAATTGGATGTTGAGTTCAGTATTTTGAGAAAGTATTAAAATCAAAAAATGTTCTTGATAATGCGTATAAGTCAGAATTAGATAAGCGAGAAAATTTATTAAAAAATGAAAACATTTCCTATCTTTCACGAAATGACCTAACTTTTGCAAATATAGAAAGCCTAACAAAACGTAGCCAAAGATTTGAAGATTTTTGTCGATATTCAGCGCCAAGACTGCTCACAAATTATGAGAATCGTTATGAATATCTTAAAATTGCAGAGTGATGTAATAACTCCTGTGCATTCTGTATAATTCCACAAATCAGATGAAAATTAACTTCCCTGCCAATTAAATCTGTTCTTTCAGAAGCAGAAAATTTACTCAAACAATGAATAGAAGAATTGATTATAGTTGCACAAGATACAATGAGATATGGTACAGATTTTTCTTCAAAATCTCAACTTTTACCATTACTTCATGAATTAGACAAGCTTCCATATGATTTCAAATATCGTATTTTGTATTTGTATCCAGACATTCTAACTCTAAAACAACTCGAAGAATTTGCCACATTAGAGAAATTTATTCCATATTTTGATATTCCTTTACAGCATATTTCTCCAAAATTACTCAAATCAATGGGGCGTTTTTACGATGATAAAATGATACATACATTACTGAAGTGAATCCGTAAATTATTTCCAAAAGCATTCATTCGTACAAATATCATAATCTGATTTCCAGGAGAAACAAACGAGGATATGCAGCTTTTGCAATCATTTCTGGATGAGGATTATTTCGATAATGTTGCTATTTTTGAATATCACGATGAACCTTTAGCTCTATCTTCATCATTTGAAAACAAGATTCCATACAGTACTATTCATAAGCGTTTCAGTATAATTCGTAAACAGGTTTATAATCTCTTAAAATCAAGAGAAGCTAGAAGAAAGTGAAAAAATCAGATTGGATTTGTAGAGAGTATAGATCAGTTAAGTGGTCAGATTTTCCTTTCTATTCGTCCAGAAATTAATTGTCCAGAGATAGATCCAATAGATGAAGTAAATTTGGAAAATATAATTCAATGTTTTGATGGAGAGGAGATTAGAGTTGGATCAAAAGTGGAGTATACTAAATAGGGTCATTCTGAACGGAATGAAATGGAGTGAAGAATCTTGTATGTTTTATCTAAAAATATAATTTATGGAAAAGGGATGATATGTTTATATTTTAGCATCGAGAAAATGATGAGTTTTGTATACTTGAGTTACAAGCAACATTGAACAAAGAATTTTACAGCATAAGCAGTGAATATTTGATTGATTTACAAAAAAATATTGTGTCCATAAATTGGTGTGGTTTCAAGAATTTCCTACAATTATAGAGGCTATACAATATGAAAAAGTAATAAAATGATGAAAAAGAGAAAAAAAGATATTATTGATAGAAGAAAATAATGAGGAATGGAATGATTTAAGTAGCAATCGAAGATAATACGCCCAAGATTCTTCGCTAACGCTCAGAATGACAATATAATGTTCAGAATGACAAGAATAAAAAAGTCCCACAATTGTGGGGCTTTTTGTGATTAAATAACTTTATTTTTCCAATTCGCTCAGCTCTTTTTTTGTAGAAGCGATGTCTTTATCAATCTTTTTAATCATATCATCTCTGCCTTTTGCCTTAAATTTCTTTTTGAAATCTTCAAGTTTAGCTATACTAGTTTTAAGTCCCTGAATCTTTTCGGTTTTATGAGCTTCTTCGTATTCCATCTTTTTGAGTTCTGATTCATATTCATCGAAATTGATTCCACTTGGAAGACTTTTTTGTTCTTCCTCAGCTTCGGGCATAGATTCAAGTCAGAATCTTCTATCTATTAAATTATTGAAATAATTTTGCAAATGTGCCCAATCTCATAGTCACATGAAAGGACCTTCAAATTCTGGCTGACGATAAGTCTTTCTAAAATTATTAAACTCTTGAGGATTATCGAATTCTTTTTCAAATTCTTCCTCTTTTCAGTTGTTGTTTCTGTAAACATAGACTTTTCCTTTGAACATTTTTATATTGGTTAGGAAATAAAATAGCACCATTTTGGTGATGGTGCTATTATAGACGAAATTTTTTAAAATGCAAGTTTTTTTATAGAAAAATTTAAGACATAAAAACTTCTTCAAGTTGAGACCAATCCAGCTCCTCCAATCTTTTGTTGCTTAAATTTTCAGGAACAACGAAACTACCTCATTTTTTACTAATTATTTTAGAAATCTTTCATAAGGTTTTTCTACTGTACGGAGAAAATAAATCTAAAAATTTGATTAATTCATCAAATTTGATATTTGGAATATTATTTTTCTTTACGAGTCATATTAAACAGCTTTTAACTTTAGGGGCAGGAGAAAAAGCTTTAGCGGGAACTGTTTTTAGATATTGTACCTCATAAGCATAATTCAAAATCCAATATAAATATGATTTTTTCCCTGCATCGAAGCGGAGTTTCTGTCAAACTTCATCCTGAACCATAAAAAGTCAACCCGCAAATTCTCCCATTCAATCTCAGAAAAACATTCTTAGAATAGGAGATGTAATATAATATGGTAAATTTCATACGACAAAAGTCTGATTTTTCTTTCATTCAAACTGCTCTAAATCTCAATCCAACACATCTCACCAAATAATTTTAGCCTCTCAACTCTCCTTTTTTGTTACGACATCCTCCAAAATTTCCTTCAAAGTTTCATCTTTTTCAAAAAGAAAAAAGTTCGGAGAAATGTTAAGAATTAGTTTAGTTATTGATCATTTTCATGGTCAGATTTCTATTAGATTTTTACAGTTATTTTTATCATAAAAATCCTGAGTTTTGTTGGCAATTCGATGTCTGATAGTCGAATCGGTGAGAAAATTTTGTCAGAGATATGTGGACATGATATTTGGAATCTAAACGTTGGTAGTATAGGGAATTTGTGGAAGTTTGCAATATTAGAAAGTTGTGCCCCACTTTCAAGTGGGATTGTCGCTTGCGACTGAGGAGTTAAATCTCTCTCAGCCATGGCGTGTTCCCTTTATGAAAGGGGGGTAATTTTTAGAAAGATTTAAAAATTCTGGCTCTTTTTTTGAAGTCTTCATCATCTTTTTGGTTTTGTTCTTGAGTTGGAGTTTTTTGTGATTCAAATTCTCTCTGTTTTGCTGAATCCCCTTTATCAAGGGGAGAAATTTTAGTAGATTCTTTGTTGTCATCCAGAACGTCATGATTTTCAGAAATTTCATTCTGGCCTTCTTCTATTGGGAGAGGTTTTTTTTCTTCGATATCTAATAATGAATAATCATAATCAACTTGCTTCAAAATCCGGTATTTAATTGGAGTTCATAGAGTTTGATGTAATAAATAATCTCGCTGAATTGTGATATTTCTTTTTCATTTTAAAAGCTCATTAACTTCACTAACTTTTTTTCACAAAATAGAAGAAAAAGCTTTTTGAGTAAGTCATTTTTCCTTGATAAGAACTTGTAATTCGATTCATGGATGTTCAATCATGTTGTCCACTTTAGTTGTCTAAAAGTTCACTAAGTTAGTGAAATTCACTTATTCTATGAAACAGTGAACTTTCTAAAGTATAATCCAAAAATTTTATTTTGCAAATTTTTTCACACTTTCTATGAAATAGTGAATTTTTACAAGATAGATGATTTTGTTGTCTAAAAGTTCACTGAATTAGTGAAATTCACTATTGTTGTGAATTTTTGAGAAAAAATGGGAGGAAAATATAGTTGTGAAGCTGTATTTTTTGGATTTGATTGATGTCTAAAAGATGGGTATGACATAATATTTATATATATAGCATTTTTGGAGAAATTTTTTGATGTTTTTTTCGATAGTGTATCATTCAAAGACGAACGAAGTGAAGTCGAAGAATTCAGAGAGGTTAAATCGGTTGCCCTGGATTCTTCGCTGATGCTCAGAATGACAGGTGTGATACGGAGAAATCCCTAGTCACTACGTGACAGCCCCTTCAAAAAGGGGTGAAGAAAGTACAAAACCGATAAAAAGTCAAGCCAAACTAAAAAAGCAGAAAACATAATTCAAAACGAGAAAAACTCATAAAAATGGGTACAGATTTGTATAAAATTTGACAAAATTTGTCACAAAATTGAAAATAGTTCGTAATCTCAACTGTAAGGGACGCTCGTGGTAGAATGGTATGAGAACGTGCTTGCAGATGCCCAAATTCGTATTCCCTGTTTGGCGAATATGGGGGATCATCGACATGCGAGTAGATCGCGAATCTTGGATGATCTTGACGAAAGTGAGTCAGCATTTTATCTCTTATTTCCCTTTAATTAGGGCTTTAAAGTTATGTAGATGTCCACTTTAGTCAAAATCTCTTGCATTTGTGTCTAATATTTCTACACTGAGAGTTAGTTTACTGTGTGGAGACACAGAAACCCTACCCCTGTTTGGTAATTTATTTTGTGACTTTTATTTTTATTCAACAAAAAACATGAACATTAAGAAAATGTTTACTGCATTGTCTGCAATGGTAGTTGCAGTTACAATGACATTGCCTAGCGCATCAGTGTTCGGAGCTGAGTACAGCCAAGAACTTCAAGATGCCTACAACTGGGCACATGACAAAGGCGTTACGACAATGGATTCTATTGATAACGCTAATATGTATGGAGCCATTACAAGAGCTGAAATGGCTAAAATGTTATCTGTATATGCTACTAAAGTTTTAAATCCTGCTAAGGAAGCTGACACATCTGCTGCATGTACATTTACAGACATTGATTCAGTTAAAGGTGATCTTCACGATTACATTATTGAATCTTGTCAATTAGGTATCATGGGTCAAAATATGCCAAATAATGCATTCAGGCCTTATGATACTATCTCTAGAGCTGAATTCGGTACAGCTTTATCAAGAGTTTTGTGGGGAGATCAGTACAATGGAGGAACTCCTTACTATGCTAACCACTTAAACGCTCTTAAAGCTAACGCAATTATGAATCAAATTGCAAATGCTGAATCTACAAAAGAAATTAGAGGATATGTAATGCTAATGCTTATGAGAAGCGAATTGTGAGGAGCTGGAGTAGATTGTACTGATGCAGATATAATGTTAGCATGTCTAGATCCAGAATTGGAAGTATATGCTAACTGTCCTGCTGCTTGTAGAGAAGACGCTAATAAAGATGAAAACTGAGTAGTTAAATCTGGAGATTTAGCAGTTACTGCTAAAGCAACTGAATGAAGAAGGGCTAGAGTTCCTGGAGTTTCAGATTTGGATACTCTTACTTTCAAAACATCAGAAGATGTAAACATTACTAAAGTTACTCTCGAAAGATACGGATACTCTTCACAAGATGATGTAGATGAAGTTCGATTAGAAGATCAAGATGGAAATGTTATAGCTGATGGAAAGAGTCTTTCAAAAGATAAAGTTACTTTGTCTATAAAGAAAGACTACAGATCAGTAGATGGAACATTTGTTGCAACTGTTGTAGCAAAATTAACTGGAAGTAATGTTGGAGGAACTATCGGATTTAAAGTAATAGATGCAGAATCTTCTGCTAAGAACTTAAATCTTGATGACTATACTCCATACACATATGAGATGGTTTCATATAGTGGAAACACTATAACAGTTGATGTAAAAGGTACAAATAAAGACTACAACTATGAAGAAGGAGAGTCTTACGAAATAGCAAGACTTAAGGTTAAAGCTGGATCTTCTATAGTTTATGCTAAATGATTTACTTTAACAAACGGAGCGACAAAGGCTCTTGATATGGGAGAGTTCCTTGATAAATTAACAGTTAAAGTTGATGGAAAAGATGTTGAAGGATTAAAATATAGCGTAAATAAAGATGATCAATTAGTTATTTCTTTCGATGAGATGACTATAGATATGAATAAGAGCGCCTTATTTGTAATCTCTGCTTCACTTAAAGATTTCGATGATTATGGAGATGCTGTTGCTTATTACTTAGAAGAAGAAAGCGACATCAATGCCGTAGAAAAGAAAACAGGAGCCAGATTAACAGTAACAGGAACTGCGGTTGGAGTTGCCGGAAATGCTATTTCTCACGCATTCAACTGAGGAAAAATTAAATTAGCAAACACTAAACTTGGTAACATTGACGCTTCTCAAGGATCAGAAGATGTAGTTGTGGCTGAAGGTACAGTTACAGTTACAGAGCCAATTAGTAAGATTTCATTCACTCTTAATGCTAACAATACTTATGTATCAGCTATGAGAATGTATGTAAACGGAGAAGAGTTCGAAGGTAAAAAATCAGGAACTCAATTTGCATTCTCTAATGTTGAAATAGCTAAATCAGGAAAAGTTCAATTCGCAGTTGATATTGAAGATAATGATAATGCGACTGGAGCATTTACAGTTACTTCAAACATCAACAAAGATAATTTTGCTTGAGCTAAATATGATAATTCAAGAAAGTATGTTGAGACTGGTGATGTAGCTGGAACAATTAGTTTCTCAAAAGTTACTATCCAAGCTGCTAAGGCCACTCTTAAGAATACTATTTCTGATTCTGTAGAGTTTATAAATGGAGACACAAGCGATTTAGAAGAGGTATTCAAATGAACATATACAGCTAAGAAAGCTCTTATAAATCTTAATAAGTTCTACATTGAAGGAGCTAATCCTTTGACAGGTGTTACAATAACTTATCACTTATATGTAAATGGTGAAGAAGTTGCAGATACTGATACTTATGGATCAGGAGCTGAAGAGATTTTTGATGATGTAGTAGTTGAAGCTGGAAAATCAGTTGATATATTGGTTAAAGCTCAAGCTGAAGCTTATGGATCTACATGATCTATTGAGTGATTAAAATTAGTTCTTTGAGGAACTGATGAGTATGGAAAAGATGTTGCATATAAAAATGCTAAACTTGTTGACTTAAAGGTTGTTGAGAAAGGAGCTGTTAAAGTTGAGGCTGGAGCTTCTAAAAATACAGTTTTGAGAACATCAAACACTCAGGATCTTGCTGAATTTACAGTAAAATCAAGCAACTCTGCAAGCACTCAACTTACAGACTTAGTATTTACTATAGCTGGAAGTGGAACTGCTGGTGTTGACTTTGATTCATTCACAAAAGATGACATTGATATATCTTCAGTTGATATCGACGAATGTAGTTTCTCTGCAGGAACTGTTACATGTACAGATATGACTGTTGACTTACCAGAAACTGTAAAGATTAGCTTTACAGCAAAGAAAAGATGAGAATTTACACTAACTCTTGATTCTGTTAATGGTAAGACTCAATCAAGAACATTCTCTAAGAGATTCGAAAAAGCTGTTGTAAAAATTAAGAGTCAAGAGAATAAGTGAGATTCGACTACTTTCACTCTTGGAGTAGAGGCAGACAATGATATAACTGTTTCTAATGTTGTCCTTACATATGCTGGAGGTACAGCATGAACAACTAATGAATTCTCAGATTGAGAGCAAGTATCAGCTTTAAATAATGCAAACACAGCTCAGTGGATAACTAATATCTCTTATAATTGGATTGATGGAGATTCAAATACTTGAACTGTAAGCATCTCTAAGTCTGTATATGAAGATTTCTTCAAGGTAGGAGATGATTATGCTAAAGTATCTAAAGCTAAAGACTAGTATTCAGATACTTAGTAATACAGAGAAAACTCTATCCTTCTGGATGGAGTTTTTTCTTTAACCGAAAATAAAAACATTTCTTGTTTTTTGAATTTTAATAGATACAAAATAAATGTATTCTGATTTTTATATCTATAAAATCTCATGAATATCCGAACAACATGCTTATGTATCCTAGGTTTAGTTACATTTTTATCTCGATGTGGAATAAAGATCTTTAGAAAATTGAATATTCTAGATAAACCTTGAAAAGATTTGAAATGAACTAGAAAACCAGTTCCTACAATGCAATGAATTATAGTTTATTTAATTTTTCTTATCATAATTGCTCTATTTTTCCCTGAAATGTGGACGAATAATCTATTACTCTGATTCTTAGCTTGATGAACATTAATAGTTATTGTAGAAATAATTACAGAATTAGAATATATCTGAAAAATAAAGTTTAAAATTCCAGCACGGGCTAGATTTTTAGTGCATCTAATTGCTGCATGTTTGGCATTATATATTAGTTGAATCCATGATTTTGAGTTTGTGATATGATGAAATGTAATAGTTTTACCTCAATGGGTTTTATATATAGCTTTTGCGATTCGATCAACATTTGTAACTAATGCAGTGAATTGGATAGATGGAATCAATGCACAGTGAAACTGAATTTTAACAATCTGATTCTTTACAATTTTTTGACTTATTCAGTGGGTAGTGCTTCCATCATATACTGAATATACAAATTATGATACTTTAATCTTCGTTCAAAATTTATCATTAGTTTTAGCAATAATTTCATTAGTTTATACCGTTATAGAATTTAAACCTAGAGCATTAATTAGAGATATATGAACAATGTTCCTTGCGTTTGGTTTAGCGTATCTCTCAGTGCTTTGAGGTACGAAGATATGAACATTAATCGTCGCCCTATCATTGGTAATATTTGATGCAATACGGATAATATTCTACAGAATATTTATACTCAAAAGATCTCCAATGCAATGAGATTATAAACATATGCATCATCGTTTATTACGTCTTTGATGGACTAGATGAGAAGTAAGAGCTTTTGTTCGAATTCGATCTATTGTAATGATGATACTCATGCTTATGCAGTGAACAAATAGAATGAATAAAATCATAATCTTCTTAATTATGGCTTTATTGTTCTTCTGAGTAAATGTTTATCTTTTCTTAATAAAAAAACTTCCTTGCTGACAGGATGACAAGAAAGAAGATCATTTTGAATGAGAAAACAAACCTGACTAAAATGTCATGTAATTATAATCATCTTGGCGTAAAAATGCTATAACTCTTCCGTTGTTAATGTCTAGATGAACTGGATGTTCTTTTCATCTGTAATGAATTATCATAAGAGAATTTAATGTTCGTTCACCTATCGCAAAATAGTGGTATGGAAAGAATGCTGTTATGGTCATTTCCTGCATTTCAGACATTGTGATATCCAGATATTTTACCAAACATTCTTTTGCACATCGCTGCAGATAAAAATTTTCTCGTTGAGAATAAGAAGAATCAGGAATAAATGAATTTTCCAATAGTCATTCATGTCTAGGACGAATATATTCTATATCAACTGCTACTTTTTTTGAGTCAATAGCGATTACTATCATATCATTACTATGAGAAGTAGAAAAAAATATTCATTCATATGAAAATACTCATTCTGCAAAAGAAAATCATAACTTTCAGAGTTTATACATTTCCTGTGTAACTAAATAAGCTCAAACCAGTGAACTTGGAGCTCTTGTTAATAAATCACTTCTTCACTGTTTTATAAAAAAATCCATAGCTTCCTGGTATAACGCATCCGTACTTAATACTATTGAAAAATACATAACAATTATCTTAAAAAAGGAAAATAAACATATTCTTTTTTATTCTTGATTCCTTTTTGATGTTTTTGTTTGTTTTTTTGATGAGATTTTCCTAGTCTGTTTCGTTGTATTTGATTCTAAAAATCATTTTAACTGAACATGGTCGACCTTTCATGTACCAAGCATGGGAATTTCTTTCAGCTGAATTATCGAATCGATACTAACTAAATTTCTTGCTCATTGCTCATGTAAGTAATCATTTACTTCGGATTTTTCAAGTTTTTCCGTAGTAAATAAAGTTAATAAAACATCTCCATCTTTTTCTTCTGCTTCAATTGCCAAACACTCTTCTCAATTTTTACTTTTCCACTTACGAGAAAGAAGGCTTTCAATTGCAGGCAAAGAGATCATTTCTCAGGCAATTTTTACAAATCTTTTTAATCTTCAAGATATAGTTAAATATCCATCTTTATCAAAAAATCAGAGATCTCATGTCCTATACCGTTGGCTTCAATCTATTTCAACAAACGGCGATTCAAGGTTTGGATCTATATATCATCAAAACATATTTAATCATCTGATTAGAATCATTCATTCTTTATTTACTGGAAGTTCTTTGTTTGTATCTATATCTACAATTTTAACACTTTCTCAAAGTATAGGTAATCAAACCGTTCATCTTTTAATTTTTGCATTGCGTTTAAATGGATTAACTGCGATGATTGGACTACATTCAGTAATTCAATATCATTCTATAATCGTGGCTTTTGGAGCTTTTTTAGAGAATTTTATGAACAAATCTTTTGGACATTTCTCAGCTCATACAACAGCAAAACGTAAAGAATCAAGCTGATTTTCTTTTGCACTTTGAACTACTCCATTAAGGAAGGTTGGAGTAGAAGCTATGAATGTAGTTTTTGTATGTTCAGTTAAATTTGCTATCGTCTTTGAATCATTTGGATCAGGAGTAAATACAATTCTAACTCATGTTATTAGAGGAATTGCAATTCATAGAATAAATCCAAAAGAATGGAATGGTGGCAAATAACACAATTCTACATCATTCATCTTTAGTCACACTAATCATGCTGTTCATAGTATATCATGCAATATATTTTCATGGGTTAACTCGACAGTCTTTGGTAATGCTTCACTTCATGAGGTAAATAAAACTACAGCAATTTTGGAAATATTTGTAGGAATTTTAAATCTCTTAGTTTTAAATACAGCCTTCAATTTTTGTATTAATGATATATCTTTTAAAATATCTTCAAAAAATATCATATCATACTTCTTTAATCGAGGTGTTTGAATTTTCTGAAAAAAAGATTTAGAAGTCAAAATCGCCTCTACATTTTGAGTTTTAATACAATGAGAGAAGGCTTCATTTGATTGTGTCCAGTTCATCATAACTGGAATTTTTTTTGCTAAGTAGCATCACACTATTAGTAATGAAGTAGCAGTTAAAGATGGTAGCATTATCGCAATCCTTTCTCCTGGCATTTTTTTGAGTAAATCGGCTATCAAATATGCTTTTATTACAAAATCTTTTCTACTCTGAACTCAAAAAACTCAATCATAACAAAAACTAAGATTTTTACCATTTTTGAAGGTTTCTTTCATTAAACTTAAAATTGTCGAGTCTTCATTAAGAAGTAATTTTACGTGAGAATATATTACTCTAGCATCTTTTGTAGCATTCCAATTACAAGGTTTTAATTTCTCATTTGTATTAGAATTTCAAATAGCCATCATAGCCACATCTCATACAGTTTTTAAATCCAAAAGAGGTGGGTTAGAAGAATTTTCAAAAACTGATTGTACTGTTGATTTTAATTCTGCCATATCAAGAGAATCGAAAAAACAATCAAGCACTAAATTAGTATCAACATTTATCTCTCCAGAATATTCAGGCTTTATTTTTTTGATGATAGTTATGATTTTATCCAAAACTTTTGAAGAAATTTCAGCATTAGATTTAAATGTTGATCTTTGTAAATCTTTAATAGATCATTTAATTACACTTGGTTCTTTATGATTTGCCACAGTATCATACCAACACAAACCTGAAAGATAAGTTATTTTTTCTTCTCATTTGGAATTATAGAATTTTTCTAATTCTTGGTTGAAAATATCTATTCATTTTTTTTCCATTTTATGGAGTAATTCTGTAGAATCTTTAATTTCAATATCAACCTTTCTTTTAGGTACGAAGAAAAACAGATTTCAAATAATAAATCGTAAACCTTTTAAGAAAAAAATAGCAAGATTGGGTCTTTTTCATGTCCAGGCTCGAGATGAACGAGAACCCCAAAGTCAATGAATATTTATAGTAAGAATTTTTGTATCTTTTGGAGCCTGCTGAGAAGCATAAAAAGCCGTTTTCTTACCAACAATAGATTGAAATCATTGGCGAGCTAGTGCTCATTGAGGATAAAGTAAAACATTATAATTATTTTTAAGCCCTTTTATAACTTTTCAAACTATTTCTGAAGTATCCAATTCTTTATTTTTATCCCTAGTTAGATCAAGCACAGGGATTGCTCAAATTAAGTCAAAAATCTGTCTTAAAATAGGTACATTGTAGTAATTTTCAGTTACAACAGGTTTTATTCTTTTTCTTTTTCATAAAAATGCAAAAAGAATTATAGGATCTATTAGAGCTATATGAGATGGAAAAAATAGTTTAGGTCCATCTGAATCAAGCAATTCAAGTCAAGAAACGTTTACTTGATAACGTAATTTAATGAAGAATTTTAATATTTTTGAAACAAACTCCATAAAAATTTTTATTTACATAAAAACCATTTCTACACGAATAACATAAATATAATAAACAAATTCTCAAGTGAAATTTTATTCATAAACAAAAAAGTAAGAGTATCAATTTGGGGTAGCTGGGGATCGAACCCAGGACCACCAGCTTAAAAGGCTGTTGCTCTACCGACTGAGCTACTACCCCTTATCACTCTTACTTAATTTTTATAAGTGAACTATATATACATTTTTTCTATCAAAATTCTAGAGAAATCACTTAAATTTCTTATATAATTTTGAATTGATTTTTACCTTTACAGAAGAACCATCTTCCAATCTAACCCATTTATTAATCAAATTTGGTTTGAAAGATCTTTTAGTTGCTCTCATTGAATGAGATCTAGAATTTCCGGATTTAGTTTTTTTCCCGGTAAAATAACACACTCTCGCCATTATATTTTCTTAAAAGATAGTTAAAATAAATTCTGATTACTATTCAGCTTTTGGAGCTTCTTCAGTTGTAGTAGCTGCAGTTTCTTCACCTTCTTCTGCTGGTTCATCTTCGATTACAGCAACAGTTAAGATAGGTAACTCAGGATCATCTAATATAGTAACTTTATCTGAAACCTTCAAATCTTTAATGAAGAATACATCGTTTACCGTTTGTAATACTGAAACATCGATTTCGAATTTGTTTGGCAAATCTTGAGGTAAAGCTTCAACTTCGATTTCGTCTCTAACCTGCATAATTTTACCTTCATTAAGTTTCTCAAGTTGAGATTCTCAGAATGTAACTACAGGGATCTTTGCAGATACTTTTTCTGTCCTACTAACAGCCAAGAAATCTGCAGAAATTATTTCATCAGATACTGGATCTAATTGTAATGAGTTGATAAGAACTAAGTGATCTACATCTCCTGTAAGTTCAACAGGTGTAGAATATCAAGCAGCTCTATAAACCTTGAGAAGATCATTTTTTACACAAGATATAGATTCAGCTTTTACATGTTTACCATATATTACAGCTGGAACTAATCCTTGAGCTCTCAGATTCTTAACTTTCTTCCCATGGATATCACGCTTTTTAACTGAAAGTTTCATTTACACAATCTATTCAATAGATAAAATGATATTTAATTATTCTGCAGCTTCAGTTGCAGGAGCTTCATCAGTTTTTGGTGCTTCTTCAACTACTGGTGCTTCTGGTTCAACTGGAGTTTCAACTTTTTCTTCTACAACCTCTTTAGCTTCTTCTTTTTCTTCAGCTTTTGGAGCTTCAAAAGTTTTTAACTTCTTTAACAAATCTGAATCTCTATTCTCAGCTGAAATGATACTTTTTAGTCTAGCATCCTTTCAGATTTTATCTCTCATATAATAGAGCTTAGATTTTCTAACTTTGTATTCATCTAATAGAAGAACTTTTTCGAATTTATTGAAAGAGAAAGGATAAATCTTTTCTACAGTCACACCTGAACAAGTTCATCTCATAGTGAATGTTCCATCAGGATGGTTTTCTTTTTTAGTTTTGATAACCAATCCTCTAAATTTCCAAATTCTCTCAGTAGAACCTTCTCAAACTTTTTCGTGTACTTCAATAAGCATACCAGTTCTAACAGGAAGAATTGGATATCCATTCTTGCTATATACGCTTTGTAATCTTTCGTAGTTCATGGGAACAAAAGCATCAATAATTTAAAATTTATTTAGCAGATTTGCTGTTTACAACCTTAGCTTTCCATTTTTTCTGCTGATCAAGGTTCTTACGAACATCCATAATCACAGTTTTTTCAACTCTAACTAAAGCCTTGTTTAGCTTTCTTTTTGCATTAGTTCTAAGTCTCATAGTGTTAAGCAACTTTAGATGATAAATCTTTATGTCCTCTAGATTCGAGAACTTCTTTGATCTTTGCATGAGATATTCCAAGCTTCTTTAATCTAAGCTCAGCTTTTTCTTTAGTTCTTTTAACCCATCTATCATCAGCTCAGAATTTCTGCTCTTTCTTTAGGATTAAAATATATCGATCAATTGCTTTATCATTTCTAGTACAAGACTTTTTTCTATGCCAAGTTAGTCTTTTAAGGAAATGTTTAATTTTTCTTCCATTAGTATCTCACATTATAACACAGATAAGAGATAAAGTTTAATATTATTATCTTAATTAGTTAACATACTTTGCCATATAAGCAAAAGCTTTATTGGCTTCAGCCATCCTATGAGCTTCCTCCTTCTTCTTTACAGCAGCTCACTGATTTCCATAAGCAGCAATTAATTCTTCAGCTAATTTCTGAGACATTGGTTTACCAGCCTTTGATCTAGCAGCATCAAGAATCCATTTTGTAGCAAAGAAAAATCTTTTTGCAGGTTTTACTTCTACAGGAACTTGGTATACAGCTCAACCAATTCTCTTTGATTTAATCATGATATTTGGAGAAGCGTTCTCGATAGCAGCCTGAACTACTACAGCAGGATTCATATGTCCAGCTTTTTTAATTTCTTTAAGAGCATCTGCATAAATTCTTCTAGCAACGCTTTTCTTTCCGTTTTTCATCAAATGATTGATAAACTTTTCTTCATTTGATTTCTGAATAACAGCACTTGTTGGTTTACTCATGTGTACAACACAATAACACTAAATAAATATATTCTTATAGTTTCACAAATTTAATCCTACTTCTTAGGTCTCTTTGCTCCATAAAGAGAACGAGACTTTTTACGATCTGCTACAGGATTAGCATCATATTTTCATCTAACGATATGATATTTTACTCATGGAAGATCCTTAACACGTCATCCACGTACTAGCACTACTGAGTGCTCCTGTAATGAGTGAGATTCTCCAGGAATATAAGCCAAAACTTCTGATCAGTTAGATAATCTAACTTTAGCAAATTTTCTTTGAGCAGAATTAGGTTTTTTAGGTCCCATTACGGAAACTTTTAAACATACTCATCTTTTGAATGGAGCTGGTCTTTCAACCTTTTTGTCTCCCTTTAATTTGTTTAATCCATACTGAAGCACTGGAGCCTTTGATTTGCTCTTTTTTTTGCTTCTACCTTGTTTAATTAATTGATTAATAGTTGGCATTCCGTAATTTAATGGAAATAAGTAAATTTTTCTCTGAAAAAATATCACAGTGAAAATGTATATAATAAATTCCTTAACAAAATCAAGTCAAAATTTTGATAATTTATATCAATTTCGAATTTGAGTAGTTTTTACGCCGAAACTTAATATTAAAAATCTTGAAAAAAAAGATAAAAAGCTGTATTATAGCGCACGTTTGTGAATGAATATTTGGTTAAAATTGATTTTTGATTTATATTGTTACACATTCTTGGCTATCAGATTTTTTAGTTCATCCAATCAAACACTTCACTTAACTGAGATGAAAACTTTATCCTCATCTGGAAATAATTCTTTCAATTCATTCAGTTTTTCTCCATCGATTAAATCTATCTTATTGAAAACTAAAATTCTTTTTTGATTGGCTCAAATGTCGGATAATACATCGTGAACCACAGAAATTCTTTCTTCGACAAATGGATCACTAGAATCTATCACATGTAATAATAAATCTGACTCTATGCTATCTTCCAGAGTAGAAGAAAAAGATTTAATCAATTTTGGAGGTAAATCACGGATAAATCAGATTGTATCGTTTAGAAGTATCTCTTTTCATCTTCATGTAACTGGATCAGTAATCACGTATAAATTTCCCACATTCGTTCATAATGTAGCGAAAAGTTTATTTTCAGCGAGAACTCATTTTTTGGTCAAACCGTTTAGAAGTGAAGATTTTCCAGCATTTGTATAACCAACAATTCATACAGTCGGCATTCATTTTTTTATGCGCGCATCACGGTGAAGTTTACGCATTTTAGCATATTCAACGAGTTTTTTTTCTATTTTCAGAGTCTGCTCTTTGAGATGTCTTTTCATTCTTTCAGTATTAGTTTCTCATAATCAACGTGTTGCTCATGCTCATCATCATGAAGCAGCTCATCACTGCTTGGACAAATCCATTCACATTCTATAAATTCTAGGTCACATATGTTTAATCGCTGCGAGCTGGATTTGTAAGCGAGATTCTCAGCTTGTAGCATGTTTTTCAAATATTTTCAAAATCAGGTCGATACGGTCTCGAGCTTCCATTTTTGGATCCAGTTTATGTTCTTCTGACACCACACGTAATTTTTCATTGATCTGCCAAATCTGTGATGGTTTCAGAGCATTTCCTACTATCAAAAGATTAGCTTTCAAAAGCAGCATATCGTGGATAATTTCATCTAATTTTCATTTTCAGACATATGTTTTTGGGTCTGGAACGTCTTTTTTCTGATATTTCTGGAGAACTACGATTCATCCGTACGTTTCAACGAGATTTTCCAGTTCTCTCATTCTATCATGAAGTTCTTCTTTATTTGTATTTTTGTCCACTAAGTCTACAAGGAATACACGAAGTGGCTCAGATTGTTGTAATTCTTTTTTATCTAACATATTTTTTGCTTAAAATATAAAATCAACTTTTTTTGAAATCAGTTTCAAAACTTTCGGGAAGCTTGTCATTAAGCAAAAATTTTCATTATTAGATTAAAAAAAGAATAAAAATTCTGATTTATAAATATTTTTTTTGCCTAGAAAGTCAAGTTGCTATCACATGAAACAAAAAAGTCCACAAAAATTTGACAAATCATTTTTTAATTATATAATTAAGAAAACAAATGTTTTTACATATTAATAAAATGAAAATGGTAGAAAAATTTCCAGAAAATGGGGAATATAATATTGATAATAATGTTGCGAGAGTTTTTAATTGAAAAAATTTTTTTAGAAACTATTTTAGTGGTCAAGAACCGATTGCAAAATCTGATAATATCTCCAATTTTAATGATGAGAGTTTAGAAAAAACAGACATGGAAGAAAAAATAGATAAAGCCATTGATTATGCTAAAAATATTGCAATGGATGATTCTAATTGATATTGACGATGAAAACATGGGAATTGAGAATATGATTGCTCGGGTCTTATTTGGGCATCAATGAATGCTGCTTGAATTCTTGATACAAAATGAAGTGGTGGTTCCGGTTTGTCAAAAGAGCTCAAGAAAAATTGATTTAAAGAAATACCTTATACTGGAATAAAAGATTTAAAAAAATGAGATGTGGTGCGAAGACCTGGTAGTCATGTTGAATTTTATGCATGAGAAAATCAAAGTATATGAGCACACTCAAATAAAGACAGGAAACGTTGAGATAGTAGCTGAAAAGAGATTGACATAAGAAATGCAGAAAGTTCTTATGCTAATCGGAAACCAAGTATTGTGATAAGACATGAAGATATGAATGCTTAGGCTACATTTTTTCATCATCAATCTATAAAATTATTAAAATAAAAAACAGCTTCTTTGTATCCATAAGTAGCTGTTTTTTATAACAACATAAAAAAGTCCTCAAAAATTTGACAAAACAAAAAAATATATTATAATATATTTGTATTTATATTTTAACATGCAAACAAAATGCCAAAGACAACAAAAAGAAATCTATTCTACAAGAAAGAATCTTGCAGAACAAAGAAAGAAAAAGTATGTAGAGATATTGTTTGTTATGGAGTAACAATTTTTGCTGCTGTAATGTGATTCTTGTTGGTAGATGCTAACGCTAGTTTAGCAAATGCAGAATCAGATTTTGCTAGCACAAATGTTGAAATGACTCAACAGTTAAGCTAAGTTTTCTACTTACAATGCATTGTATAGGATAGCGAATTACGTTATCCTTTTTTCGTACCAAAATTTTTCTTTCACTTGTAATTGCAAAAAAAAATCTTACTTTAAATCAATATCTTCATAGAGATTTATATTTTTCTCATATAAAAATGAACTATTCACCATCTCGTCCTATTAGGAAACCAAAGAAAACTCTTTCATGGTCTAATACTAGAATTACGCTTTTGGAATATTGTGAAAGAAAGTATTTTTTGAATTATTACACATTTGCATTAAAACAGGATAATCCAGATTTACGAGCTGAAACTTTGCTTTTGAAGTGACTAAAAAGCATAGAAATGCGAGTATGAGAAAAATCTCATTTTTTGCTTTCAGATTACTTACACGCCTTAAAAAAATGAGAAATTACAGAAGAAAAGATCGAAGAACTAAAAAATAACATGAGAAGAGAAATGAAAGCAGATTTTGATTATTCCAAAGAAAGAGATTACGAAGACCGTGAAGATTTTTTTTGAAAATTCTGACTTTCCGAACATTTTTATGGTGAAGATGCGGATGGCCTACTTGAACCAGCTATTGAAAAAGTTTGTGGAAATTTAGATCGCTTTATCGCTAGTCCTCGAAACGAAAAAGTCCAAGATTACTTTAATACTGCTAAATTTGTTTATGTAGAACATCCTAGAACTCCAGATTTCGAGTCTATGAAAGTAGATGTTTCAAGAATTTGACTCAGAGATGTGTCTGTAATGGCTTGACCAGATTTTTGAGCAACTTTTTCAGATACGGATTTCTTAATCTTAGACTGGAAATCAGGTAAAGAAGAGGTTTTGGATAATTCTATAAGTGATCAGTTGAAAGTTTATGCATTAAAAATGCTTTTGAAAAAATGACTTACATCTCTCAACTGAATAAAAATCGAAGCATATGAGGTTTACCTAGATAGTATGAATTCATATGGAGGAATCTTGAAACAAGAAGATATAGACTGAATCATAGAAAAAATTAAACATGATGTGGAGGAGCAAAAACAACTATTAGTAGACCAAAATCCATATAAAAATCAGCCAGTTGATTTGATGATGTTTCGTAAGACTACAAGCGAGAAAAAATGTGAACATTGTACATTTAGAGATGTTTGCCAAAAATTGAACTAAATAGAATCATTAGATATAATAAAAAAGTCTGGATGCTTATTTTAAACAGACTTTTTTTGATGTTAATTTTATTAATCGCTAAGCTGTGTCAATTGGAACATTATTAACCACAAGAACATTTGAAACAACATAAGCAGCACCAATTACAAGCACTCAAATAACTATATATAAAATTGTTTTCTTAAGGTTTTCTCTAACTTTTGGATCGTCAGGTTTTGTAAATATTTGATATCATTGTATGATGATAAGCACCAAGATAGCAAACATAGTTAGTCACATTACCCAGTTAATAATCTGTGCGATTAAAGGAACAGATTGAAATTCTAATAGTTGTCATCACATTCATTCATTTTCTCATCAGCTAATCCATGTCGCATTCTTTTCTAATACGTCAGCTTGATTTCACATTACAGCTTCAACTATTTGCTTTGATCACATAATAATTAATATTCATACAACACTCCATATAATAATTCATCATGCTTTCTTTTTGGCTGCATCATCAGTAGACATAATAAATCATATAACTTTCCCAGCCATCACAAAGAATAAAACTCAGATTACAAGATACAATACGATTTTTATGAACGGATACATTATTTTATTGTACAAATTATCAGCAAACAGTATTCAATTAGGTGTATAATTGTTTCCAGGATTAGAAAACTCATTTGTTATTATTCCCTCACTTCAAACTAAAGATGTCGCTAGAAATTTAGCAGAAACCATGATAATTATTCATAATATACCAAATCCAACTAATTTAATTCCATCTTTCATAGAATCTTCTTTGTCGGATGTCATTATTTTGTATCCACCAATGAATGCAATAGCAATTCAAATTACAATAAAAACATTTACGGCATAACCTATAATTCTATTAACTTGCTCGTTAAATAAATTTGCTCATTTTTCACCATTAACAACGTCTCATCAATTTATAGCAGAACCCAAGGAAGAACCATTTTTAACTGTATTTGAAAGTACTGCATCATATGGATTCTGTGCTATTGCTCATTTTTCACCATTAACAACATCTCATCAATTTATAGCAGAACCCAAGGAAGAATCATTTTTAACTGTATTTGAAAGTACTGCATCATGTGGATTTTGTGCTAATGCTAAATTATATACAGGTACAAGATTGACGGTACATATAACAGATAATATAAATGTATTTAGTAATTTTTTAAAGATTTTCATGTATATAAACGTTAAATAATAAAAGAATAAATATATTAATGAAATATTAAAGATACGATTTCGGATAAAGCAGGGATTTTTAGCAAAGCTTTTTTGTATATAAAAAATATTATAACTCTAAAAATCCACAATAACATAGCAATAAGTAATATAATATGATTTACTGAAAAATCAATTCAACGATGTAACAAAAATAAAATACACAAAAATAAAATGTACTGAACCACAATTCAGATTCAAAATTTCTGTCATTGTTCATATCACTGTTTTTTGGATTGTAATACAGCTTCATAATCTAATTTCTTAATTTTCGAGACCGCTGGGGCAAAAATATAAGCAAAAACCTCTCATGGATTACATGAAAATATTGAATTTATAGATTTTTTTACTCCAAGAGGGATTATATCTACATTTAATAAAAGAAGTATTAGTCTAATAGCAATAAATACCAAAACTCAGATTCAAAACGAACTTCAAAATAATAGTGTACCAAAAATAAAAAAAGTTCGCAATAAAACAGATTCTTTTAACCATCGATATGGCATATTATAATTTTCCTGGCAGAATCGAAGTATAAAATTCATAATAGGAGTGTACGTCTTTATTAGTTGTCATTTATGTTGAATGTTTTGTTTGATAGATTCTCCATTCATCCACATGCTTACATCATTAGCACAGGCAAATATTGTTAGAACTGAAATAGTATATATTATAATAGATCAAATAATTATGATTCGAGATATTGCTGGGTTAATCCAAAAAAAATTTAATCAAGCTGCTAATAAAACAATTATAAGAAAGGCTAAATTTATATATCATACTTTAATATATCATCTCAAAAAACTTTTTTCATAATCTGAAAAAAAATCAGATTTTATCATGTTGTTTACAAATGGTGCAAAAAACATCACTCCAGCAATAGCAGAGAGTTTAGCATCCGAAGAAATGATGTTTTTTTTAATTTCCATTATGAATAGTTAAAATAAAATATTATAGGTTTCTCTTTTTTATGTCTGTTGTAATCAACTCTTTTTCTGTAGGAGATGCTACAATTTTTAAAGCTATATGTTGATTTCCTGCAAAAATCAATCATTCTCATACACTACATGAAATTAACTTTTGTTGTTCGGATTCTGAAAGACCTAAAAGCTGATTTAATGATTTTATAGAAGTTGTTGATTGCTTTAGAAGAATTTGGAGTGATGCATTTGAAACAATAGGTTTTCCATAAGGACTTCTCACAAAATCTTCAATATCTTGAGAAATGGTTGTAATTCATAGTCAGTATTTTCTGGCTCTTTTTGTCATACTAAACATAAAGTTTGCCGAAACATCATTTTGAAGCATAATCCATGCTTCATCACAAACCAAAAGTCTCTGGCGTTTTGCAGATCTAACTTTTGTCCAAATAAAATTCAGAACATTATACATTGCAGGCGTTTTTAGAGCATCTTCCAAGTCACGAATACTAAACACAGTGATACGATTGTTGATATCCACATTTGTATAATTATTGAATAATTTACCAAAAGTTCATGTAGCATACTTACTCAAGCGCAATCCAACTTGTTCTCATCATTCCATTCAGTTTAATATATTCATCAAATCTTCCATTAAAGGAGGTTGTTTTCATTCATAATCATCATCTTCAAGAGAGAAGCCACGAAGTGCATATGTGTTTTGTAAAGCCTTATCCAAAACAGCTTCTTCTTCAGCAGTCAATTTTCAAATTAAAATTTGGATAAGTCAGATTAAAGTCATAATTTGAGAACGAAGAAGATCTCATTTTCCATATTCTACGTCCTCAATTTTTGGAGGGAGATCAAATGGATTGATATATTGTTGTGCATTGGTGGCGATATTAATATAAGTTCCACCGACAGCATCACATAAATCTTTATATTCGTTTTCAGGATCAATAACTATAATATCAATTCAGTTCAATAGATATCTCAGAATTTCAAGTTTAACAGTAAAGGATTTTCAGGCTCAGGATGTAGCTAAAATTACACTGTTCATGTTTGGTAATTTGTCACTAAATCTATCCATAATTATTAATCAACCAGTATGTAGATTCAGTCCATAAAAAATTCAAGTATTCTGAACTAAATCATTTGATATAAATGGAAAACTTCACGCTAATGATGAAGTTACTGCACTTCTAGTAATTCATAAGTCATCTATACATAGAGGCAATGTTGAAGTCATTCATTCATCCATCCTATGGTTTGCTCACTTTACAGATATACCGTATCAACTAACTTTTTGCTCAAACTTTTTTCAATCTTCTTTTAATGTATTCTCATCTGTATTATATATCGTAAAATAATTCGAAAGTTCAAAATATCTTTCTTCTCTTGTACTCAATTTTTCTCTGATTAGCTCTACATCTCTATATTGTTGTTCAACTTCCTTATCTGTAGTAATTCATTTTCATATAGCCTCATTTAGCTCAGCTTTTAGTTGAGTTGATTTTCTTTTTAGCATAGCTTGCATAGCGGAATCATCTTCTGGGTATATGAAAAACGACATATCTCGTTTTGTATGCATACTCATCAAGTCTCTAGTCCATAATGCATCAATATATGTAGGATATCTTTGTGCATAATATGTTTTTCATAAGATTCAACTTATATTCATCAAATTACTTTTGTATTCCCAATACGATGGAGCGATATGAGACTTAAAATCTGCAATATTTGCTGTGTATTCCTCATCGACCTTTTTAATGAATCTCCTCATATCCGAAGTAATCATGCTATCTTTATATTCAGAATCAGGAATTTCCAATATTTTTTTAATTTGCTCACGTAATTCATTGGCCTTCCTTTCTTGTTCTGTTAATTTTTTTTCTTCAGTTGCGTTTGTCTTTTTTTCATCAGATTTTTTTTCAGGATTGTCTCATTTTTTTGATCATTCATCGGTTCAAAAAACAGCGTCTAACATAGAATCAATCCAACTTTTTTTCTTTTTTAAACTGCCTCATCCTGTATTATTTCAAGAAACTTCCGCACCAGCGATTTCATGGCTTTTACTAATTCCAACACTTCAATTTTCAGAATTCTGTGAAGAAATAGAAGAATTGCTCGCTTGTTGTGTTTGATTTTCCATTTCATTTGATGGTTTTTTCGAATTTAACGGTCAAAAAAGCAAATCAAAAAATCAAAGTTTTTTTGAAAACGTATGATCAATAAAACCACCATCTTGGATGATGCTAGTGTAATTAGTATCATAAATAACATTTAACATTTGAGCCGACATTTAATTTTCGCAGTTTTGTTTATAAATAAAATCCACAGAATAATTATATTCGAAAATGATTTTTATGCAAAATTTTGGGCAGTTTTTTGATATTTAAAAATCTATTATTTTTCGTTTGTTTAAAATACATTTGACATATATTAAATATCTCACAGAAATAACGTACATCATATTATGATATAGGACGAAAAAGTCTATTAGAAAGTCTGAGATATATATATCATCATTCGTTTGTTGCAGCATTTTCTATGTTTTCAATAAGATTACTATAAGCTTCATAAAAATTCACGTTCGTTAATTTTTGTTTAGCACTATTTACACAGTAAGTATATTCGTTTAAAAAAGGTTTTAATAAATTTTCATAAAAATTTTTATCTCTAATTTTAAAATACTTTTCGGTTTCTCAAGCAATAATTCAACATATACTAAATAATTGTTCTTCTTTTTGTGGAATGTTTTTTATTTTATTTTGAATATCATACAAAAGATCATTATTTTCAGATAGTAGCTTAAAAAATTTATCATTAATTGATTTTATTGATCTTCTGATTGATGCTTCGGCCTCCTTTCCTTCAGCCAAAAATCCTCATGAAGCATTCGGTGTATCAGCTCTTTCTAACTTATTTAGTGAATTTAATTGATCATCATTCTGCTGATTCGCTGATTCTTTTATACTAAAATTATTTATATTTGTCTGATTAAAACTAGCTTCATTAGTTTTTAGAAATATCATTTTTATACGAATAATAAAATTAAAAATTTTTATCTAATACTCTTTCAAAAATTTTGTGCATCTTCTCTTTGTGCCAACAATTCAGCAAACTGAAAATCCAGCTTTTGAAGTTTCTTTGCTATTGCTTTAAGACTTTTTATTTCGGATTCATATTTTTTTTGTATGGTGTCTAGCATCTTTGCTCTCTCTTCTTTAGATGCGATAAAGACATAATTAAATAAAAAATTAATTTGTTCATCCGTAAGACTATTTACGATTTTTGGATTTTTTTCATATCAACATCTATCAATTAAATTTAACACAATTTCTCTTCTTCATTCTTCATTTAAATTTTTATATTGTTCTGGTAAATCCATCTTATATTTTTGTATAAAATAAAATCATACACAAATTATACACAAAATATAAAAATTTGTCAAATTTTTGATTAGAAAAATTAGTTATTTTATCAATCCTACGTTATTTAATCATATAATCTTACAATTCCATAAATTTTGTATTTTTTTAACAACCTCAGAAATATCATAACGGGGATCTTGCTGATTATGGTAATACCATTTGTATCAGTCAATGAACGTAATAGTTCATAGTTTATTGAACGGCTGGAAAACTTCAGATTGCGTTGCTACAATTATTCAAACTTTCGATTTTTTTATTTCTCGTCGATTAGTGTCTTTACGATTTTGAGTGTCTGTAGAATAAAGATGTGTAATTCATTGTTGTGAAAAGAAATCTGAAAGCTGATTTTCACGAGATCGGTTATCTGGAATGATTATGAGATTTTGTTTCGATTCATCGAATGGAATGAAAACTTTATTTAATATCAGCTTTTTGTTTTGTCATTTTGCTTTAGTCTCACGAGCTAATAACTGTGGAATTTCAAACGAAACAAAATATTTCAAAACATTATTATATGTAGAATATCGCTGATAAACCATCCGATGAGCTAGAGCTATAAACTTTTCATCAAAAAATTTTGGATAAACTACTTCGTAAGGTGAAGTTGGAGTAAACTGAGTTTTAATCAATTCTGGAAAAGCAATTTCATCTCATAAATTTAACAAAAAATCTCATCCACATTGGATTAAGTCTCCAGGCTTTCAGATAGAAAGTAAAGATTGAAAAACTCTATCATGTCATGCAAACTGTTTGAATGAGAATAGGTACATATTTCAAATAAATCCTTGCGATAAATACGAGAATAAATATAGTGAAGAAAGAAAAGATTGCAATAATTTTAGTACATAAATATTGTATAAAAATGCTTTCGCCAATCACACTAAAATTTCTAGAAGCAGTAAAGATAAACAATAATACTGAACGAATGCATAGAAATCGTGATCTTTATTTGCAAGAAAGAAAAAGATTCACAGAACTTGTAGAACATTTAATTATCGATATGCAAACAATTGATCCGAATTTAAATTGAATTCAGACCAAAGATTGTATCTATAGATTTAACAAAGATTTACGTTTTTCTCCAGATAAATCTCATCCATATAAATTACATTTTGGAGCATTTCTTTGTTCTTGATGAAGAAAATCATCACTACCATGATATTATATCCACATCCAGCCAGGTAATAATTCAATGATTTGATGATGATCCCGATGTCCAAGTAGAGACGAAGTAAATCGTATTAGATTACATATCTGGAAAAATCGAGATGAACGAAAAGAAATCACAAAAAATCAGACTTTTAAAAAATATTACTGAGAAATTGAACGAAAAGATAGTGTGAAAGCAGAAAGAAGACTAACAGGTAAAATTTGAAAAGAATTACTACAAAAAGCTGGAGAAAATTTAGCAAGGAAGGTAGTAAACAATCCAGATATGATTGAAATTTTGCGTTATGTAGCCTGGGTGGTTTCACACGGAATAAGTGATGAGGAAGTTTTAAGTGAAAAATGATATAATGAAGTTATTTCTTGATTTAAAAGAATGAAAAAATTCAATGATTTTCTGCTTAGATGATTTTAAGCAGAAATGTCCACTTTTATTTCTACTTGCATTGACATTAATTTTCTTTACATTAATACATAGTGAAAAAATTAATTTTTTAGTTTTTCATAAAAAATCATCATGTTGTTTGACTTTCCAGCGTTCATAGAAGAACTTAGAGAAAAGGAGGATAAAAAAGAAATTGTAGAAAAATACGAAAAATATTTCTGAAAAATCCAGTGAGATATAAAAAATCAGATTTGGTACACTGATTATTTGAGCCAATTTTCTACACAAGCGTATCTTACTCCAGAAGATTTAGAGGATGATTTTGATTGGGATATTTTACAAAAATTAGTAATCGGATCTTTTTCAAGTGACTATGAATTGAAACAAGATGATAAAGACGGGAAATGGGAACTTTATATAGCAGTAAAAAGCTGAGACCAGTCAATTGTAAAAACTGTTTCAGAATTATGGTCTTTTCAAATCCTTAGATTATACGAAATTTACATAGAAGAACAAATGAACTTACAAATATTAATGAATGAAGAAGAGGAAGAATGAGAAAAAGAGGCGTTAATATCTGAAAGGCAAGTTAGATTGAAAAAATGGAATGCTGTACTTGATACATTAAATAGATCACAAGAAGCAGAGGCTGCAAAAAAAGAACAAGAAGCAACGCTTGGAGATTTGATGTGAAAATTATAATACATTATAACAAATTATCCAAAATAAAAATCGATCCACAAGGACCGATTTTTTCTAATCTTTCTATGAATGATTCTATAAATAAATTACATTCCACAAGAACAAGATGAATTACTAAATTTTCTTAAAAATTCTGAATTATCTACTAAGTTTTCTTCAAAATATTTTCTTGAATAAAATTCTGACTTTTTACCTTGATTATAATTTGAAACAGGTCTAATATAACCCATAACTCTTGTATAAACTTCACAAGGAGTTCTTGAAATTTCTTTTCAATCTTTGTTAACAAATGTTGCAGCCATTTTTGTAATTAAATAGTGAAATAAAAGATATATGTAAGATTTTTGTGGCATTAATTATTTTTCTCTATTTCCTTTCAATTTTCCATCTGCATTCTACGTAAATGTTCAAGTTTTTCTGGATCATCAGTATGCTTTTTTCTAATTTCCATATTAAATTCCTCTCAAGTATATCAGATTTCCTCATCACATTTCGGGCAGTAATCATGTTCTCATGCAATATATCCATGTTTAGGACAGATAGAGAATACAGGAGATACTGTTATATATGGGAGTTGGTAATTTTCTATAACCTTTTTTATCAGATTTTTACAAGCTGTTGCGTCTGAAATTCTTTCTCACATGTATAGATGAAGAACTGTTCAACCTGTATATAAACATTGTAAATTATTTTGTAGTTCCAAAGCTTCAAATGGATCATTAGTATAACCAACAGGGATTTGAGATGAATTTGTGTAGTAAGGAGCATCATCTGTTCAGGCTTGTATAATATTTGGAATCTGTTTTTTATCTTCTTTCGCAAATCTGTAAGTCGTTCCTTCTCATGGAGTAGCTTCTAGATTATAAAGATTTCATGTTTCTTCTTGATATTCCTTGAGCTTTTCTCTGATGAAATCTAATATTTCTTCAGCAAATTCCATTCACCATGGTGTTGTAATATCCTCTTTTCAGCTTGTGAAGTTCTGAATAGCTTCATTCATTCAATTAACTCCAATTGTTGAGAAGTGATTTCTAAATGATGGCAAATATCTCTTTGTAAACGGATATAATCCTGAATTTAACCATTTTGTCATCTCTTTTCTCTTTATTTCAAGAGATGTTTTAGCTAGGTTCATGAGGTACAAAATCTGATTTTTGAATCATTCTTTATCTCACTTGAAATTATATCAGATTCTTGGAAGATTGATTGTAACCACTCATATTGATCATGTCATTTCTGCAGAACCGAACAACCCTCATCCACGCTTTTCTAGAACCGTAAGATCGAGCTGAAGCCTACAACACATCGATCTAACTGCTCATGGTTTATACGCATTAGGATTCGGAACTTTAACTATATTTCATTTTTCATCTTTTTTAACCTTGAATTGAGATCCTACGAAATTTTGGAAATATGGAATTCAATATTTAGCAGTCATTTCAAATAATGCATCTACATTTGGTCCATTCCGGTCAAAATCTTCTGTAATATTGTATGTTGGTATAGGGAATGTGAATACTGCTCAATTTGCATCTCATTCCGTATATATTTCAATCAAAATTTTGTTAATTAGATTCATTTCTTTTTGGAGTTCTCAGAATTTCTTTGGATAATATCAGCATTCAATTCATCACAGCATTAGAGATTTCTCCTTTAAATCCTCGGGACAAGTCCAATCCAATGTTATGTTACTAAATGGAGTTTGACATCACCATCTAGAAGGAACATTCATGTTAAATACAAAGTTCTGAAGATTCTGTTTCACATACTTGTATGTTCTTTCATCGATATATTTCTGCCTTTCTTCTCATGTTAATGATGATTTACTATCATCCAACTCTTTTTCTATAGATACTTCATATTTATGCACAAATGGTGCTAAGTAAGTATCAAATGAACTGAAGGCCTGAGCACCAGCCCATTCATTCTGTAAAGTTCAAAGGAAATTTACCATCTGATTTACCGCAGACTGAAGATGTCTAGGAGGTTTAGATGCAAGTTTTCAAGTAACTCCATTAAATCATTCTTCTAGCATCTGCCTTAAACTCCATCATGCACAGTACGGAGTAAACATTCATAAATCATGGATATGATAATCTCCATTTCTATGAGCGTTCCCTACTTCAGCAGGATATATCTTTGAAAGCCAGTAATTTGCTACAATCTTTTCAGAGTTCTTAAGAATCAATCATCAAATAGAATATCATACATTCGCATTTTCGTTGATTCTCCAGTCTAAATGACCCAAGTATTCATCCATAGTTCTATCTACTTCTACCACGATATTTTTTACATCACGACTTTCGGCTCTTTTTTGGCGGTATGTAATGTAAGCTTTAGCTACATCTTCAAATTGTTGTTGCATAAGTACATTTTCTACTTCATCTTGAATGATTTCAATATCTGGAATATCATTTCAGACTTTTGCTTCTACATTTGAAATAACCAAATCTACAAGAGCAGGAATGTGCTCAACTTCTCAATTCTGAACTGCATCAAAAGCAGCTTGAATTGCATTGGTGATTTTCTCTTTTTCGAAGGTTACAATAGAACCATTTCTTTTTCTAATTTTATAAATTGTCATTTTTTCTAGTGTTTAATAATTCATGTAAAACACAATATATAGTGATTTAATTTTTAATTTGACCACTATATATTGTATTTAATATTAAATACAAGGGAAAAATCTATAAAAATTTTTGAACAGTGATAGCTTTTGGTTTGCACAGATTTTGAGTTTTTAACATTTTTTTGATTTATAGAAAGCCTATTTTTAGAAAATAGCAAAACTTACCAGTTATAAACTGGTGTTTTTTGGGTGTATTTTTTTATCTTTTTTTTAACATTCTTAACAATTAATATAAAATAATGTTATTAACTATTTTTTTGAGAAAATGTATTTTGTTTGAAATTTTAATATAATTTTATATAAGAAATTAGCAGATATTGTTTGTATTTGACTAAATACCAAAAAGGTATACTATTATATAAACACATTTATATTATTTCATGTTGACATTTCAAAAAAGATTTGACTTTTATGTCTAAATCATTATATAAAATCTTGTTAAAATAATTTTTTATCCTTTCTCCTTATAAAGATGAAAAAACTTTTATGAATTCTGCTTGCCTGAATATTTGGTATAGCATTATCAATATGATCAGCATCAGCTGCATCATCTGATTGTCTCAATGTTAAATTTTATAATTGAGATAGCGTTTGTCTCGGAATTACTAAGGAATGATCCAAGAATTTTGAATTATCCATTGATAAGAACAACCTTGAAAGAGGTTCTAGTGTAAGGTGTTATATCGTTTTACCAAACAACACCATGTACACATTCAATGGATGTAAAGGATCTTTCTATTATGCATGATCAGATACGGATGATGTAATAGTATCATCTACTTATGTAACAAGAAACGGAAATTTTTATTCGAAAAGAATGTCAACGGATGTTAACTTTAATAAAGGGACATGGGCATCTAGTAGTAATACTTCAAGTTCAAGCTCATCATCAAGCAAAAATAGTGATGAAATAGAGCTTTCAACAAACAGAAAATCTCCATCTACTAGTCAATATGTAAATTTAACTATCAAAACAGATAAAAACTATACAGGTAGATTATCATTAAGTGCAAAATATAGAAGCTCATCATCAAGTAGTTGGTCAAGTATTTCAAATACATCATCTACGTATTTTTCAAATTACTCTGATGAATGGGATGATGGATATTATAGAATGGTTTCTTCCGATAGAGGTGAAATTACAATATGAGATATAGTTAAATTTAAGAAGAGTGGTTACTATAGAATTTATGTAGAAGATACAGATGGAAATGAATCTTATATTCAATTCAATGTTGATACTGCTAGTTCATATGATAACAATGATGAGCTAAAAGTTACAGTATCTCCTTCTAATCCTGATACTTATGAGTGGATTAATTTAACTGTAAAAACTGATGCTGATTATGATGCTAGAATTAAAATTTCTAAACTTCAATATAAATCAAGTAGTTCAGATTCTTGGTCCACTATAAATAATATAACTTCATCAACTTATATTTCTGATTATTCTAGTGCTTGGTCTGATTCATACCATAGGATTGTTACTGATGAAGATGGGAAAGCTACATTAAAGAACATAGTTAAATTTAAGAAGAGTGGATACTATAGAATCTACGTAGAAGATACAGATGGAAATGAGTCATATGTTCAAATCAATGTAGATACTTATAGTTCTTCATCTTCTTCAAACAATAATGATGAAATTGAACTTTCTACCAATAGAGAGTCTCCTTCCACTAATCAGTATGTAAATCTTACTATTGAAACAGATGATGACTATGTTGGTAAATTAGTTCTATCTGCAAAATACAGAAAATCATCTTCAGATAGTTGGTCAAGTATTTCTAATACTTCTTCTACGTATTTCTCAGATTATTCTGATGAATGGGATGATGGATATTATAGGATGACATCATCAGACGATGGTGAAGTTGTATTAAAGAATTTAGTAAAATTCAAGAAGAGTGGATATTATAGAATCTATGTAGAAGATACAGATGGAAATGAATCTTATATTCAGTTTTCAGTAGGTGATATTGATGATGAAGAAGAAAGTAGTGTGGATGGATTTTCTGTTAAAGAATTAAACACAGTGAAAAAAGTATACAAAGAACGGAATAATATGGTATGACAAATGCAAAGACAGTATCCATCATTGAAGAGAGATACATATTGGATAAGATTATCTGAAAACTTCTATAACGATATGAAAGATGTAATAAACAATAAGAGAAACAGAGACTTTAGCGATTTTGATGATTTTCAAGAGGCATTTAATGATCGATATAATTATACAATGAGAAATATATAGTTTATTTATAGGAGAAAGAAAAGGCTGATCTATTGTTAGGTCAGCTTTTTGTTTGATTTTTATATGAATTATTATATAATCAAAAGGACGAAACAATAAGAATTTTATTATTTAACTATAACTAGAGATGGTAATTAACGTAATAATCAAGGATCCAAAATGAGATAAAATATGAGAATTTGTTGCTGAAAATTGAAAAAATATAGCAGAACTTGCAGCAATGCATGGAATAGATATTCCTGTTAGTTGTGGTGCCGGAGCCTGTGGGGTCTGCTTGTGTAAAGTTGAAGATTGAAAAGACATTGTAAAATGAGATGCGTTTAATTCTCCATTAATGCCATTAAAGACAGATGAAAACTGAAATCCTGAAGAGGTATTGACGTGTATATCTGGTTTCAATCCAGAAAAATTTAACGATTGAACGGATCATACTGTTATATTACAAAGAACATATTAAATATAAAAGGCAAGTTAAAGCTGATATAAAACAAAAAAAGATTCGTTTAGTACTAGGATGTATAAAGACAGTTGAAAAAAAGTATTAATTAATTTTTGTAGGAATTTCGTGCTTTTGGATTATTAAAAAATAAATGGTAATTGATTTTATTCTTGCATTTAAAGAGCTTCTAATTCAACAAGATGAAGAAGCATTCAATAAATTTTATTTGGATACAGTAGACATTTTTTTCCGTTATTTGAAAGCGAATTATTTTATAGAAGATGATGATATGCAAGATATTATCGCAGATTTTTATATTAAATGCCGGAATGGATTGCCCAATTTTGATATAGATCAGAGTTTTTCTGGTTGGGTTTGGTCTATATTCAAAAATACATTGAAAGATTTTTGGAAAAAAAGATGAGAATCTGCATTTAGCGAGATAGATACAGAAAGTGAGCTTTCTTTCGAAGATTCTTTAGAAGACGAAGAAGATTTTACTCAGATTTTAGATAATGAATACACATTTGAACAAATTCAACAAGCAATGTATGATTTGGATGAAACAAGCAAGGAAATTATATCATTAAAATATATCGAAGAAAAAAGCTATTGAGATATTGCTTGAATTCTATGAATTTCTCAAGATTTAGTAAGACAAAGATGTTCTAGGGCATTAAAAGCTTTAAAGATTAAACTTTGACAAGAATAATAATTTAATCTGAATTTATGTAACTTTTTTTAAAGAATGCAGCTGTGTTTTGCACCAATGGATTGAATCACAAACTGTGCAACTAGATTGATTACTAGTCAGATTTTTGAAAAATATTGAAAAAAATCTGATTCATTAAATTTGCGGACAGAATTTATGAATGTTGATGGATTTTTAATTAATCCAAATCAGGTCATTAAACATGCTTTAACAACTCCATGACAAAAACCAATTCTTCAAATTTACTGATGAAAAGAAGAAACCTTAATTGAAGCTACACAAAAAATTCAGAACGAATATTCAGGTTTGTTTAGCTGAATTGAGCTGAATACTGGATGTCCAAGCAATACTGTGATGAAAGTTGGATGATGAAGCGACATGCTGAAAGATAAAGAGAAAACGCTGAAAATTATTCAGAAATTATCAAACATTCCGTGACAATTATCATTTTCCCTCAAAACAAGAGCATGATTAAATGAAAACGATAAAATACAGCAGATGGATTTTTTAGTAAAAGCCTCTAAATATTGTAATAAAATTTCAATTCATTGAAGAACATTAAAACAACTTTATTCATGAGATTCAGATCGAAAGTTTATTCATGAGGTAAAAGACAAAATTAAAAAAGTTTGAGATCCTAATTGTAAAATTATCGGTAATTGATGAATTAATTCTTATATTGATGCTGAGAATAAACTTTTAGAATTTAATCTTGACTGAGTAATGGTAGGTCAGGCGGCCATTTGAAATCCACGAATATTTACCACGCATAAACCGATTTTATCAGAAAAGTGCGAAACCGTATTAAAACATTTAGATTACAGTATTGTTTGTGATCAGCGATTTAATGAAAAAATTGTAAACAAATCATGAGAGATTACAGTTAAAGATTTAGAGATTCCGCTAGAGTGGATCGAAAAAAAAGTAAAAGAAAATAAAAATAAATCTGGACTTCAACCACATACAATAGTAGAGTTTAGAAAATTTCTCTTCCAATACGTAAAATGAATTCCGTGATCCAAAGAACGAAAACAACAAGTTTTGTCTTGTAAAGATTATCAAGACTTGAAGACACAAATTGAAAAAATATTTAAATAATGTAATAGTATACAAAAAAGCCAACCTTAACGATTGGCCTTTTCTTTATATATTAATGAATATCTACTAATTATTTTCAGATTTCCTAAAGAAAACCACGTAAGCACCATACAATACAATAGCAGCTATAGCAACATACAAAATATTTTCAGCAGGTCCTGTTGCTGGAGTAGCTTTAATTGGTTCTTCTTCTCATCTTTTTGCATCAGCTTTATAATAAACTTCCTTACATCAGTTTGTAAGCATGAAATTTTGTTCTCCATCCCATTGCATATTATAATCAAATTTTTCATCACTCATCTTGGCTGTTCATAGGCTTTTATAAACTTCAGATTCTGGATCGAATATAGCAATTTCTACAACATCTCATTCAATACTAGACCATTTCAAAGTAAGTGTATTTCAGTTTACTGTATGTGTAATATTAGCAAGATCCATTCATACACAAGAAGCTCCATGCTGTTCTATAACCTCTTCTTCGCTAGCGTTTTTTGTAGTCTTTAATGTATCACAAGCAGAAGCCTGTAAACATTTATTACCATCCACCAAGAAACAGATTTCCTTTGATGGAGTACCAACAACATCAAACATATCAGCAGGAGAAATGAATCCGTAGTATACAGTATTTGAATCAATATCTGCTACAGGAATCTCAAATTTTACATCACTATCATTATCACCAATTTCTACTTTTTTCATCATGATTTTTGAAACATCAACTGATGGATCTGAAGATTTTATTTGATCTACACGATACGGACTAAAGAATAGATTATAAACATTTGCTTTGTCCATTGTTGAGTCTTCAACTATTGAAGATGTGATAGTAACACCATTGTTAACCTCACAACTTATAGTAGTAGAGTCAGCATATCACCGAGTATTTTCATACTCATTTAAGAGCTTAGAATGAGCTCCATCAACTTGTGGAGTTCCATCATAAAATAAATCTGAAATCTCTAATTGAGCGCTAACAGCTCAGCAAAGTATACTAGATAACGCTATAATACCTGCCAAAGATAATAATGATTTTTTCATGATATAAATTAAATAAAAATAAAATATCACACAGCTACAATACTAAGACTTATATTTTTATATTTGAAGAATGCAAATAGAAATATTAATATCTCAACAAGAAAAGATTCTCTTTCATAAAAAAAATATATATAAATATTTACTTTTATTGTATAATGTGTAAACTATTTTAAAATAAATGATGAATATTATTAGACAATTTCATGTAAATAATAAATTTTTTAATAAAATTAAAGTCGTTCAATCCTATAAAAGTCAATATTTTTTAGTATAGTTTTGTGTAATATAAAATAAAAAATATATTTTCAATTTGATTTTTCAGTTTGTAAATTTATAAGGTCGTCGTTGTGTTTTTTATTCACTTAATTTTTCATGAGGAAATTGTTTATATTTCTTTCGATGGTGTTTGGTATATTCATATGATTTACATTTGCTGCTCCTAGTATATTAAATCTTTCACATACAACACATTGAGATAATGTAACAATAAATCGAACAGATAATTCAGATTGATGATACGTAGATATAAACCTTCAAGATCCACAGACAAATGATTGGTTACATTTCGGAGAAGTTAAAATAAGTGATCAGACATTTACCTATACTAAACAATGGGATTGAGACCAAAGAATATGGATGATTCCATGAGATGGTTGAGATGAAATTAAGTTTGTTATAAAGTGAAAGAATCCAGCATCCACAGTAACTAATAAAAAAGCCCCTAATTGAGAGCAACCTGAGGTTACGAGAACAGTAATTCCTGTTGTCCCAAAAACAGGACCAAGTGGAAGTTTGATATGAATCATCTTAGCTACATTAGCAGTATTTGGTGGATATATTTATATAAGAAAAAGAGCTGACATTTAGTCAGCTTTTTTCGAAATAATCTATATCATTATTTTTCAATAATTCCTTTATCTTGTACTTCTTTTCAAATTTCTTTAGATACCTCATTTGCTTTTTCTTCCACTTTAAGCCATGATTGAGGAATCTTATCTTTATTTGCTCTAACAAATTCAAGTGCAGCGACATTATCTACATCTTCTTGTGAAATCTCTGGAGAATATTCTATTCATAAATCTTTCAATTCTTTAATAGAATCTTGGATTTCTGTAGTAAGTTGTCAGGCAATTTTTCATTTTTCTTCAGCATTTAAAGAATTCCACAAATCAGGGAAAAATTTAACCTGTTCCTGATTTTCAGGGTTATTAACTATACCTTCAGCCATTTGTTTTAATTCTTCATCTGATGCCTCTTTGATATTTATACGTCTTTCAGTATCTTTAAATGTTTCTGCAACTTGTTTAATTTCTGGTGTAGGTGTCATTTTTGTATAAATTAATAAATAAAAGTTATTTAACCATTAAATGAAAACCATTTTCATCATGCTGTAAAGCATAAACCCAAGACTCTTTTCAGATTTGTATAGGATATTCATTTGCTCCATCCGGAATACTGTACACATTTCTACCATTCACATCTTCAACATGAATAATAAGCAATTTTGTTCTTCTTTGTGAATCGTACCGAAAATTGATAGGAATAATACAATCTCCATTTGGAGTTAGAGTTGGTTCGATATCATTTCCAATTACTTCAAATCAAAAATGAATTCCATTTCTTTCTCATGATTCAAAATCTATTAGTCATTCATTTTGTAAATCCTCTTTGATAATACGAAGATTGTGTTTTGTTAGCTTTTTCTCCGACTTTTCATGGGAAAGGTTTTTGGAAAATGAAGCTAAATCTGACAATCCACTTGTTTCATCGACAATCAGCGTTCATAATTCCGATTCAAGTCATTGAAGGAGTTCATTTTGAGATGCTTTAATTCCTTGCACCTCTTTGTTGTCTGTGTTGTTTGTCATTTTTTTGAGGTTAAAGAATTAAATATCATTAAGTTTAGAGTCTAATTCTGCCAAACTTTTTGCATCTTTTTTTGCTTGTTCTTTTTTTTGTTTATCAAAACTGTCCATCGCTTGGATAGTTTCAACCATTTTATTTTCTTTTATTGTTGCGGTAATTTTATCCATAGCTTTTTTTAGAATAATAACGAGCATGTCTATGGAGCGTTCTTCAAGCTGATCGTTTTGTACCATGGCCTTGATTCATCGTCACATTTCCCACTCTGGTAAAGCATCAATTACTGCTAAGATATACTCTTTTTTTGTCATACCAAGTATTTTAATTTAAAATCTGCATCCAATTATATTCGAAAACACAAAAAAAGTCAAAAAAAATCAGACTTTTTTATTCAATATTTTTTAATAAAAAAAATGAGGGGTTTCGAACTCCTCAAATCTCTAGTTTGAATGCATTAATTCATTGACTTGATATTGCCAATTTAACATATGGGGCACTAAAGCAGGAATTGTTCAAACCCATATGTAAAGACTTCTTTGACTATTTATTAAGAACCAGATATATAACTGATAAGTTTTATGATTGTTTACAAAGAGAGATGGATTCTTGTCCAAAATTAAAACAGAGCATATTAACTAATAATTTACTAATAGGTAGGATTCCAATTCAATATATAATGAATAATTCGCTCAAATAGTTTTAATTTATAAATCTATAATATTATGCAACAACCAACAACAAACCAAAAGAAAGTTTTCTTCTCTACGATGGAAAAATTAAAGAAAAGCCAGAGACTTAAAGAAAAATTAATCCCTTATATCCAAGTCAATTATCCATCTCTGCTTTCTAATCCTAACAGGAAACAGAGAATAACCGAATGTTGCAATTTAGTAACTTTTCGTAGATATTTGGAAACATGAGATGTCCAATTAGTTTCATCTAATTTCTGTAAATATGATCGTATCTGTATAGCATGTGCAACAAAAAGAGCTATGAGAATGATTAAGAAGTTTAAAGAATGAATAGAAAAAAATGATTTATATAAAAAGAATCGATATTATATTGTACTAACTATATCTCATAAAGATGGTGATAAATTAGAAGTTTTAATGGAAAGATTACAGAAATACAAAACAAGATTAGCTAAAGCTTATAGAAACAGCAAAAGAGATAAACAAAAAACAAAGAGCTTTTTCGCTCAATTTGATGGTATGGTTATATCTATAGAAATAGCTCATAAATGAAAATTCTGATGGCATCCACATATAAATATCTTAGCATGTTCTGATAATAATATTCCTATTGAATCAATTTATCAACGTTGAACAACTAATCCAGATTTATTAGAAGAACGAAAAAAGATAACAGATTGAACAAGCTATATTCATAATATCCGTAAAATTAATGTATCATGAGATAAATCTTTTTCAAGGAGCTGAATATGAGAAGTATTTAAATATGCTATTAAGTTTTCAGATTTAACTGTTGAACAATTAGCACAGGTTATGGTAGCCCAACATAAACATCAATACAGATTTTTTGAAACTTATGGGATATTTAGATGATGGAAATTAGCAGAATGATGTAAATATGATTGAGATTGGAGTGAATGAATATTTCTATATGATGAGGACAAAAAAGACTATGAGATGGTACAGAAATTAGATAGTTGATTAGCAAACTGATTTTAATTTGTATTCAAAAAAGATTTTTCTATACTATCATTGATAATTTTGAATCACTATATTTCTTACTTTTAAATTAGTTTCTTGTATATTGAGATGAAAGATATTTCATGATTATTTCACTATTTACTATCATTATCTGAAAGTGATTCGTTTGTTGAGTTCAAACATAATTTTGATAAGTTGAAATTTGGAAGGAATATTTCTGCACTTTCCAATATTGCTTTATTAAAGTGAGAGGACTTCTGATATATAGTTTATGGAATAGAAGATTGAACAAAAAATATTGTTTGAACGGATTTTGATCCTAATGATTATAAAGTTTGAAATCAACCGTTACAATTACGAGTTACAAATAAAATCACTCCTGAAATAGACATAAATTATTATCATTTAGATGTTGATGATAAAAAAGTTGTTATTGTAGAAATTCCGGCAGCTACAAATATGCCTATAAGATACGAAAATGAATGATATATTAGAATTTGAGAAGCAACTGTAGAATTAAAAAAGCATCCAGAATTAGAACAAAAGATTTGGAATAATGAGAAAAATAGAAATTTTGAAAAAAGTAAAATTCTAAGTTGATTGACCACTCAAAATGTATTAAATTTATTGGATTATGATAAATATTTTCGTCTTACAAAACAGCAATTACCACAAAATACAGATTGATTTGTTGAAAGATTAGTTCAAGAAAAGTTTGTAATAAAGGAAAATGATTGATCTTATTCTATAACGGCATTATGATGAATACTTTTTGCTAACAATATGAATGATTTTCCTATGATAGATGGAAAAACAATAAGAGTAATTTCATATAGATGAAATACGAGAGATGAAAGAAAAACGGAAATAGAACCCCAAAGTTGATATGCATGTTGTTTAGAACAAATAATGAGCGATGTTATTAACTTAGCATGAAAGAATGAAGTAATAACGGCTTCTCTTAGAATGGATGATAAAAAATATCCGGATGTAACTCTAAGAGAATTTATTGTAAATTCTTTAATACATCAGGATTTTTCCATACAATGAACACATCCTCTTATTGAAATATTTGATAATAGAATTGAGATAACAAATGCATGAGCTCCGTTAATTGATACTGATAGATTTATCGATCATCCTCCAAGATCTAGGAATCCTGATTTATCAAAAAGAATGAGATTATTTGGTTTTTGTGAAGAAAGTGGATCATGAGTAGACAGAGCTTTATCTCAGATAGAGATATATCAATTACCTGCTCCTAAATTTGAAGTATATGATAACTCATCCACAAAAGTGACAATTTTCTCTTCTAAAAAATTATCAGAAATGAGCGATAAAGATAAAGTAAGAGCTTGTTATCAGCACTGTGTTTTATTGTATCTAAAAGGAGAAGGTATGATGCAGAATGCAACATTAAGGGAGAGACTAAATATTCCAGAAACAAACTATCCTGCAGCATCTAAGATTATAAAAAACACATTAAAAGAATGAAAAATAAAACCAGGAGAGAAACAAAACGAGTATATTCCTCGGCGAGCATAAAATTAATATTTATAACATGTATATCGTGTAGTAAAATATGCCAATTTCTTATTGACAATCGAATATTATTAGTAGATAACTATTATTTTACGTGTAGCGGGCGTGTAGCGAATGTGTAGTAAAAAGAATATGTCTTTTTGGTTTTATAAAAGTATTATTCGTTTATGATTAGCATTTCGTATGTAGTGGATGTGTAGCGACTATGTAATGAATTTAAAAAAGGAGGTATTTTTTCACCCCCTATTACTTTTAAGACTCACTCCATGGTGAATTTACTGAAATGCTTTGGCGATCCGGGAATCTTTCTCATACTATTGGATCATATAAATCAGCTAAATACTTTTCAACTCAATCCCTATATTCAGCAGCTACTCTTGCTCGCGTTACAAATAGCCCTAAATTTTGATATTTAGTTATTTGTGTATTTGTACGGTGTTCAGCTAATCTGTTTTTTATAATTCATTGTCCAACTCTTACAACTTTAGGATTATTTCATCAATGCCGAATAATATAAACTCATTCCATATCATCAAAGTGAGAATGATTCAGATTTAAATCCATTAAAGGACACCAATCTCCGTCTTGGCATCTATTCCATACTAAATTCAACTTTAACATAATTATTTTGTAAACAAATAAACTTAATTCAAAAAATGAATTTTTATATTGTAATTTGCCTACAAAAAACTATCTTGTAACTTGCATGTAAGTTATCTATCTTGATAGATAAACATCGGCTCCAATCTCATTCCCAGTGAGATTGGTGTTTTTTGCTTTAATGAACAGCATATTTTTAATGAAGATAGGATGTAAATTAATCTGGTGTTGATCTTCTGTGACCTTTCACTGGTTCACCATTTCTTTTGTAAGGCTTTACAACAACAATCTTTTTTTGCTGAACTCACCTCGTTGATGACTTAGTTTTAGCCATAACATAGTTAATTAAGAAATAAAATAGCATCTAATTCAAATCGGTGCTAAAATCATAATAGTCTATCAGACATCAAAATCAAGAGATTTTTCGTGTTTTATGTAAAAATATTAATAATAGTATGTTAACATACATATATTCTATTGAAAAATGTATACTTTTATGTATATATGACATATCTTTATAGTTTAATGTATTGATTATGCTTATAGATCTTTCAATAAAGAATTACTTATCATTTAAAAATGAAACGATTTTTTCTTTGAGAGCTGTTTCAAACAAGAAGGATACAAAAGTTAGTATCTTTTCACTTAAAAACAATATTGATATCTTAAAGACATCAGTAATATATTGATATAATGCTAGTGGGAAAACTAATCTATTAAGATCAATTCAAACGATAAAAGTACTCATTACTGATTCATGGAGGTTGGGTCCAGGCGATCCTGTTTTTACTTTGTGATGAGTTTTTTTACAACCATTTCGGTTAAATGACTCAACAAGAAAAGCCCCTGCTGAATTTAAAATTACTTTCGAAATAAATTGAATCATATATAGATACGAATTTTCTCTCGATTGAATGAGAATATGCTCAGAAAACCTATATAGCAAAAAAACTCAAAAAGAAAAAGTTCTCTTTAAAAGAAATTTTCAAGACATTATAATATACGATTTTGATGATAATAACAGTATTAAACGCGTGAATGAGAACAATTTGGCACTATCTATTTTTGCTAAAGAAGGTTCTGAAGAAGCAAAGATGATTCATAAATTTTTTCAAGAAATATATGTCTTTTTTTGAGACTGAAGCCCCAGTGATTCTGAATTGATGATGATTAATGAGTATGACACATTTAAACCTTTTTTAAAGTCATTATTAAATAAAGCAGATCTTTGAATAGAGGATATCGATTTTTCATTAAAAGAAATTCCATTTAATCAACTACCAAAATCAGAAACATTAAGGGTACAATTACAATCTCAATGAATTCCTATACCGGAAAATGTGAAAAGTCATATTTGGAATGTGTATCATCCAGTATATGATGATAATGGTAATATTATTTGACAACACGCCTTTTCTGTTAATGACGAATCAAAATGAACTAATAAAATACTAAATCTTGCTTGAAGTATTTACAATGTCATTCGCCAGTGAAAAATCCTTTTTATAGATGAAATTGATGCCAGTTTACATTCTTCATTATTATTAAATCTTATTAGATCTTTTAATAGGACAAATATTAATTCTCATTTTCAAATCATTTTCACAACACAGAATACTCATATTATGGACATAAAAAGAACATTAAGAAGAGATCAGATATGGTTTGTTGAAAAAGATGAATTTTGATCCAGTAAATTATTAAGATTATCTGACGATAACATTAGAAAAGAATACATTACGGAAAAAAATTATTACAAATGAGTATTTTGATGACTCAAAAATAATAAAGAAAGGGATGACTTGCTAAAACAATAAATATCAATAATTTTTAACTAAAATATCTCATAAAAACCTAGGGGTAACCAAAATATAACCAAACAATAACCTAAGTTTTTTGTTTAAATAACAATTTTTAAAAAACATCTTCGATAGGTTTCCATATTTCTTTATTGTGAATATCTTCATCCCATTCTGTATTTGATATATACAAAAAACTATCATATCTCACAAATCAGAATTTTATATTAGGATTTTCTTCACAATAATTTTTCAATGCTTCTAATTTATTTTTCGCATGAATATCAATATTTGCCGAATTTCATTCATTATCTGTTCATCATTTTGCTTCAATAATCCGAATTTCTCAATTATTTGTTTGAATAATATAATCTGGATAAAAATTAAATCTATTGAATGCTGTTCTATAAATTATACTAAAATATTGCTCTCATTTGTCTCAGTTTTTATAAATCCATTTTATATTCGGAGATACCTCACATCGTTTTTCAAATTCTATTTCAGATACACTTCTATTTGGCTTTTTTAAAATATTATCTCAGTATTCTTCAAACACATTTTTTCTCATATCTCTATTTTTAACTTCTCTACGATGAAATTTATAATATTGTTCTTCTGGTATATACCAATCTGACTCTAAAAATGGAACTTCTTCTAATTCAACAATTTCTTCTTTATCTATTTTGTTAAAAACTTCTATTAATCTATCACGATTGTTAACTAGGAAAGCGTTAAATTCTCTTAACGACAATCATTTTAATAGTTTATTGTTATGTTCATATATATAATCTTCATGTGATAGTAATGAATCGGGTTCTTCTGGTCAAAAGAGTATCCTTAAAACATTATTTGAATTCTGTTCATCAATTCAAATAGCTCTTGCAATTCTTCTTTTTGCATCTCTTATAATAAATCAATCATCATGAGTGTTTATCTCATGTTCTACCTCAAACCTTTTATTTAAAGTAAAAATATCTTTTGTTGTTCTTGCTGTTCCTTCAATTGCTTCAACTTTTAATAGAGTACCAAATACATATCATTTTGATTCCTCCATTTCTTCCCTATCTAATTCTCAATTTCAATCAAGATCGCATTCTTCTAGCATTCTATCCCTAACAAGTTCGATTATGTATTTTGTATTAGGAGGTAGTTTTTTATCTGCTCATTCAATGTAACTTTTTTTAAGTGTAAATTGAGGGATGTTATTCTTTCTTTTGTATAATGCTGTATAAAAACTATCAGTTAAAGTAGTGGTTAGACCATCCTTAAATTTACTATCAAGCGTATAAATATAACAATTATCTAAAATATCATTACGGTAATGTTTTCTTTCAGGCATTCTTCTAATTCTACCAATAGTTTGTATATTAAATGCTTCTGTTCATCACTCTCTTAATTTTACTAAAATCTTTGCTCTTGGACAATCCCATCATGTAGCAATAGCTTGTTTAAAAAGAAGAAAAGAATAACTTCAATCTAATTTTCTTAATTCTTCGGGAGAATCTGGATGATCTCAACTAAACCATGAAGTTACTAATCAAGAATCCTCTCAATATCACATTTCACTTAATTCTTTTTTTACTCTTTCAATCCATTCTGGCTTTCCACTTGGGAACTGAATGATAACTAACGGTCTTATATTCAATCACAACTTATCATATTCTTTCTGAATTTCTTTTCTTTTAATATCTGCAAGATGAAGTAATCTTAAATCATAATCTTCTTCAACATTGTTATTATCATCAACATCTTTTGACACATTTTCATTAATAGAAATACCTGCAGCAATAACTCATGAGGCAATAACATCGTCATCATCAATAATTTCATTATATTCAGCATTGGTCATCGGTGTTGCTGATATTCTTAATACATGTTTCGGCTGAATATTGGCAATAAATTCATTAGCATTTTCTCTATTTTTATGTTCCTCATCAACTATGATGAATATATCAATTTTATCATTATGACACGCCAATACTTTCTCCATAAGATTATTATATTCAGTTTCTCTCAGCACAACATTAGACTTTTTATTGATTTTTTCCCAGTTTATAAAATACACTTTTCATGATGGATTTTCTTCTCTAATAAAGGAATAAACATCTCAAAAAGTAATTCATTCAGTCACTTCTGAAAAACTATTTTTTGACTGTTCTTCTAATTTTCAAGCTCAAGGACATGTCCAAAGAAATACGGTATTTGGATTTTCATCAAGATAATCATCTATAAACTTACTAGCAATTACTGTTTTTCAAGCACCAGTTGGAGCGGATAATACTAATTCATGATGTTCAGAACAAGCATTAAGAAGATTTTCTTCAGCTTTTTCTTGGAAGTTATATAAATTAACTTTGAACATGGTGAATTGATAAAATATAAAAATTATTCTGCCACATCTTTTAACTCTTGTCAGAAGTATTCTACAGGAATATATTTAAAATTCTTTTTCTTCATTTTTTCTAATTCGTTTACATCAAAAATAATATTCTGATTAACCCAGATATTCTCTATTTTTTCATATATTGAATCATTATCTATGAATTTCTTATAATCATCCCTATTCAGAATTGCGACATTCTTAATTCCATCTATTTCAACTGCATTTTCTAATTCTATCATTTCCTTAATATGTAATAACAATACATTACTTAAGTAATAATCATCAGGTTTTCTTGGCGTCCAATCACACTTAAAATATTTCACATTTGTTTTGAATCAATCAGACATTTTTAGTTTTGCCAAATCAGGATACATTTGTATTTTTGTTTTTTTATAAGGTTTTCTATTTATTGATTTCTTTGTTTCTTTTGACACCAAATCGACTTCTTCATCCAATATATAAGTTTCTGATTCAAATCAATAATCTCAGTCTAATTTTTTTCAATGAATATCTACTCAATTAACACTACATTCGATTCTTGGTCGGGTGACATATTTAGCAATTCATATCTTTTCCCATTCATCATCTCATTTCTTATATCATAATGCTGTTAGTCTTTTTTCTTCTTTTTCTCATATTTCATTATTTGTAACCATAATACATTTCCTTTTTCATCAATCTTCAGCATTCATCAAATTTACAGCATGCATAGTTGTTCATGAGCCAGCAAAGAAATCTAGAATAACAGCATCAGGATTATCTGCCACAAAAAAACGTATTGTATCATAGACCGCATACAGGGATTTAGGATAAGAAAAACGAGCTTCTCACAAAATTTTGTTGATCAATTTAGATCAATATTCCGTAGCGTTATGTGATGAAACATTTCGTTGAGTGCTTGGAATATATGTAGCATCATAGCTATCGTCATCAATTATAACAGAACCATCTTTTTCGGAATATCATTTAACTTTTATCAATCAATCTTCAATCTTCTTTTGAGATCATGTAGAAACATATCAAATAGACATACTATTTTTTGTAAAGCTTCATAATCTTATGTAATGATTATCTAAGTATTGCTTTAACATTTTAGGTCCTAATTGCCAACGGCATTCTTCACCAGTAGGTCAAATTGGCCAAATTGCTCTTAATTTAGGTATTTCAGGAACATCATTTGGATGCAATGATTGATCCATTAACGGCTCTCAAATTTTCTCAATTTTAGTTCCCTCCTCATTAACATAAATTGGATAGAAACATCAGGGACTACGACCTCTTTCATGATCAGATCATGTCCTTCTTAAGTCACACCATCTAAATTTTTCTCATTTATTTCATGTTATACGATCTAACCATTCCTCTGCTAAATTTAAATTTGCAGGTCATGCATCTCATAAACAAACAAAAAATAGGTATTCATCAGTTCTATAAAATTGCTTATCACGAGCAACTCACTTAGGATTTATACAACTACTCACCATCTGAATACTAGCTTCTGGAAACATTTCTTCTAACAAGCATCATAGATGTAAATATTCCTTTTCATCTATTGTACATATCAAAACAGAATTCTCAGGATTAAGAAGCTGTTTTGCTAATTCTAATCTAACTTTCATCATAGAAAGCCATTTACTATGTCTATATCAGTCGTTAGCATCTACATAGTCATTGTTATATTTCCAATCTCTTGCTCATGTATTGTATGGAGGATCAATATAGATTACATTTATTTTTCATCTATGTGTCTTTAATAGTAGGTATAATGCCTGTAAATTATCTCATTCTATTATAAAATTCCAAGGAAGATTTTCATCCTTACAGATTCTCCTTTTGGCATCTTCACATAATAAAGGGATATTTGCTTGTAATAAATCATCAACTTCTTCTCTATGCTCCTCAAAAACTAATCAGAATTTCTTCTCTGTAAGAGCATTTTCAATTTTATTTACCATTCTCAAAGTTTCATCATCATTGTTATTTACCTTTATTTTCTCTAAAAAATCTATCATTTCTTTTCTGTTCTTTTTAGTAAGATTCGTATCACTCATATGGTAGATTTTAAGAAAATAAAAAAATGGTAACCTTGCAGCACCATAAATCTACCATATTATTTAGAATAAAAGGACGATTTACGGCGTAACTGCTAGATTACTACATAAAATAACCCATAAGAGGACGATTCTATGAATCCGTAAACCGTCCTCATATTCCTATGAGTTCTACTTTATGTAATAATCTAGCACTGTAGTTTTTATAAATAATTGTTTTAAAATCAAGAAATGAAAAAAATAAAAAGTCTTGTATTTTTGTTTTCCGCTATTATAATTACTGCATGATTTTATTTATGATGCTTGAGAGGGAAATATTTGATGAGAACTTAGATTTATTAAATTCTGTATACACAAAAATATTCATTAAAAGACAGATTTTTAAACGTATATACTAAACAATGGCAATTACTAAGTGATGGAAAGAGCAATGATATCATCAATATTTATTCAATCGTAATTATGATTCTCCATTAGTACAATTTTTTCTGAAAATGAGAATGAAGAAATTTTAAGATCCATGCTGGATACTGTTTTTAAACCAAAAATAAACCTTAGCTTTGATGAAGCCAGAGATGTCTGAGATATGATGAGTTTTTTGGAGTTTGATTCGTGAGTCTCATTAACAAATACATGAATAGCTATAACCCCAATAGTATTTGTTGTTCGTAAATTGTTTGATATTATCTTACAAGAACTTGCAACATGAGTTTTCTGATGAATGATAGGATATCATAGATTACAAATGCTGTTAAAGTGATGAATGGTATACCAGTTTTTTACAAATTGAGAAAAGTGAGAAAAATTAGCAGATATGTTAAATAGTGATAATGAAAAATTAGATGGTGTTTTATTGTACTTTTGGAGTTTGTTGATTTCTCAATATTTAGAATTTACTTCATTTAATTCTTCATTAGCTAACCAATATTTAATGCAAACAGAAATATTGATGGATACTATGAGATGAATGAATGTTGATAGAGAAAAATTAACTAAATTCATAGATAAGACTCTCAAAAGTAAGAAGAAATCTAAGTTCTCATATAAATTTTCAAGCGAATGAATTAATCTGGTAAAAAAAAGAATAAAAAATATTGATATCATACAATGATTTAGAGAGGTTCGTATAAGAGAAATACCAATAAAAACAATTCCTTCACAAGAAATGATGTTGTATATAGATATTGTTAATGCCTTATTCTTTGATGAAGAATTGTTTTTATATTATTCTCCTTCAACATTTGATATAGGAATTTGTGATAAAAATCATATTGATATCCATAATAATACTTATATTTTCTTAAGTTTTTCAAATATTGTAAGAGATTTGTTTTGTGAAAATTGTATTGGTAAATGAGTAGAAGAAATTAAATCAAAAATCTGAGAAAATACTTGGGATAATGCTAAAGCGACAAAAGAATTGCTTAAAAAGTTTTCAGATCGACTAATAAATATACATCCAGATGATTTTACATTGAATGTAGAATGAATCGTACACGATTCTAGCAGGTTTTCAGAAATAAAATCAAAAAATCCATATTGATATACAGCTGTAAATGGAGAATGATATTCAAAAAAACATGTACGATTTAATAATAAACATGAATTAAGTAAGTTTAAGAAATCTGAAAGTAAGAAACAAAAAAGGAATGAGAATAATGAATAACTGGTATAATGATTATCAATTGAATAATATTTACAGAACTGTATTATAATAATGTTCCCTTTTTGTATGAGGAGTTTTTACAAGGGCGTATCACTGGTAATTCCGTAAGTAAGAAATTGTGAAAGCTCTTAGTATAAATGATTTCAATACAAGATGCAAGAAGTATCTTATGAGTTGATGCGGAATCGATGACTGATGAAGAAATTCAAAGAGTTATTGATTTGCTAAGATGAATATGCAGAGTTGTGATTGATGATTATTTCAATACCAAGTATGCTGCAAATATAGAAGATACTGAAAGTAGAAGAGAGGATTAAAAAATCCTCTTTTTCTATTGATTTTATAATTAAAAAAGTAATAAATAAATCGTTCTAACTTATTAAAATATTATCATATTCGTATTATCAACTGATAAAACTAAATATAAAATTAGGTTAGAAGCTTTTAGCTCAATTACTGTTGTAGATATGGCATCGTGGGAACAACTGTATACATATGATAGTAAGGCATGAAAATATGTTTTAAAAGATGTTGTAAAAGAAAATCAGATTTCTCCTAATGGGATTATATATGTTCGTGTATCAACAGATAAACAAGTGTCTGATGGTAATTGATTAGAAAGTCAGGAAAATAAATGTAGGGAATTTGCAAAACTTAAGAATATAAACATAGTTGCACCAACATTTATAGATGGATGAGTTAGTTGAGCATCTGAACAAAAAGATTGATTAGAAAAAGCTATAAAATTTTTAGATGATGCTAATAAAAAAGATCTTACAGTTCCTTATTTAATTTGTACTGAAATATCCAGAATTACAAGGATGGAACAGACAGAAAAGTCCCATTTTTTGATATACAGGATAAGAAAAACATGAACCAGGATATTGTTAGCGAATTCATGAAAAGAAGTGTGAGATGATTTAGAAACAGACATCGCGATAGCTATAGCAAAGAATGAAAGATTGTTAACAAAAGAGAGAACTATTAATTGATTAAAGTCTAAAATGTGGGCATGAGATTATCCTTTTCAACTTCCGCCATGATATGATAGATATCAAGAAAGAATAAATTGAAAAAGGGAAAGTCGTATAAAACTCGTAGAACCAGAGGCTACCATCATAAAAGAATGATTAGAAATGTATGCTAGTGGAACATTATCAACTCCTACAGAATTACTTAATTATTTTAAAAAATCTGGGTTAACATCAAAGGGATATCATGGTAAAAAGAGTAGCGAAACGCAATTATGAAACTCTTATGCATCTAATATGCTGGAAACTAATAGATTATACTTTTATGCAGGATATATAATTTATCCTCCTTATGATATTTTTGAACCAATTCCAGCTAATCATCCAGCAATAATTTCTTTAAGTACAGTTAATCAGATTATTGAAAGAATAGAGGGTAGATGACCATTAAAAAGTTGAATAAGAAAAGATGTTAATAGTGTATTTCCTTTAAGATGACTCCTTTTTTGCCCGAATTGTGGATATGCTCTTACATGATGGACAACTAAATGACATGGGGGGATTTATGATTATTATTGATGCAAGCATCAATGATGTAAAGGGAATTGTAATATAAGTGCTGATTTAGTGCATAATGAATACAAAAAACTATTAGAGGCGATACAGCCAAAACCAAGTATTATAAAACTTATGGAAGCTATATTGAATGATGAAATAAAAATTAAAAGTGAAGAATTATCAAACGGTAATAAAAAGATTCAAAAAAGAATAGAAGAAATAGATGTAAAGATTGAATGACTGAAAAATAGGTTTGATAACCTAAATAATGACCGCCTTAAAAAACAAACAGAACAAGAGTGGGCTGAATTAGAAAGTGAAAAGGAACATCTTATTAAAATCCAAGAAAATGCTGAAGTATGAGAAAATGATATTAAGATAATTTTTGATAGAATTAAGACTATTCTAACCGATCCTGTAGCTATCTGGAGATTATGAAGTATAGAGCTAAAGCACCTTCAAGCAAAGGTTTATTTTTGAGAAAAAATTTACTATAGAAAAAATGAGGGATTTCTAACCCCCCATCTTTCCGCATTATACAAGGCGTTAGCCCCTATTTCAGATTCAAAAATCCTAAATGGGGCGAGCTATGGGATTCGAACCCATGACCCTCTGGACCACAATCAGATGCTCTAACCAACTGAGCTAAGCTCGCCATACCTATTATATGAACACGAGGAATAGTAAATATTTCCATAACAAATTCAAGTAAGATTTCCTAACTTGAAAATTTTATACAAAAATATACGATACAAACTATATTATTCATTTTTTATGAAATAAGATATGAAAATAGCCTGAGCTATAATAATGTGTATTTTGTTGTGATATTTCTGGATTTGGTTAATTCAGCACATTTTTGCTAAACAGCAGAGAAAAATATCTCGAAAATTATTCTGAACAAGCTTTGTATTAGTATGATCTTTATTCGTATTTAATTTTATAATTAAATCAATTTTTCCGTGAATTGAAGCTATTCAAAATGGCACAATTTCGCTTAGTCGATGGTGATCGTTTTTATTATATTGTGGATTAATTTTTTTATTTTTAATCTTATTAAGTTGAAATCGGAAGAGAAAGCAGATTCGATTTTTGTTTTTGATATGGATGTTATTGTTTGCAATAGTTTGATTTTTTGGATTAAAAGTATGAATTTCTGCTACGGTACTATATTATTTACTATTAGCATATTCTGAAGAATTTTTAAAAATTTGAGCAACAGAAAATGAAGTAAGTAAAACAAATTTCTATTCATCAGATTTGTTGTTTTTTTCTATCTTTATAGCTTTAGGATTTAGTATTATAGAAAATTTATTTTACCTATGAAGTGAAATTCTTTCATCCAATCCAGAATGAGTTTGGTGATTGGTTTTTTGAAGATGAATTTTTACTTCATTATTACATTTTATTGCAACAGGGCTAATAGCTCTATTATTGTACAAATATTACCAACAAAAATACCTAAAAAACCTAAACACTCGACAAAAAATATGGAGAATAGTAGTGGCAATATTAGTCTGAGTACTAATTCATCGATGATATAATTTATCAATCCAACATGCAAATTTACTTATATATATTATATTAGTATTCTGATGATATTTTTTGCTAACATACTTATTGTTCCTAAGCGACTCATTATATATAAAAAAGGATTAAACAGTAGATATACGAAACATATTTATTAAATATAAAAAATTTTATATTCTTATATAATATTATAATATGTATACACCAAGTCAAGAAATTTTGGAAAAATATGCAGATGTAATGGTAAATTTTGCACTTCGATGATGAAATGGAATTAATCCATGAGATATAGTTTTTGTCCAGATTCCAGAATGTGCTAAACCATTTTACATTCCTCTTCAAACTGCAATACTTAAAGCATGATGACATCCAATTATGCAATACTTACCAGACGGAGTAACTAGAAATTTCTATGAAAACGCATCAGATGAGCAGCTTAGTTTCATTCCAGAAGCATACCAAAGATGAAAAATTGAATCAATGACACATAATATATTAGTTATAGCGGATTCAGATTTACATGAATTAGATGGAATCCAACCATCTAAGATGATGAAAAGAATTCAAGCAAATAGAAAAATTCGCGATTTGAGAGACAAAAAAGAAAGAGAATGAAAATTCTCACGAACTATATGTATGTATGGAACAGAAGCCATGGCAAAAGAAGCATGATTATCATTAGAAGAGTATCGAAATCAGATTATTTCAGCCTGTTTTTTAGATGAAAAAAATCCAGTTCAAAAACGGAAAGAAGTAAATGCTGAAACTCATCGTGTAAAAGATAAACTTAATGAACTCAAGCTAGAATATGTTCATGTAATCTGACCAGATGAAGATTTAAAAGTAAAAATCTGATCAGATCGTTTGTGGGAGGCATGATGAGGATGCAATATCCCGTCATTTGAAGTTTTTACATCCCCTGACTGTAGAGATGTAAATGGCCGAATGAAATGTAATCAGCCTTTATATAGATATTGAAGCTTAGTCGAATGAATAAGACTTGAATTCAAAGATTGAAAATTAATCTTCGCTCATGCAGATAAAAATGATGAGATTTTACAAGAAATGGTAAAAATTGAATGAATGGATCATTTGTGAGAGTTTAGTTTAACCGATGCGAGAATATCCAAAATTACTCATTTCATGGCAGAAACTCTTTTTGATGAAAATGTTGGATGAGAATATGGGAATACACATGTAGCTTTATGAAGATGATTTGATGAATGTTATGCATGAGATAAAAACAGGCTTGAAGATGTAAATTTCAAAAAATCTATTTGACTAAATATGTCTCCAGAACATGTGGATGTAATCTCTACCGCCAAAAGAAAAGTAATCTGAATTTTATGAGACGGGAAAGAGATACTAATATATGAAAATGGTAAATTCATGATATAAAAACATATAACATATTATATCATAAAATTCAAAAAACGCAAGTACATAATCGTGAAAATTGTATCAAAATATTTGCGTTTTTTTTGATTTGGGGTTATAATTTGACTAAAGATATTTTTATTCAATTACTATACAAAGATGAACAGATTTAGTACAGATTTACATCCAAGTTTCCTTTTCCCCGGTAGTGATGTTTTTATATCTTCATGAGAGGAGTATAGATCGCCAGAGTCATCAACCAATCGTGAGCCTACACAAAAAGATAAAGAATTAGAGGCGGCAACTAAAGAAAGGGATGAAGAAGTAAAAACAGAGATAGAGTGATCTAAAAAAGAAGAAGAAGATCTTCAACAAGATATTATTTTTTCGAACATACCAAACGAGATCTATTCTGAGGTTCAAGGATATTACACAGATAGGGGGCAATTAAAAAGAGATAGTCAGAGATGTCAAGCAAGGATGACAGCTGTGGATGAAAGTGGTACAATGTATACCAATGTTCGAAACAAAAAAATGAGTGAGTGATACAAACATTTAATGGCAGAACTTAAAGAAAATTGATATGCTAATGGTGTTATTAACGGAAAAAGAATTACAGAAGCTGAAATAAAACAAATGTATCTGAAAGAATGTAAAAAACAATTTAAAGACAAAATCTGGTCAGCGGGAGATAAACAATTTGATCAAATTAAGGATACTATTTTTTGAAGTGATTCAGATAAATATCCAGCAGACAAGATATATAGAGATTTAACTTGAGCAGCAACAATCCATGAAGTAAATAGAGTATCTATGGAATGATATGATCCAGACATCTTAGATGAGGGATTGTGAAATAATAATCAAAGTGTAGAAAATATGGGAGACAAGCAAAATAGAAATTTTTTGAAAAACGATCTTACTGAATATTTACGAGGAATCAAAAAGACTTCATGAATTGTAAAAGCTTTGCAACGATTACCAATTTTTAATGCAAAAGTTGATAAGCCATCTGAAGAAGATAGGAAGGCGATCGATAACTTTTTGAAAGTTGCTGAGAAAATTACTGTATCAACAGGAGAAGATAAAGCTGTAGCATTGTTGAAAGTCCTAAATGATAGCGAGCTCAATACAAATACACCAGAGTCAAAATATGCAGAAGTATTAAGTAAGCGCGGAATAACAGTAGAAAAAAAATATTTAGATGATCTTGTAAGAGTTGGAAAGTTTTATCTATCAACACAAGTAGAATGAAACTCTCCTAAGGGTCAACATGCTATTTATTTAAGTGTTTTAAAAATAATTGAAAAAGAGGGTGGAGTAAGTAACGCTGTTAGAAAATTTAAGCCTATCGTAGAGCAAGCAAAACAGGATGCAAAAACAGAAAAAAAAGAATGATACTCAGATGGAAGAAAATTAGATCAAGTAAATCCAGATTTTAAAACATTTGCATCAAAATTATCTATTACAAACTTCGCAAATGCTACTAGATTAGCCATGCTTGATGATAATTATTTTAAAAACACTCCAGTAGAAAAGGTGTTAGCAAATTTGAATAACGATAAAATGATTGATGCTAGAGATATTTGATGAGAAAAATCATGACAGCAATTCTTAGCGGTATTTAATCAAGTATGAAAAGAGACAGCACTGAATAATTTATTTGCACGTGCTAAACTGGAGAATGATATGTTAGGTCTTGGACTGGATGATGTTTTCAAAGGTGCAGCAACTCAAATAGATGCAACAACTTTATTAGAGACATTTAATGGTGGACAAGCCACAGATCAACCAAAGGATGGAGCTTCAGAGCAATCATGAGAAAATGGGGTTCCGGCAGTAGTAGACAATCTACCAACTGTATCAAAATTAGAAACAGAAATTAAAAACTGAAATAGAAAACTAATTTTATTATTACAAAATATTATTAGTAAACCGGGATCAGATTTGATTTCATTAATGTCTAGAGATGTAAATAAAGATCCATTTGAATGACTTAATCTCGCAGAAGCTAAGGCATCAGCAGATAAAGCAGCAGCAGAAATGATGTCAAAAATAAAAGTAGAACAGTTAAGATTAGCTTGATTTCAAACTCCTGAATCAATGCAATCTGGATTGGCTAATGCATTGTATACCGAATATACAAGATGAGTAGGAATATGAGGTAAGATACCATTTGATCAATGGGTAAAATGATTAGATTTGAATGCTTGATTCCAATATAGAAATGACGGAACTGTTGCAATATGATTGGGTATAAATTACAAAGCCTCAGCAAATTTATGAAAATGATGGTATATGAATCCAGAATTATCTGCTGGAGCATTTATCCCATTGTGATACTGAAAAGTAGATGCACAATCGATCGGAGGTGCATGATTAAATCTTGAGACAGCTAAAGAACGAGTTACAAAAAGTTGAGCATTACAACACATTTGACTAAATACAGGAGCTCGGGTAAGTTTTACATGAGCAGTTGTAGTATCCGCATGACTTAATCGAAGCCAAGATAGAGTTGCCTGAATAGATAAGGCAGAACAGGAAATGAAAAACAAATTTGGAAGTGAAATAATCGGACCAATACTAGTATGATTAGATACAAGATGAATCAAAAAACTAGATTTTAGTAATGTCGATGTGGCAAATAGTGTAAAAGCTATGATAAGAGACTATGCTAGTAAAAATGGAGTAAAAGAAGAAGACATGGAAACAGTAGTAGATTCGACTCTCAGACTACTAATAAATTACAACAATGCAGATATTTCTCAGCCAGAAATAAGAGACATTATTTCTCGCGAAGTGGCAGAAAGATTTGCTTTAGCGTGGGCAAATGGAAAGAAAGAGGATGCAACAAAATGAGCATATTTATGATGAGCTTCACTTGGAGCATTCTGGGTTGTATGAGCTCCATATGTATGAATATATGCAGGTATACAGATAAATAAACATAATTTGGATGGTTATGGGGATAGGTGGTGACAAGAATATGGATTAGATCATGACTACCAAGGATGATGGAATGAAGATTTAATTAAGAAGTTCAACCAGGAAGCATGATTTAGTGAAGAACAAGGATTAAAAGTAGAAAATGGATTTGTTGTTGTTCCAAAAAATCTTGCAATTAGAGTCAATGTAAATGAAAAATTGAAATGAAATATGAAGAAGGATCAACAATGAAATATTCTTCTTCACGTACAAACTCCAATGGCAGCAAAGAAACGACAATGAACAGCCACACAATCAAAAGAGATAATTATTTGATGAAGATCATGAGAGAATTTTATAAAACTAGATAAAGCATGACAAGATTGGTTTACAGATGGAGATATAAATGCAACTAATATTCTTCAATTGGGAGAAGGTATTAGAACGTATACCCCAGATTTGGTAAAACAAGCAATAAGTGCATTGAAAGAAAAGTCTCCAAAATGAGATAAAATTCAACAACTTGAAATAGGTGATGATAGAATGCAAGCAATATGTGAAAAATCTAACGAGATTAATACAAAAGAACCTCCTCATAAAGTAAAACTTGTTATAGATGCAGATGCAAGCTGAAACTTAACAATCATGGATCCAGTAGAATGAGATGAATGAAGATGACTAGATATGGAATATAATGCTAAATTTGAAATGATTGATACGCAAGCAAAGGCTATCGCAGAAAAGGTGTATGCTGAGGCATTAAAACTAAGCAATCCAACATATTTGTGGCAGGTGAAACATACAACAAATTGAAACAAACCATGGCCAGAATACAAACCTTTTGATGATGCAATGCAATCTGGAAATTATACAGCAGCAAGAGATGCAATAAAGCCAATTTTTACAAAGTTAGACCAAAAATATAAATGACAATCGCATTTTAGTGATGTATTGACTGAATTAGATAAAATTGAGAATAATGTTACATTATGACAAGCGTTAATGTCGATTAGAAATGTCTTTGCAAGGGCACAAAGTGTAAAATGAGGTACAGATGGACAATATCATTTTGGTAAAGAATCAATGTCAGATATTATTGCGAGAAGAGCATGAAGCACAAAGAGATGAGAACAGATCAAGTGAACTCTCAAAAGATCAAATATTCCAGAAGAATATAAATCAGGATATTTAGCCTTACTTAAGGCATCAGAAGATTATAGAATAGCACATCCTGAATTGTTTAATAAAAAAGAGGCAAAAGCGGCACTATTAGATAATACAATTTGATTTAATCTATGAGACCATACAAATCCAGAAAATCCATTGTTCAATCCTCAGATTTATGACCCAATGGTTGATTTGAATGCATTGGAAGGTTTTGGATTCTCGGCAGATCAAAGAAATGCATTACACAAGCGTGCAATGGAAAATGTTGCAAATAATACGGTACTTATTACTCCTATCTTAAAATATTTATGATTGGATGAATGAACTAAACCAACAATAAAAGAGTTTAAAGATTGACAACTTACTCTTGACGTTTGAGGAAAACAAGTTATATTAAACGCGAAATTAAATTTTGGATATTTTACTCAATGTGTAAACCATACAATTATTTTGAGTGATATATCTGCGACATGACCAGATGGAACTAGTGTACAGTTCAATTCCGGAGTATGGCAAACATGAAGCTATCGAGAATGAAATAAGAGTACAATCACTTCTACTACTTCAATTACTATTGGTGTAGCTGCGGTTACTGGAAGAGGAGGAGAAACTCAATGATCAATGCCAGGTAATGGTAAAACAGGATGAAAAGATCCTGATTATAAGCCCAACTTAGATTTTTAATAACTATAAGTATTTTATAAAATAATTATTATAAAATGAAAAAATTTGTTACAGGGTTATTAACACTATCAATAACCATAGTAGGTATAATGTATGCATGAGATATAAACATAAATCATGTTACTTCGCAACCAGTTTGTAATAATAATGAGTCTAAGACAATAGATGTGTATATGACATGAAATACCAATACCTACACAATTTATCCATATGATGCCTATTGGAACAATGATAGCGATGTTTTGCTTAACAATAAAACATCGGTGGAAATGTGGAGTAGAGAATGAGTTCTCTCTGACTGTAATAATTGGGTTCTAATGAGTAATTATATAAAAAAGGGACATCCTACACCTGATACAAATCGAGCTCTTATCCTTAGAACAGTGAATGACAATTGATGTATATTACATAAACCAACAACACCAAGAACTAATCAATCAAGTGTAGATGCTATAATCCATTATACAATATGATTTAAAAAGAAAGGTAATGATGGTTATTTAAACTGAAAGTTTTATTATAGAACTGTTGGTAATACACAATATCAGTGTCTTAAAAGTGATTGAAGTTATACGTCTGTAAACAATGTTAGTCAATGTCCGGATATTACAGTTTGATATAATTCAACTCAAGGATATCATACATGAGAATGCTTAAAATATAGAGTGTTTCGATGTGGAGACGGTCAGGTAACCAACTGAGAAATATGTGATCCAAAAGCAGAACCATGGATAAGCAACAATGCATGTGATCCAGTAACATGTAAAGAAACAGCTCCAAAATGTAATTCGTCTTATAACTGACAAACTGTTACTAGTTTAGTGGAATGATCTTATTTATGTGAAGTATGATCTGTTTCAGATTTCGTATATGATGAAATAACTCATATGTGGACATGGAAGTGTCAAAATAAAGCAGGAACTCCAGTAGAATGTTACGCAAAAAAACCGTATAAAGGCAAACTAAACGTTAAAAAGGAATTGTTGGGTACACAATATGTAACATCAGAATGAGAAGAGTTAAGATGGCAAATTAAAGTGACAGCAGAATGATGAGATGTAAATAATGTGGTCATAAAAGACAAATTACCAAAAACAAGTGATTGAAGATGAGTTTTGTCATATGTAAATTATAGTCAGAATTTGCCAGAAGGGGTAAATATGAATGCAAACCAGCCTGAAAGAAAGGATAATGGTCTTGTTTTAGAACGACATACGACATGAACATTAAAATCTGGACAATCAATAATTTTGATAGTAACCACAAAAGTGGAAATAATGCCGGACAAAGACTGATATGAAAATATAGCATGTGCTTGGGCAGAATGACTAGACGAAGAATGTAAACCAGTACCAATTAATACATCTTGAAAAATTGAAGTTAAAAAAGAGGTAGTAGTACCAGCGGATAACATTGTAACTAAAACATGAGAATCAGTAGAATGGAAAATTACTGTAAAAGCTATTGGTTGAGATGTAGAAATGAAATATATAGAAGATACACTTCCAGATGAATTGGTATATGATTCATATAAGAAAGAACATATTCCAGCATGAATCACAATTTATGATCCAGAAAATCCAGGAAAGGTGATTACATGGAAGACAACATGAACATTAAAATCGTGAGAGTATATTGAATTGCGTCTATACACGAAAGTAGTTAAGATGCCTCAAGAACAAGTAAAGAATATAGCGTGTGCTGTACCTGTTACATGATGAAAAGAATGTTGAACGTGATCAACAACAAAACTTCGAATCCATAAAGAAGTTTTTAATTGAACTACACGAGATAAAAGTGTAAAATTAAACGAATGAGAAGATACAATTATATATAAAATTACTTTTGGAAATGATGGAAATACTAATGTTTACGTATCTTTAAAAGATTTTCTACCAAAAGGAGTTGAGTTTGTTTCAGGTAGCCTTGTAGTTAGCACTAACTCAAACGGTTGAAGTGTAACAAACAATTGATGATGAGAAGTATCATATAATTGAAATAATATACAGATAGAATGAGTAGATGTTGCACTTTATTCTGGTGTATTTTTGAGACCAAATCAGTCTTGAGTATTGACAATAACTGGAAAAATAAAGACATCACAAAGTGATCAGCAGAATAGAACAAATTTTGCATGTATATATAATGGAAGTGGTAAAAGAATAGATTGTGACGATGCTGTATATACAATTTGATGATGAGGATGTGAATGAAGTGATTGCTGACCAAGAAATCCATCATGTAAAAAGATGGAGGTTAACGGTAGCACGGTAACATGTTATTCAAATGGTATATCAACCCGATTTAGACTCAAATGTTGAAATAGTATAATAGATCACTCATCAAGAGAAAGAAAAACAAAACGATCATTTGATAACGTACATTGTTCAGAAGAAATAACATGTGAAGTGCTTGATTCTTACATGGGTACTCAAGTGGGAGTATGTAAAGAAGGTCCTAATGAATCAGAAGCTTCACAACAATGCTTCAATGTAAACGCATGAAATTTCTCTATTCATGAATGAGAAATCTTTCCATTCTATTGGAATATTAGAAATATGGAAAATTGGGCAGAGAAGAATAAAAATAATTATACAACTATTGATGGAGATTACAGAACTGCTCCAGAAAAATATAATAATTCAGGAGAATGTGAATCAGATCAAAATTGAAAGATTGCAACAGATTCTATGGTATGTACATTCGAAATTCGAGGAGGAAATAATACAAAACTCTATACAATTGAATGACCATGTTTATCATCAACATCAATTAATCCATTAGAAAGTAATAAATTACTTTGAGCATGGTATGATGCAATGCTAGATACTTATTGTAATAATCCAAAAGATTGTTATTTCTCATTTAATCCAAAGAGATGATCAAATAGTGGTTTACTCCCTTCGGCTGTATATTACATCCAAAATTTTTGATCAGGTGCTACAGTTAGCCTTGATGGAACAAAATGGGAATGAGATTGGGATATGGCAGGAAATAGAGATAGAGAAGCAAATAAACCTTATTGAGAATACAAGATAAGATTATCTGGAGTAAAATATTTACAATGTGAAGATGGAGAATGGAAACAGGTAAGAAATCCAGAAGAATTTGCTCCATGTGAAAGTAATTTTGTACTTACAGATTCTTATACAGTCCAAAAAACTCCATCAGGAAATTTAACAGCTTCGACTGAAAAATTATCAAAATATAAGTATCTTAGTGGAACTTCTGTATTCTCAGAGTTTGTTAAAGCGATAAGTACTACTGATTATGAAAGCAATGATAAAGTTAAATCAGCTATGGATTCATTCATTGCAAAGTATCAAAAATTAGCAGTAAAATTGGACACTAATAAATTCTGAGGAAATGTATCTGTTAAAAAGGTTCCATGAAAAGATATATATTTCATTGAATGAAATGCCACATTTACACAAACTAAAAGTACAATTGAAAAACCATTCACTATTGTACAAACACAAGGAGATGTTACAATTAAAGGAAATTTAAAACATAATATGATGCTTTTAACTAATTGAAGTATCACATTTGAGTGAAGTTGTACAAGTGACCAAACTGTAAAATGAATATTCTATGCTTGAGGAAATTTATATAGAAAAGATGTAAAAAAGAATGATGATACAACTCATAATTATTGGTGTACAGATGGATGACTCCATGTAAAATGAGTTTTGATCTGAAAAGGTTTTGATAACTTAATGAATGGAAGTAGATCTCATTTGAATGATTGGTTTGATAGAAAAAATGATAAAGATGGATGAAAATCTGTAGTGATGAATTGAGCGAGTGTGCTTATTGAATACTCACCATCAATCTTTAGTAAGTCTACTATGCCTCCAGGAGCAGAAGACTTTACAACAGCATTAAGTATTTATAAAAATTAAAGTATGAATTAACAAAAACAAAATATATAAAAGCTGATCCCAAAAATTGGGGTCAGTTTTTAAAAAAATTGAACGATATAAATCCAATTTTATTCTTCTTCATTTTTATTAAATAGATTAGACTATTTTAATATATTCAGCCTTTTATTTGTATTTTCTTTTTTGTCAAAAAAATCTTTCTCTTGCAATTAATAAAAAAAATAATATCTTAAACTCAGATTTATCAAAATCTTTCATATATAATACAACATGGAAATTAAAAAGATAGATACTACAACCCAAAAACAAACAATCCTTGCTACTAGACCAGATAGTTTTGATGATTTTGTAGGGCAATCTCATATCAAAAAAATGCTACAAACAGCTATCACTAGTGCAAAAAAGAGAAACTGACCACTATGACACATCCTTTTTTCATGACCAAGTGGATTTTGAAAAACTACGATGGCTCACATTATTTCTCAAGAATTATGAGTAAATAACAAAGTAATCACAGCTTATGCTATTTCCAAACCTAGTGAAATAGTTAGCATTCTAAATGCTTTAGAATCATGAGATATTTTATTTATAGATGAAATTCATCGTCTAAAACCAAACGTAGAAGAAGTTCTTTACACTGCGATGGAAGATTTTGTGGTGGATATGGTGATGCCAGAGTGATGAAATATTAGAATTCCAATTAATCCATTTACATTAATCTGAGCCACAACCAAACCGGAAATGTTGTCTAAACCGATGAAGAATCGTTTTGTTTATTCTTTCCATTTAGTTGATTATACAGATGCAGAGAAGTCTGTAATTATTCAAAGATATCTTCAAGTTTATGATGTCAATCATGATTCAAACATTCCTGCAGAAATAGCTAAAAAGGTTGATTCAGTACCTAGAGAAATCCATAATTTATGTATAAAAATCCGTGATTATTGTGTAGAAAAGTGAATCAAAAATCTGACTTCCAAAGAGTTGTCAGAATTCTTTCAACATGCTCAAATTCATGATTGAGGACTTACTCCCCTACACGAGAGATACTTGGAAGTTCTGGCTCAATATGACAGACCAATCGGACTTAGAGTAATTGCTACTCAACTTTGAATGTGAGAAAAGGCTGTAGAAGACGATATAGAACCATTATTACTTAAACTCTGAAAGATAGAAAAAACTACACAATGAAGAGTGCTTTCAGGATGACATAAATGATTATTCTAATCATAAAACTTGAAAAGCAACTACAAATCATTATTTAGATATCAGCTTTATAGTTTAATTATTATGTTATGAAAAAAAGTTTTTGATTCTTATCTTTATTATGAGTATTGTTTCTTTCATGATGTGGATGATCTATGAATATTGTAGAATACAATGATTCTTTGGTAGATATAGTTAAAGAGTGTACAGATTCTAACCAAGAATTATTTAAAAATTTTAATACAAATGAAGTAAGTGTTGACTCGATTTTACAATCTATCCAAGATAGTATAACTATATGTCAAGGTTCTCAAGTAAAGGCATCTCAAGTGTGAAATTATGAAAAAGATAGCAGCCTAAAAGACGCTGTAGTTGAGTTGTTGGCGTTGGAAATCGATTATCTTCAAAAATTTTCTGCAACTAGCCGTTATCGAAATATAGACAACATAACAGAAGAAGATAGAGAGGAATACAACTGAATAGTAAGTGATTTAAATGAAACTCAGAACTCCCTAAACCAACAATTTACTAAGTTACAAGAAGTACAAGAAGCTTTTGCAGCAAAACATGCTCTAAAATTAGAATAAAGTAATGTTTATTATGTAAATCCTGACGTCGTTCAGGATTTTTTGTTTATAAAAATCTTGTATAAATAAAAAGAGATTGTCGTAATTTATAACCAACACTTCTGCCATTTTTTGTAAAAGTCAAGACAAACATTCGGCGTTCTTTCATTGATATATAAAGAAATACTAGTTAATAACTATAAACTTTAAACAAAAAGAATGGCATCTTTTAAACCAATTTAGACACCAAAAAGCTTGAAATTTTAGCAGATTATCCTATTATACTAGCTGTACGAAGTACTTTTTATTTCATACTTATTAGTACTAATGACTAAAACTGCATTAATCGCTAGCTTAGCAGAAGAATTAGGAGTTTCTAAGAAACTTGCTGCTGAATTAGTAAACGCTTTCATCGACACTGTAATGAATGGTGTTAAAAAAGAAGGTGAAGTTAGAATTCAAGGATTCGGAACTTTCAAAGCTTCTAAAAGAAAGGCAAGAGAAGGAGTTAATCCTCAAAATCCTTCACAAAAAATTAAAATCCCTGCAATGAAAGTTGTTACTTTCAAGGCTGGATCTGAATTCAAAGCTATGGTTAAATAGTTATAAACCAAATACTTTGCAAAAATCCCTGACCACGGTTAGGGATTTTTTTGAAAATATAAAATCAGTTTATTATATTTTAATAAAAAATAAAAAAAGACAAGAATAAAAAACTATAGAAATAGAAAATGGTAAAATAAAATTTGGAAAGTAATCAAAAATTTGCAAATTTTTCTATTTCGGAATATAATACATAGTAAGATTTTATTTTATTATGATATGATACAAAGATGAAAAAACTGATTTATTCAATCGTGACAGTATTTGTTTTATTGTCAGCAATGTTTATTGGGTGATTGAGTTTTGCACAGGAAGAAAGCTCAACAACATTAATGAAATGATCTACGTTTAGAACTACATTAAGAGATTTGGCTTGATGATATGAAAATATTGAAAAAATTGTACGTACAGGTGACATTTCAGGGATTGAAGATTATATACATATAGAGGCATCTTGAGAAATCCCAGTATATGCACGATATGATTGAGATGATAAAACAGTATATTATTATACAGAAGCAAATACAATCTACTTGAATAAAGATTTGACTCAAATGTTTTCATCATTTAATAAATTGAGTGAAATAGATATGACACAGTTTGATACAAGCAATGTAGAAATCATGGACAGAATGTTTACTAATTGTAGTAGTTTGACAGGTTTAAATCTAAGTAAATTTGTTACAAATTGAGTTACTAATATGAAATCAATGTTTAATGGTTGTAGCAAACTAGAAACATTAGATTTGAGTAGCTTCAATACAGAGGAAGTAACTGATATGAGTAACATGTTTCTGGGCTGTAGTAACCTCATGACTATATATGCATCAGATTCATTTAGTACATCAAAGGTAACAAGCAGTAGTCAAATGTTTAATTGAGCTACAAGTTTAGTTGGATGAAACTGAACACAATATAATTCATCTAAAGTCAACAAAGACTATGCAAAAATTGATAAGCCATGACAACCATGATACTTTACTGAAAAATCAGAGCCGGAGACAGATCCGATATATGAATCGATACTAGTCCCATGACCTGAATTTAATGAAAAAATAAATAAATTAAAACTAGAAAATGAATGAGAATGATCAGAAATAAAACATTATGGGATTAAAGCAATTAAGCGTGCGGATTCTCATGAACATAATCCATTAGAAAAAGAAGTGGAAGTATCGCTGCCATGAGTTGTAGAAGATAAAAAGGTTTATTTATGGTTTGAAGATAAAGGTGTCGAAGAACGCGAATGGACATTATATTATTATTCAGATTCTGACGTAATATATACGAATGAAGATTCTAGTTATATGTTTTCATGATTAAGTTCTCTAATAGAATTAGATTTAAATCTTTTCAATACGAGTAGTACGACAAATATGGAAGGAATGTTTAAAGGTGTGAAATCTTTATCAAATTTAGATTTAAGTAATTTCAAAACAGAAAAAGTAACAAACATGGTGTCAATGTTTGAGGGATGTGAATCATTAGAAGAATTAGATTTGAGTAGATTTGATACAAGTAAAGTCGAGTCAATGGAAAAAATGTTTTATAATTGTAAATCATTAAAAAATTTAGATTTAAGTAATTTCAATACGGAAAATGTAACAAACATTGCATCAATGTTTGAAGGATGTGAATCATTAGAAGAATTAGATTTAAGCAGTTTTGATACAAGCAGTGTTCAAGATGTAGAACAAATGTTTTATCAAGCAAGTAAGTTGAAAACAGTATATGCATCTGATTTGTTTGATGTAGAAGACGTGACAAGTTATGATAATATGTTCTTTGGAGCTACACAATTAGAGTGATGATACTGAACTAAAGTTTTACAAATGTGAGTTTATGATAATACATATGCACGCATTGATAAACCTGGGCAATTGTGATACTTTACTGAGGATATACCATCAGATAAAACCATATTATTACCTTGATCAGTATTTAACATAACATTAAAAAATTTATGAAACAATAGAAGTGATATATATAACAAAGATTTTGTAGATAGTACGATAAGAAAATTTGAGAAAGCGAGTGAATTAACTACGGAATATACTACATGAATTATATCAGTACCACTTTCAAAATACCCAGTATATGCATGGTATGATGACAATGATGAAACGATATACTATTATACAGAAGCAGATGAAATATATCTGAATCCAGATTCAAGTCGAATGTTCCATCAATTTACTGTTTTAGAGAATATAAATACAAGTGAATTTAATACCAGTGAAGTAGAAAATATGCGTGGTATGTTTAATAAAGCATATAATTTAGAAACTCTAGATTTAAGCAATTTTGATACAAGTAATGTAACAACCATGCAGTCAATGTTCAATGAGTGTAAAACATTGAAAGAATTAGATTTGAGAAGTTTTGATACCAGTGAAGTAGAAAATATGCAAGCAATGTTTAATAATGCTAACAATTTGGAAACGATATATGTGTCTAATAATTTTTCGACAGATAACATAATTGATACTAGTGCTGCTATGTTTTTAAATAATAATAAATTAGTATGAGGAAACTGAACGAAGTTTAGTGGTGAATATAGCGATTCAACATATGCTAGAATAGATAAAGAATGACAGCAATGATATTTTACAGATGCGACTAACATTACAGTTAAATTTATTGATGAAAATGGAGATGAATTATATGCTACATGAATAGCAAAGTGAAATGTTGCAGCAGAATTAACTTCAGATGAAATTGAACGAGAAACTGGACACACACTAGAATACTATGCAGATGAAGGAATGACTGAAGAATTTGACTTTAATCCACCTATCACAAAATATACAGAGATATATACTCAATGGACAGTAAAGCAATATCATATAGCATTTGTAGATCGAAAATGAGAAGTAGTATCATGAGCAGATTATAATTATGGTACACCAAAAGCAGATATAGTGTTACCAACAGCACCAGAAAGAGAATGATATGGATTTAGTGGATGGGCATGAATTCCTGAAACTATGCCAGCAGAGAATGTAACATGAACAGCAGAATACAATATAAAGCAATATCATATAGCATTTGTAGATCGAAAATGAGAAGTAGTATCATGAGCAGATTATGATTATGGCACACCAAAGGCAGAAATGGCATTACCAACAGCACCGTCAAGAGAATGATATACATTTGCAGAGTGGACATGATTGCCAGATAAAATGCCTGCAAATGATGTAACATGAACGGCTATGTACAATATAAACAAATATCATGTTTCATTTGTAGATCGGGAATGAGAAGTAGTATCATGAGCAGATTATGATTACGGTACACCAAAGGCAGAAATAGTATTACCAACAGCACCGTCAAGAGAATGATATACATTTGCAGAGTGGACATGATTGCCAGATAAAATGCCTGCAAATGATGTAACATGAACGGCTACATATAATATAAATCAGTATACACTTAAATTTGTAAAATGAAATTGAGAAGCAGATGAAGTATCTACAAAAAATTATGGAGAAGCTATTTCGGCACCATCAGATCCAACCAGAGAATGATACACATTCAAAGGATGGGATAAACCAGTTCCAGCAACAATGCCAGCAAGTGATTTAATAATAACAGCCAAGTGGGAAGCTATTGCTCCATCATGATGAAATGGATGATGATATAGTGGATGATGAGGTCATAGTCATGATAATTCAGATCATGGATCTGCATGAGATGAAGAAAAACAAAACAATACGCCAGAACAGGAAACGACACCTGCTGACAATAATCAGAAGAATGATACTGAAACACAGGTAGAAAATAGTACACAAAATGTTGCACATGAATGGTTATACAAAAACTGATTGACACAATATAGTAATGCGTCAGATGCTAGACTTGGAGATCCTTTAACTAGATCTGAGATGGCAAAATTATCATCAATCTTTGCTACGAATGTTTTATGAGAGACTCCAGATGAAAGTAAACAAGAATTCTGTTCTCAATTTGCTGATTTGTCAAAATTGAACGGAGAGATGAGAAATTATGTGATTAAGGCGTGTGAATTATGATACATGTGATATCAATCCAATGGAGTAGATGCATTAGTAAAATTCCGCCCATATTCACCAGTTACAGTAGCAGAGGCTTCTGTTATAGTATCAAGAATGATGTGGTGAAATCAAAATGCATCAAGTGGAAAGAATTGGTATAAATGACATTTATACGCAGCATATAACCATTGACTACTTGATGATATTAGAAGTCCATACAGAAATATCACAAGATGAGAAGCGTTTGAAATGTTTTATAGAACATCTCAAGCAAAATAGGTGTAAGTTAGTATTATTTAAATAAAAAATAGCCATCATTATGATGGCTATTTTTATATAAAAAGAACGTTCTGCTAAATTAATGTATTAGGTGGATTTTTTAAGAGATATGTTATTTAATCGATTTTGGATGAGTCATCCATTATTCTTTTCCAGAAATTAGCAGTTTTACCATATTTAGGACTATATGCTCCAGCTTCTATTTTTCTTGCCCCTCTAAAATCTGGATTATTAACATTTTTATCATTGATATACTTGTCCAAGTCTCCACCATTGCTTAGATGTCAATATATCATTCAGTACACAAAACCAAATGTAGAAAAATTCTTTTCAGTAAATGAATCCTTTGTAATTCTTATGTCTTCTCACTTGATTTCATTTCCAGATTTATCTTTTATTCATAAATTTAAACCAGATCATTGTGCAAATAAAGTTCGTAAATCTGTGTATTTTCCATTGATTTGTCAATATCCCAGATATTGACCAGCCTTGGCATTATATTTATAACTACATTCATGTTCTAGAGTAGACAACATATATGCCAATTGATTTTTGAAAGTTTCTATATTTCTATTCGGAGTTTGTCCATCTTTAATTTTTTGAATGAAATATCATTTTGCTAAATTTACGACACTCATTATGTTATCTTTTACGCCAGAATTCCTTAAAAATTTTCCTGTTTCAGAACCCTTAAACAAACTACTATCAAAGTTAATATCTATGTTTTTTACATTATCTATTAATTGATAAAATTTTTCATCTTTCTCTTTTTTATACCGATTTAAATAATCTGATAATTTATTATAAGTATTATTTTTTTTGCTTAAATAGGGTGATCATGCACAACAATTAACACCAGACTGGCTTAATGAGTTTATTGCTAATTGAAATCATTTGAAAAGTCCATGATTCAATAGATATATAAGCCTCATCTTCGCATTTTTTGTATCAGGTTTATCATCTTCATTGATTGGTAAAATTTCCATAATTTTTTGTAAATCATCGTTATCATTTTTCAGTTTATCAAGACCATCTTTACTTCAATTATTTTTTTTGAAATTTTTTAAAATAGTATCAGGATTTTCTAACTTATCTTCCGTATAAAAATCTAGTCAAGAATCATGGAAAATATCATTTTCATCAATATTATTCATAGTTTCATTGAATTTTACTTTTGGAACATCCTCCTTAGAAAGGTTTTCCGATTCTTCTCCTCTTGGGGATAAATTTTCATAATTATCAACCATTTTTAAATATATAAAATAAAGATGGTTTACATTATATTCAAAAATGTGTGTTTGTCAAATTTTTGAAGAAATTTATTACTGATAAAGTTCATTTGATTTTCTTTGTAAATCTCATACATTCAAATAAAATTTATTTCCTACTTTTAAATGCAACTAGAACAAGAATATATACTTTCAAATCTAGGCTCATTTGAATTAAACCACATCTTTGATTGTGGACAATGTTTTCGTCGAAATGAGCAGTCAGATTGAAGTTACACATGAATTTTCTGAAAAAATATTCTAAATATTCAAAAGAAATTTGATTCAATAATCTTTTCATGAATTATTGACTGAGATATTCAAACTATCGTGAATCAATATTTCGACCTAAATAGAGATTACGACAAAATAAAATCCCTGCTTTCAAAAGTAGATAATTATATGAAAGAAAGTATCCAATATTGACATTGAATCAGACTTTTAAATCAAGATTTGCGAGAAACTATTATTTCATTCATCATTTCTGCAAATAATAATATTCCAAGAATTAAATGAATTATCGAGAGATTATCTCAAAAATATTGAACAGAACTTGACCGAAATGGACAACACTATTACACATTCCCAACAGCTGAGCAGCTCAAAGATGTGAGTATTTCAGACTATAGAAAACTTTGATTATGATTTAGAGATGAGAGGGTTTATACAACTGCTAGAATGATTCTTGATGGAAAAATTGATTTAAATTTATTATATAAAAAAGACACGCAGACTGTTAGAAACTATCTTTTAAGTCTTAGCTGAATTTGACCAAAAGTAGCGGATTGTATCCTTTTGTTTTCAAATTTGAAAAGATTGGAAGTCTTCCCAATCGACGTGCGAGTTAGGAGGATAATGAATGAACTATATATTCATAATCCAGATGAAGCTAAAGTTAATAAAAATCAGATTCGAAAACTTGCTCATGAAAAGTTTTGAAATTATGCATGATTAGCACAGGAATATCTCTTTTATCGAGCGAGAACTCAGAAAATATAAAATTTTTAGACAACCTCTCCACCACTTCGTGGTCCCCCTCTCTTAACAGAGAGGTAATTTTTTATTTAGAATTTTGCTCCCTGTGAGGGGAGCTGCCGAAGGCTGAGGGGTTGTTAAAAAATTTTCTTGATATTACTGATATAATTAGTATTTTCTAATTGCTGACATAATTAAAATAGTCAAAGGACTATTACAATGTTTTTTTTGCATTACGTTTTTTACAGAAATATGAAGCACTCTAGTTGTGTGGATTAATCATCTGTAGAAATACGTAATGTGTCCTATTTTTGGTTATGTCAGCACCCACAATTAGGGTGCTTTTTATAATCAAAAAACTTTTTAATATGTTAAAAAATGTTAAGTTTTGAAGTAAATGATGAATTAAAACTATTATTTGGAATTGTATAACTGGGTTAGGAGCTCCGATATTTTTAAGTTATTATAAATCAAAACGAAGAAAATTAAATCAAAATAATTTAACAGAATTAAAGTGTTGCTTATCAATCGATTCAATGAAAAAAATAAAAGTTTGAAATTACACCTATTGACCAATAGATGTCAGATTATGATGATTTGAAAATTTATGCATAAAAATTTGAAGTTATTGTTCTATTGCATCAGAAGTAGAATTTATTTGTTGAATGGATCATTCTACAAGTCATTTATCAAGTTACCCTTTTTGATATCGGTCTTTTTTGTATAATAAAGATAAAAAAGATATTCAAAACGTTTTAAGTGTTAGGGAGACTCAGCAAGAAATATGGAGATTGGAAAATAACAATAAGTGACCAATAATAGTAGATGATGATGTACGAATTTGAACTTGAGCAAAAATAATGTCATGAGTACATATCTGACAATGAGCAGTTATTGCGGCGTGAGCAGTTGTCACAAAAGATATTCCACCATATGCAATCGCTGGATGAGTGCCAGCAAAAGTAATAAAATATAGATTTTCAGAAGATAAAATTAAAAAATTATTACAGATTGATTATTCAAATATTCCAATCGAAAAATTTCGAGAAATATATCCTGAAACTATCAAAGAGGATTTTGATATAGATTATATTTTGAAAAAGTTGAAAGAATAATTATTCTCCATCTTCCCATTTTTGGAAAGATTTAGATTTTTTCATATATATAGACAAAATAGTTCAAATTCCAACAAATACAGCTAATATAATTCACATTTCTTTCCAAATTTCGGCACTTAGAGGCTGTAAATCAAATAGATTGCTCAACACAGGAATATAAACTATACCGAATGCTAATCCAAAAGCTCATAATAATGCCCAGATTAACCATTTATTACTAAAGAAACTGAGTCCATATTGAGAACGAATAATCTGAATTTTTACTAATTCACTTGCTGCCATAAATAGGAATACTGCACTTCTTGCCATCTCCAAATCCACGTTATAGTGTCTAAGGAATAAGAATAGAGAACCGATTGTTACACTACTAGAAAGCAGAATTATATTTAATATCATTCTTCCATCAATAAGTCATTGACTAGGTTTACGAGGTTTACGATTCATTACATTAGGATTGATTGGATCTATTCATAATGCAATTGCAGGTAATCCATCAGTAATTACATTCAACCATAACAAATGTATTGCTAGTAAAGGAATCGGAACTCAAATTAAACTTGCAACGAATAGAATGGCAATTTCACATATATTTGAAACTATCATATAGTTTACAAATTTTTGGATATTATCGTAAATTCATCTTCCTTCTTCGACTGCATTTACAATCGATTTAAAATTATCATCAGTCAGAATCATATCAGCAGCTTCTTTGGTTACATCAGTTCCTGTAATTCACATTCATACTCAAATATCTGCAGCTTTAATTGATGGTGCATCGTTTACTCCATCTCACGTCATCGCTACCACATTTCATCTTCACCTCAAAATATTCACAATCTCTTGTTTATCAGATGGGTTTACTCTGGCGATTACTCCTACAGTTTCGAGTAGTTTTGCCTTATTTTTAGACTTCTCAAAATCTGCTCCAGTAATTACATCTCAATCGATTCCTAGCTCTTTCGCAATAGCTCACGCTGTTACTTTATTATCTCATGTAATCATAATCACACGAATTCAAGCATTTTTACATGTAGTGATGGAATTTTTCACTTCCTCACGAGGTGGATCAATCATCGCTTGAAGTCATACGAAAGTCAGATTTTTTTCTTCTTTTCATTCACCAAAAGCAAATCCTAAAACTCTGAGTGCTTGTTCAGAGAATGTGGCAGCTTGATCAAGAATTTGCTTTTTAGATTCTTTATCTAATTCTTTAATTTCTCCATTAATCAAAATAGTATCACATAGTGGCAGTAATCATTCGATTGCTCATTTTGTGTAAATCAGTGTTTCCGGTAGTTTAGTAATATGAGATTCTTTGCTGCTTTTTTTTGATGATTTTTTAGTGAAAATTTCACTCATCATCTTCCTTTCACTATCAAATGGAATCTCATCAATCCATTCCCAGTCATTGAAAAAATCCTCTTCTTTCATTCATGCTTTATATGCACTTACAAGTAATGCTCATTCAGTTGGATCTCAAATTACTTCTTTATTATGTAATTTAGCAGTATTACATAGCATTCCTATACTCAAAAGTGGACATAGTCATTCTATCGGAGCAGAAAATTCTCATTTAGTTGAATATCATCTTCCAGTTATATCTACGATTTCTCAATTCACAAATAATTTAGTCACAGTCATTTCATTCTTAGTCAATGTTCCAGTTTTATCCGTACAGATTATATTCACACTTCCAAGTGTTTCCACAGACGACAAACGCCTAACTAATACATTTTTCTTTACAAATCTTTTTACTCCCAATCACAAAGAAATCGTCACAACTGCAGGTAATCACTCAGGAATTGCAGCCACAGCCAAAGCAACGGCAGCCAAAAAAGCTTGTTGAAATTCCAAATGAGAAACTAGCCAATAAACTATGAAAATGATTATACAAATCACTACAGCAGCGATTCACAAAATCTTTGAAAGATTATTCAGCTTTTTCTCCAAAGTTGTAGTTTTTTCAGGTGCATCTTCCAGCATTCATGCAATTTTTCACATTTCCGTATCCATTCAAATTGCTGCAATTACAGCTTTTCAACGTCATTTGGTAACCATAGTTCCACTAAATACCATATTTTTCATATCAGCTAAAACTGAAGTTTCATCAAGTTTAGCAATATGTTTCTCTACAGGTAGACTTTCTCATGTCAAAATAGCTTCTTCCACTTCCAAGTTCACAGCCTCGAAAAGTCTCGCATCGGCTGGAATCTTATCTCCAGCTTCAAGTAAAATTACATCTCAAATGGTCAATTCGCTTGATTCAACCAAAACTTCTTCTCCATCTCTCAAAACTTTAGACTTCAATCCAGCCATTTTCTTCAATGACTGAATCGCTTTATCGGCTTTAAATTCTTGGAAAAAACCGAGCAAAGCATTCAATACTACTACTGCTCAAATTATGATAGCATCTACATACTCTTTAATTAAGAATCCTGAAATCAATGCAGCAATAATTAAAATTATTACTAGAGGCGATGTAAACTGTTCCAAAAGGATTTTTAAGGCAGAATTTTTATCTTTAGACTGAATTGCATTGGGTCAGTACATTTCATTTCTAGTTTTTGCTTCATTACTAGAAAGTCAGATTTTAGAAACTTGTAATTCTTTAAGCAAGTCTGCAAATTCTATTTGATAAGCTTTTTGTTTCATTTTTTGTTATATATTTTTATATAAAATCAGATTTTTATTTATTATTTTCTACAGGCTCCGATAATTCATCTATCCTTCAGTCATCTATAAGTAGTATTGTAATCCCAATTGTGATACAGATTATACAACTTATGATTGGATGATTAGGAAATAAAATTATTGTAAGTAAATCTTGAATTCATTTCCACAGCATTACGATTGCTAAAAAAATGAAAAAAATATTCCGATTTGATTTATGATCTTTTCTAAAGTTTCTAATTTTTTTAAGTATTTTCTTTGAAAATTTAAGCATATATTCATATTATTATTGAAATAAAATTAGTCATTTTTTACCTTTTCTGAAACCCTTTCCCTATGAGGATCTTCTTCCTGTAATTCTCAAAGTCTTCCATCATCAATTAAAAGGACGGCAACTCAAATACCTATACAAATTAAATTACTAAAAAGTGGATGATTAGGAAAAACATACATATCTAGCAAATCCCAAATTCATTTCCAAATCATTACTATAGCAATACATACTACAAAAATATTCCAATTTGAATTGTAGTTTCTTCTGAATCTTTTCACTTTCTTTGATAGTTTCCTTGCAAATTTATTCATAATTTTGTTTTATATAAAATATTTATATAACATTATATTCCAAAACCAAAAAAATGCAAAAAAACACGGAGAAATTTTTGTTGAATTTTGATATACATTTTTGTCACAAAATGTAGATTGTGTCGTATACCATAATGAAAGGGTTTAATATTTTTTATTTGGTGGAATGAAGCTTTCTGAGTACTTTCAACAGCAAAAATCTCAGGCTCTGACTTCTCAAATGAAAGGTCAGATTTTTTCTCGTATACAGAAAGAAAAAAGAATCTGAACAGAAATTTCTACTAAATTTCCATCTAAAATATTCTTTTTCGCATCCAAAAGAATTATGTATACATCGTTGGCAGCAATTCTTGTTTTTGTAGTTTTTGGATGACTATTAATTGATAAGTCAAAAATAATTGATTTTTGAATATTTTCAGTAAAACAAAATAATACACCAAATTGAGTTTTTGCTGATTATGTGGCTGAGATAGTTGAATTTAACGGGGATTATTCTTTGGTTAGAGATGAAAAGGTAGTAATAGATTCCAAAAATTTAAAAAGCATACAAAACTGAGATACGATTTCTCTTCCAGAATGAACGGATCTTATCTTCACTTTACAAGATGGAACAAAATCTAAAATTGTATGACCAGCAGAATTTTCTATAACTAAGACAGAAAAATCATATCAGATTTCTTTATTTGACGGTAAATTCTTTAGAATTTATTGTCCAGAATGTGGATCAGATGTAGAAATAATTACCCCAGATTTTTCAATTTCTCAGAAGAAAGATCAAACATTAGATGTCCATATAGCAAAGGAAGAAAATGGAAAATTGTTAGTAAAAAATGATTGAGATAAAATTATGGTGAAAACCAAAAAATCTGAGAATAAAGAAGGTACTAAACAAGTTTCTTCAGAATTGGTCGCTATAAATGCAAATTCAGATAAAATTAATATTATTGAAGATTCTGAAGTTATGCTTAATTTTATGTCCAAAAACAACATTTCAGCAACATTTACATTATCTAAAGAAAAAGTTGAGTGGCCAAAAATTAAGCGTGAAGAAAAAAGTAAAATTGTTGCTATACAAAACAATCAAGAGCTTAAACAGAATTCACAGAATATAAAATCAGAAAAAGCTGAAAATTCAGTAAAAGATAACAATACATTCGAAACTGTGGCACAAGAAAAAGATCCTTTATTGGAGTGAATAAAAGAAATAGTATATTCTGACAACAAGGATGTATGAGTCATAGATGAAAATATCATTTCACAGTTGTGATTCTCAACAGAAGATGAACAAAAAGTTCCAACAACATCTCAAATGCAAACTCTAAAGACGAATCTGAATAGTTTCTTTCTTATGAATTTGTTTGAGGATATTTATAGACAGAATAATGTAAGTCAAAATATTTCAAAATTTGCAAATCGTATAAATTCAATTTCTTCTAGTTTTGGATATTCATATAAAGCAAATTCAGATCTTTCTAGTATAAAATCTACAATTCAGACATTGAAAACTCAATTTGAAAAAGATCGATATATTTCTCCATCATATATTCTTCAAATGGAAAAAGTTGCTAAATGGTGTGATGAACTTCAAAATCCATCAAAATCGGATTGGGAAAGTTTAAAGTCTGATTTGCCAATAAATTTAAGATTAATGTAATTATATTTGAGATAAATATATAGTCCTAGTCTGTACTAGGATTTTTTAAAATAATAAATACAAACAATTATTGTTGAAAATCTAATATTTTTTATTACAAGAATTGTATAACAGTTTTACATAACACTATATAATACATGAAAAAAATAATCTGTTTTGATTTGGATGGAACTCTTGCTCCAAGTAAGGAAAGATTGGATGATGAAATGGCTGAATTAGTAAGCAAATTATTGGAAAAATATTACATGTCAGTCATCACGTGATGATGACCAGACCGTTTTCAGAGACAAATTTTTGATCATATTACAACGGATGAAAACTTGTTAAACAAATTTATAGCATGTCCAAACTGTGGAACAAAAATGCTTAGATTTGAAAATTGAGCGCGACACAAATTATATAGCTTAGATTTTACAAAAGATGAAAAAAAAGAAATACTAGACAGCATGAATGAAGTTATGGATTTATTAAACTTAAGACCCGAAAAAACTCGATGAGATATTGTAGAAGACAGATGATCTCAGATAACATTTTCAGCTCTTGGACAAAACGCTCCACTTGAAGAGAAAAAGATTTGGGACCCTGATTTTAAAAAAAGGAACGTGATAAAAGCTGAATTAGAAAAAAGAATTCCAGATTTTTCAATTAATTGTGGATGAAGTACATCAATTGATATTACCAAAAAATGAGTAGATAAAGCCTTTGCAATAAAGAAAATCATGGAAAATAATCCATTCGAATTGGAAGATATTTTATTTATTTGAGATGCAATTTTTCCATGAGGAAATGACTATCCACCTTTCACAATTTGAACCGATTGCATCAAAACAGATGGAGTAGAACACACAAAACAAATTATTAGAAATTTAATAGAAAATGATAATTTAGATGATTTTCTGTTATACAATGAATAATATATTTATTTATAAATAGTCATGAAAACATATAACCAATTTCGAGAAGAATTAAAATCTGCATATCCAATTACTCATTGAGAACTCAAACTTCCAATTGCTACAAATTTAGAAGATTTTGATGTAGATTTTGACAAGGTAGTCAAAAATCTGGACAATATTATGCAACAACTGTTTGCCAAAAAAGACCAAGCAAAGGAAATTTCAAGATCAGCTTTTGCTAAATGATTTACAGATCTTTTTACATGAGAATTCACATGAATTGTTCGTTTTGATACAATGTTTAATCAAAATTGAGAATTAAAGTTAGTTGAGGTAAATACTAAACGGCCAGATTGATTACTCATGCATGATAATACTTACTCAACTCTTTTAGACAGGCAAAATAATAGGAACCTAGATTTATTCTTACAGTTATTTGATAAAAATGACTACATATTTATTATGTATGAAAACGCAGGATTTATAGACTCTCACTTTTTAGAGTATGAAAAAGTAAAATCTAGATGATATAAAGTCTGAATCTGAACATTTGAAGACATAATATTTAAGGATTGATTTGCGTATTATAAAGATAATAAAATTGACGTACTTCGCTTTTCTGTTAGTCCATGAAGATTAGATGAGAATCAGATTTTTTTACTAAAATCAGCGAAACTGAAATATATTAATACACCAGATGTGGCTTCAATGTGAGATAAATCATTGCTACAATGAGTAGAAAATGAAATGATTATGAAAACTTATGCCCTAGACGAATCAACAAAAGATGTAATAATTCAGAATAAAAATGATTATGTAATTAAACCAACAAATAAAGATGAATGAAATTGAGTTTATATTTGATTAGATTTATCACAGAAAAAACGAGAAGAGTTAATTAATGAAAATCTTTGAAGACAGTACTTAGCACAAGAGTATATCCAAGTTTCCCCAAAAAAGACTCAGATTTATTTAGATTGAGATATTGTACAATCCGAAGTTTACTATGATTTCTGCCCACATATATATTATAAAGAGAGGAAAATGATTTGATGTGGACAAGTTTTGGTTAGATATTCGGCTAATAGGATCGTAAACGTACTTAAATGATGATGAATTTGATATTATAGACAGGATTAGAAAGTTTTTGTCTATGTCATAAAAATATACATCAAGAAACATTATATAAATGAAAATAAAAGGTGTAGAAATTTTGAATTGAATTTTTTTCATCTTGACAAAAAAAGTTCCCATTTTTTTCAGTAACCCCACAAACAACCTATTAAAAAAAAATTGTAAAAACGCTTGCATTTTTATAGCAATTCTATAAGATAGACATCGCAACGTTGAAGACGACATGTCTATATGCGTATGCAGATGTGGGTACTTAACAGTAGTATAATATATTACATTATTTTCGAAAGAAAAATTTTTTTAAGAGCAATGAACGGATGCCTTGGGTAAAAAAGAGGAGGAAGGACGTAACAGGCTGCGATAAGTCTCGATGAGGTGCCAATAACCGCTTGGAGTCGAGAATTTCCGAATGGGGCAACCTATCCTGTACATCAGGATGCCACAGAGCCAAGACCTGGTGAAGTGAAATATCTCAGTAACCAGAGGAAAATAAATCGTAAGAGATTCCCTTAGTAGTGACGAGCGAACGGGGAGGAGCCCAAACCGGATCAGTGTAAGATTCTAGTCGTTGCTGATTGCGGTGTTGTAGGAGTATATGGAGCTAGCTAGAAATAGTTCAAAAGTATGATCTCTATTTAGAAGAAGCATTTAGAAGGTGCACCACAGAGGGTTTAAGTCCCGTATTTGAAAGGTATGAGACGCTTTTTATACCACCTGAGTAGTGTCAAACACGTGAAATTTGGCATGAATCTGCCCAGACCATTGGGTAAGGCTAAATACTTTTTTACACCGATAGCGTATAGTACCGTGAGGGAAAGGTGAAAAGAACCCCAGGAAGGGGAGTGAAATAGATTCTGAAATTCATTGCTCACAATTGAGTGGGAGTCCTTCGGGATGACCACGTACCTATTGACGAATGGGTCAGCGAGTCATTGTTGCCAGCAAGGTTAAGTCAGGTATAGACGGAGCCGTAGGGAAACCGAGTCTGAATAGGGCGATTTAGTTGGTAGTAATGGACCCGAAGCGTTATGAGCTAGGCATGGGCAGGTTGAAGGTGTGCGAAAGTGCACTGGAGGACCGAACGGGTTGGAGCTGCAAATCCTTCCGATGACCTGTGTCTAGGAGTGAAAAGCTCATCGAATAACGTAATAGCTGGTTCTCTCCGAAATGCATTAGGGTGCAGCCCTCATTTGAGATCTCATAGAGGTAGAGCTCTGATAAGACTAGGGGTGTCGAGAGACATTACCAAATCTTGTTAAACTTCGAATGCTATGAGGAATATTGAGGAGTGAGACTGCGGGGGCAAGCTTCGTGGTCAAAAGGATAACAGTCCAGACATGTAATTAAGGTCCCAAAAGTATAGCTAAGTGGTAAAGGAGGTGTTCTTGCTTTGACATCCAGGAGGTTTGCTTAGAAGCAGCAATCCTTTAAAGATAGCGTAACAGCTCACTGGACAAGCGAGGATGCGCCGAAGATGTAACGGGGCTAAGCTATATACCGAAATTGAAGGCCTACATAGTAATATGTAGTGCGGTAGGAGAGTGTTCTATCGGGATGAAGCATAACTGTGAGGTTGTGTGGACTAGATAGAAGTAAAAATGCTGACATGAGTAACGACGCAAGGCGAAAATCCTTGCTGCCGAAAACCTAAGAATTCCTGCGCAACGTTCATCGTCGCGGGGTTAGTCGAGACCTAAGGTGATACCAGAAGTGGTACATCGATGGATAACTGGTTAATATTCCAGTACTTGTATATTCAGTGATGTGGTAACGCATCGGGATTTGTAAGAGCTCATTAAGGATTTGAGTCGAAAAAGTAAGGTTTTGATTGTAGGAAAATCCGCAGTCATTATACTGAGCTTGATCGGAATTGCTTCCTTCGGGTTGTGAAATTCTTATCGTTCTGGTGCCGAGAAAAACCTCTAAACTTATGTTTATGCAACTCGTATTCAGATCAGACACTTGTAGGTTGGTAGAGAATACCAAGGCAATCGAGATAACTAGTGGATAAGGAACTTGGCAAAATAGCGGACGTACTTTCGAAATAAGTCCTACCCTGCAGCAATGTAGGGTTGCAACAAATGACATGGGGGGAACTGTTTATCACAAACACAGCTCGCTGCTAACACGTAAGTGGAGATATAGCGAGTGATGCCTGTCCAATGCCAGAATGTTATGCTCTCTTGTGCAAGCTCGAGGGTTAAGCACTGGTGAATGACGGCCGTAACTATGACGGTCCTAAGGTAGCGAAATTCCTTGTCAGGTAAGTTCTGACGCGCATGAATGGCATAATCATCCCCATACTGTCTTGTCCTTAGACTCGGTGAAATTACAATCCTGGTAAAAATGCCAGGTAGTTGCAGTTAGACGGAAAGACCCTGTGAAGCTTCACTATAGATTGATATTGGCATGTAGTATGTGCTGCTCAGTATAAGTGGGAGGCGTTGATGTTTAGGCTTTGGCCTGGGCGGAGCCAACAATGAGATACCACTCAATATATATAGCATTTCTAACCCCTAGATTGGGGAACAGTGTCAGTTTGGTAGTTTACCTGGGGCTGGTGCCTCCTAAAAAGTAACGGAGGCGTGCAAAGGTTTGCTTGTCACGGATGGAAACCGTGGTGGACGTGCATTCGCATAAGCAAGCTTGACTGTGAGACTGACAGGTCGAACAGATACGAAAGTAGGCGAAAGTGATCCGGATCTTCCATATGGAAGGGGATCCGCTCAACGGATAAAAGTTACTCCGGGGATAACAGGCTAATGGTATCTAAGCGTTCATAGCGACGATACCGTTTGGCACCTCGATGTCGACTCGTCGCATCCTGGGGCTGTAGAAGGTCCCAAGGGTTGGGTTGTTCACCCATTAAAGCGGGACGCGAGTTGGGTTCAGAACGTCGTGAGACAGTTCGGTCCCTATCTACTGCAACCGTAAGAAATTTGAGAGATGCTGTCCCTAGTACGAGAGGACCGGGATGGACAAGCCTCTGGTAGTACCAGTTGTTCCGCCTAGGAGCACGGCTGGATAGCTACGCTTGGAAAAGGTAACCGCTGAAAGCATCTAAGTGGGAAACTTGTCTCAAGATTAGATTTCTCTCCCCTTGTGGGAATAAGACCTCCGCGAGACTAGCGGTTTGATAGGCGTCATGTGTAAGTATAGCAATGTATTGAGCAGAGACGTACTAATTGGTCGAATGAGTTTTTCTTTTGAAAATATGTAATATATTATACTATTGTGTAGTACTGTGGTCTTTGTAAGATATCTTGAATTTTATAGTCGATTAGTTATATTATTCAGGCTTATTTAAATTCTGGTTTATACAAACGGTGGTGCTGATGTGGACTGTGGAAACACCTGTTCCCATTCCGAATACAGTAGTTAAGCACAATCCAGTCGATGATACTGGTCTTATTAAGGCTGGGAAAGTAGATTAGCGCTACCATTTGTATGGACGAGAGTTCATACAAAGATTTGATCTTTAATAGTACGAGAAAGAGATTGAGTACAGATGTATACTTTTTTGAAGAGTTTGACCCTGGCTCAGGATGAACGCTAGCGGAACGCCTAACACATGCAAGTCGAACGGATTCTGCGTTGTAGCAATACATAGTAGAATTAGTGGCAAACGAGCGAGTAACGCGTGCCTAACCTGCCCTTAAGATGGGAACAACTACGGAGACGTAGCTAAGTCCCAATATGCTCACGATGGTGAAATGCCGATGCGAGGAAAGATTTATCGCTTAAGGAGGGGGGTGCGTCCTATCAGGTAGTTGGTTGAGGTAACGGCTCACCAAGCCTATGACAGGTAGCTGGTCTGAGATGATGTCCAGCCGCGATGGGACTGAGATACGGCCCATACTCCTACGGGAGGCAGCAGTGGGGAATCTTGCACAATGGACGAAAGTCTGATGCAGCGATCCCGCGTGAAGGATGAAGCATTACGGTGTGTAAACTTCTTTTTTGGTGGAAGACGAATGACGGTACACCAAGAATAAGAGACGGCTAACTACGTGCCAGCAGCCGCGGTAATACGTAGGTCTCAAGCGTTATCCGGATTTACTGGGCGTAAAGTATCCGTAGCCTGATATGTAAGTCTGTTTTCAAATCCCACGACTCAATCGTGGAAAGGGAATGGATACTGCATATCTAGAAGTTATTGGGGGTTAGTGGAATTTCCGGTGGAGCGGTGAAATGCGTTGATATCGGAAAGAACGCCGAAAGCGAAAGCAGCTAACTATGATTAACTTGACGGTGAGGGATGAAAGTTTGGGTAGCAAACGGGATTAGATACCCCGGTAGTCCAAACTGTAAATTATGCTTGCTAGGTGTTTCGATCCTTGTGGTCGGAGTGCCGTAATCTAACGAGTTAAGCAAGTCGCCTGGGTAGTATATTCGCAAGAATGAAACTCAAAGGGATAGGCGGGGGAACACACAAGCAGTGGATTATCTAGATTAATTGGATACTAAGCCAAGAATCTTACCTAGAATTGACATGCAATGTGTCTCATATGAAAGTATGATATTTGTAGCAATACAGAGCTTTGCACAGGTGGTGCATGGTCGTCGTCAGCTCGTGCCGCAAGGTGTCTAGTTAAGTCTGGAAACGAGCGCAACCCTCGTGCTTAGTTAGTATGTCTAAGGAGACTGCTCGGGTAACCGAGAGGAAGGAGAGGATGACGTCAGATCCTCATGCCTCTTACATCTAGGGCCTCATAGATAATACAATGGGTAGGTACAGCGAGAAGCAATACCGCGAGGTGGAGCAAATCTTTAAACCTACCCCTAGTTCGGATTGTAGTCTGGAACTCGACTACATGAAGTTGGAATTGCTAGTAATGGCAGGTCAGCCATACTGCCGTGAATACGTCCCTGTTCCTTGCACTCACCGCCCGTCAAACCATGGGAGCTGAGGTTCTTTGAAGACTTACAATGTGGGTTAAGGAGAAAATCAGTGACTGGGGTTAAGTCGTAACAAGGCATCCCTACGGGAACGTGGGGATAGACTACCATTCTAATTTTGAAAAAACAACTTATAACCTATCATACATCTGGTTACTCAATTTCTTTCTAGTACTATTGAATCTAAAACTCTGATTTCGGTCAGAGTTTTTCTTTTTTTCAAAAAATCTCTTGCATACATTCTTAAAATATATAATACTATGTTATACAAGGTACTATAAAATTTATAATAACTAACTTAAAATCAATGTGAGAAGCTGAAAAAATCACAACCCAGATGAAAAAGTGAATACTAGAATATCTTATTCTTAGCATTATTTCAAAGGGTGATGTATATGCAAATGATATTATCAAAAAGCTAAAAGATGCAAATATGATAGTGGTGGAGTGAACTATGTATCCATTACTTTCACGTTTAAAGTCTGAAAAATTGCTTGAATACGTCTGGGTTGAATCAGTTCAATGACCTCCAAGAAAATATTATAGACTTACTAAAAGATGACAGGAAACTTTGGATGTGATGCATCAGGTTTGGAAGTGATTAAGCGATAGTGTAAATCAGATTGTAAATTAAAGGTGGTAAGGGAGGTGGCGAACAAAGTGAGCCGGAGGGATTTTATTCCCCTGTCGCTACGCTCCTTCCTCCTTACCGAAGGGGGGGACAAGAAAATAATTTATTATATTATTTCATTAAAATGACTGAATTCAAATTTCAATGACAGAAATTCAAAATGGAAGATTCTGCAAAAGAATTTTTGGAGAAGTATATCTCAAAAATCAAAAAATATGCAGAATCTCATAATGTTTCCGATGATTTGGTAGATGATATTTACCAGAGTATCCTCGAAAAACTATTCGAACTAAAATGAGAAATCTCTCAAAAAAAGGTCGTTCAGATTGTTAATTCTATTTGAGAGCCTGAAGATATTTTTGAAGATGAATCAGAAACGACATTAATTCAGAATACTCCAGAATCAAGCAGAAGAAATGAAAATAAATCTGATTTAAAGTGGTATGAAAAGCTGCAAAAAACGAATTGGACTAGGCCTCGTGACAAATCCATTCTTCTTTGAGTTTGTGCTATGTTTGGACAAGCAACATGGATAAATAGACGAATTTGGAGAATCTTAGCTTTGTTTTGAGCATTCTTAATTTTCTCTAATGATGCCGAGATGTGCTTTTTGTGAATATGTTGCTGTTGGGGTTATATCTTGTTGGCTTTGATATTCCCTATTAAAGATAAAGAATACAAGCATTGTAGTTCATTAGTATATTTTGCAACTCAGATTAGAGATTTAAGATTTATTATCGCAAATTTCTTTACTCGATTCTTTTGAATATGTAAACGAGTAGTAAAAACTGCAATTCCTTCGTGTATCAGATTTCTTAAGAAGTTACTTTGACCGTTATGGACATTTGTTAAATATTGCTTCCTAATTTATCGATCTTTGTTCTTAATTACATTAATTATTTGATTGTGAGTATTGCTTTATTGTTTGTTATGATGACTTTTCCAGTGAAATTGATTCTCACTATGAAATATTGATTATTTAGCACTTATTCCATCGATTACCAAATGGTGAGTGATATCTTGAATAATTTCAGCTTTCTTATTATTGTTAGCATCTATTTGATCATTGATTAAAAAGAAACTTTCAAATAGTATAAGTCTGATTATTGCAATTTGATGTGGATTATTAGCAGTAATTGTTGCAATAATTAGTTTATGGGAAATAAGAGAAATCTGAAATGTTTCATGGACTGATTTAGATGAAATAACTAAAGAAGCCAAAATCGAAATTCCAAGCAATGACGAAAAGCTAAACATATTGATTGAAGATATTCCATATTCTTTATTAAAAAATGCTATAGTTAGTGAACCTAGATTTATAAATATATTTCCATCAGACGATAATAATTTAAAAGTAGTTTATTCGTTTAGTATAAAAAATTCTAATGAAGAATATATTTCACAGGTAAAAGAAAATCTTTCAGATATTGATTATGATTGGGAATGAGATAGTTTTCTTTCAATTAGATTAAAAAACAGAACATTATTCAGCAAAAAAACTCCAGCAGTTCCTATGAATATTTCAATTGATTTGTATGTGCCAAAAGATTTAGATATTCAGCTATTGAATAAGTGATATGCGGCAGACTTAGAAGATTTTCCTTCACGGGCAAGAGATTCTTATCATGTATGTGAAACAATAAGATATAATGAAAAATCAGAAAATTTCTCATGTATAATAAGTGTGAATGCTCAAGATAGATACAACATAGCTAGGCAAAATTTACAAGAAATGGCTGATGAAATAGTTCCATTGAAGTGAAGTAACTCTGTTTGGAGTGTATCTTCTCATGCATGAGATTATATTGTGGATAATTACCGGAATTTGGATTCAATCAATGTTCGAAATGATAATAGTTTATTGGCTAAATATTCAGATAAATTCTTCAACTTCTTTATCGAAATAGAGTATAATATCGATGATCAAACATGAGAATTCACTTTAATCAATTCACAATTAACAGAAGTTGAGCAGAAATGATTAATGGATTCTGAAAGAATGAAACATTATACTTGACGAGAAAATCTAAAAGATTTCGATATTCAGATGAAAGAGGATGAAGAAGACAAGATTAAGAAAGAGCAAGAAATTCAAGATCTTCAGGATAGAATAAAGGTATTGGAAGAGAAATTAGATGAATTAACATTAGATCCTTCCGAAGTTTAGTCACAAATAATTACTAAAGTATAGCCTCCCTTTGTGATAAGGGAGGTGCTCCGATTTATCGGGGCGGAGGGATATTATCCCCCTGTCACTTCGTTCCTTCCCCCTTGTCAAAGGGGGGCTTTTTTATTTTCTTTTTTCTTGTTTTTCAATTTTATAACTGTATCCTATCACTCAATATTTTAACTAAACTAGAATTATCAAATAATGCTTTTACAAGACTTATTACAGAATCCTGAATATAAACAAAAATTTGTTCTAGAGAAGTTTATCCAAGAAGTACTCCAAATCACTCGTGAAGAAATGTGGATGCAAATGGATAAAGAGATTTCTGGACCAGAAGTCGATCAGATTTTGACATACTATCGTTCATATGTTGAGGATAAAAAGCCTATGGAATACATACTCGGACATGTAGATTTTTTTCAAGTTCCATTTATCGTTAATGAAAATACACTCATTCCTCGCCCAGAAACTGAATACATGATTACAGCGGTTACAGAATATACCAAAGAAAACTTAGATTCTAAAAATCAGAAATGAATATTATTAGATATTTGAACGTGATGTGGAGTACTTTGAATCTCTGTTCTTTTACAAAATCCAAATTCATATGACCAAATATATTTTTCAGATCTTTCCACTGGAGCACTTTTTGTAGCTCAAAAGAATTATGAAAATCTGATTGAAAAGAAATATGAGCATGAATTTTTACAGTCTGATTTGGTTTCTTTCATTTCCGATAAAACATTAGATACAAGCAAGCTAATTACATTAGTAGCAAATCTCCCATATATTCCTGATGAAACTTTTGATGAAAATTCACCAGACAATGTGCAAAAACGAGAACCAAGGATGGCATTCGTATGATGAAATGACTGACTAGACTATTATAGACAAATGTTTAACCAATTATTTCAATTTAAATCTGAATTAAAAATCTGAAAAGTGATGATGTTTCTAGAAATGATGACTCGACAGGTTGAAATTTTAGAAAAAGAATTTGGAGATAAACTAAGTTTTGAAGAAGTAAAAACCTTCCATTTCAATATACGTATAGTTCAAACTTCATTCAAAGATTAAAATATCATTAAAAGTCAAATCAAATAACGATAAAAGTCTGATTTTTTTTGACTTTTTTAACGTTTCTGAATATAATTATTTTGGAAACTTTATTTCCTTGAACAAAACAAAAATGGAAGAAAATCAAACAAATCAGAATTTAAATCAACAACCTGTTCAGCCACAACCTGGACAAGTTCAGCAACCAGTTCAATGACAATCAACCCAAACACAACAATCTGCACAACAACCAAGCGCATCTATGCAGATTCAACAATTACTTGTTCAGCAACAGCAATATCAAAAACAATATAATGAACTTGTTGATTACGTAAAAAAAACTCCAAATTTGCCTATCGAACAGGTGAATCAAATAAAAGCACAATTAGATCAGCTTAATGCTCTTTTTGTACAATGAAAACAGCAATTACAATCTCTATGATATACTCAGGTACAGGTAAATAAACCAACAGAAATAAAGAAATGATCAGTAACTAATTTTTCACGAAAAAAAGTTGCGATATGATGTGGAATAGTTTTAATACTCATACTTGCATGATTTCTCGTAACACTATCATCATTAATCAAAAACCCAAACGCTTTATTATGAATTTGAGTTGAGGCTTCAACTGCTAAGATGTTGTTACAAGCATTTACAGGATTGTTATTCTGAAGCCTTATTATTTTGATGCTTTGAGTGATTATATCAAATATTTACAGATTGATTACAGTAAGAAATCAATGAAAATGAAAGTTTATACGATGATTAATTTGATGAGTTATATGAGCATGAGCTGTGTGAGCATTGATGTGAATTGTGTTTTGATGGATATGAAAAATTGAAACAGAATTAAAAAATGATTTTGATATCATTCAACCCTATCTCGTCTGAAGAGTAGAAGATGAATGAACAGATGAATTCTTACATCCATACAATAATGAAAATATGGAAGGGATAGGTGAAAATTATCCACTTATAGCTCCAGCAGAAATAGCATATTCTCTTAGACAAGATAAACTTCTAGAATTAACAAATAGTGAGCTTCCATGAGGATACGAAATCGTCGATATTAGACTCTTGTGTGGAAATAAAGATGAGACAAGTTTGGACTTAAACTTTAATGAAACAGATAGATATTGACGGTATAAATTCTGATGAACATGTTTATATTCAGAGAAGTGAACATACACATATTCTATCGAAATAACTTATGATAATACTATTTCAAAGGAAAGAAAAACAGTACAATATAACCTAGAATCATTAGATTTTACATCAGAAGTATCAATTTATAAAATAGATAGAACAGGAGGCTCATCAAGTAATACGGTAAATAAAATATCAAGCGAAAACGGAGAATTTAGACTTTGAAAAGCACCAGCGAAAGTAACAATCGATACTAACCAAGTTTTCCGTGATTTTTCCACAAAATGATATGAAGTAGAGTGGGACATGGATGGAGACTTTGTTAGTGATAGAATTAATCAATCCAATTTTGATTATTTGTATAAAATGCCACAAGTTTATTATGTGACATATAAATTCCCTGAAATAAAAGATGATGTACGGTATAGATTTCCAGTAAGGGTAGAGCAAAGTGATGTTCCAATATGTGAAGTTAATATAGATAGATTTCCATGATCTAACAAATTCCAAATTGTTACGAATTTTATAGATGGAACATCGTCATCGACTATTTCATCTTATAAATACACTATACGAAATAGGGCAACAAATCAGGTTTTAAAAGAATTAAAAGAAGAAGGTCAAAAAGTCGTTTATGAATTCCCTGATAAATGAAACTATGTAGTAGTTGTAGATTATGTAACCGTTGATTCAAAACAATGACAATGTGAATCTGATTTGATTCAACTAGAAAAAGAAGAATTTAATGTGCAGTATTCATTACAAGAAAAAGATTCAGATTCATGAAAATTTAATGATATATGTAATTCTCAAAGTTCAGACAAAAACAATTGTACAGAAATAAATTTAGAGTCAGTACCTCAAACATATCAATTAAAAATACAATCCATATCGCCATCCACAAATGATTTATCCAAAGCGGTATATTTTGAAGAAGCTACTGAATGAAGTAAAAATACACATGCTTTAATGGAAGATAAGAATACATACGAATTTACAGTTCCAGATGAATGAATATATGAACTAAGGATTATTGTTTCAGATAAGAGTAGTTGAATAAGTGATGCAACAAAGGTTATTAAATTTACAGCAAAGAAAGCAGATATTGTTGGAAATTTGTCAATTATGTCTAGTGAAAGTGATACAAAAGAAAGAAAACCAATTTCTGAATGATTCTCTCCATTAACAGTTATTTTAGATGCATCAAAAACGGAAATAAATATTCCATGAGATGAAATTGTATACTTTACTTGGGATTTTTGAGATGGAGAAGTAAAGAAGAATCAGCAAAACTGAGTAGTAGTTCATACATATAACTACGATTATTCAAAAGAAAATGGAATATTTACGCCAAAAGTAACAGTAACAACCTTAAAATGAGAAACCAAAGTGATTACGGGACCAAAACTTCATGTAAAGAAATGACTTGTAACTCTAGATTTGCAGTCAATTAGTCATCCATCCAGACAAGCTCCTAATAATACAAATGTAAGTTTTCTAGCAGAATTTGATTGATTGCCAGAAACGATGACACGAGATTTTTGAGATGGAACTCCTACATATACATGTCAATGAAGAGCTTGTGCAGAAACAGAGCATTTTTTCACTAAACAATGAATTTTCACAATAAAAGTAAGTCTAGATTTTGATGAAATTCAACAAGTAGAAAAAACTATGGATTTTAAAATCTACTAATAATTTAAAGTAAATCAAAAATCTTCACGGAAATCCATGAAGATTTTTTTAATCAAGGCAATTCAGATTGAAGCTTGGGGTAAGGGATTTCGAACTTTTTACATTGTTTCCTTACCAAAATTCTGCATAAATGTATACCAATCGTTTCACCCAATGGCAAGACAATCACAAATGGAACAGTAATTATCGCAATTAAGGGTAGGATATCGCAGACAAAAACCCCAGATACGATTGAAACAAATGCAAACAACCACGTAAAGCACTTAAATTTTACATAAATATCATGGTTTGTTTGCCTAGATATGCCCCAATTGTACGGTCTGTGAAAGCCGCCTTCTTCAAACAAATTGCTGTAGTGCTTTTTATATTCCTCCTTAAAACAGAAAGAGATTCTAGCAGCAAATCCGAATATCCACATAAGTGTGGCGCAAATGACGAAAAAGATGAACATAATGTATAGAATTATTTAGTTTGTGTTTATATCACTATATATAAGAAAAAAGATAAAAAAGTCAATATATTAAAATTTATTTAATTTGTGTGGACAAAATTTATTACACAAAAATAATTAAAATATATTGCTAATTTCAAAAATTAAAAAAAAGAATCAGGTTCCATCTAATATATCTATTGGTAACTTTTTATATATAAAAAATTTATAGCTTATAACCTACAAAAACTCATAAAAAATTTTTTCATATTTCGATGCAAGGGAAACCACCTTTTATTTTTTACAACCATTTTTTCAAAAAATATATAAAATAATATAAAATACTCTTGATTTTTGTATGGATTTTTTTATACATTCTGGTACTGTTAATTATAGCAGTTGGGAAACGCTATGCGGATATGATGTAGTTGGTGTAGCATAGCAGACTTCAGCTCTGCTTGTACGGGTTCAAGTCCCGTTATCCGCTATCTTAACGTTTATTCGGCTAGATCTATGTAGAATGTTCTGACGTATTGTACTTTGACTTCTAATTATGGTTTTAGGTTGAGCTACGATATATTATTCAGCAAATTTAGTTGAAACATTCTGAAGAAATAGATGGGCTGATGAGCATTTGTGAGGTACTAGACAAATGTGGATGTTAATCTGATTTGGGTTGGTGGTTGTATGAGGACTTGTTATGTTTTGAGTGGTTTCATTTTCAGACCCTACAAATCTGGATACGACATCATTCAGTTAAGGTGCTCTTTAAAACAGTATGGGGAGATGGCAGAGCGGTCAATTGCATCAGACTGTAAATCTGACGCCTCAC